>JAQUDN010000056.1 GCA_028685665.1 Burkholderiaceae bacterium | reverse complement strand
CGCTGTAGCCAGGCCTGATGGGCCTGGGCAAACTCCACGGTCTCCACCCAGTTGTCGGCGCCTGCGATGGTGGCGCACAGGGCGATGGCCAGTAAGTCGATGAGTTCGTGGCGGCGGGTGCGCTGCACGCGAGGGTCGGGAATTTCTTGGAGCAGTTGCAGCAGGTTCAAGGGTAGGCTCAGTTTGGTTCACAGACCTACACTTTGCACCAGCTTACCTTCTCAATTTAGATGCGATTGCCCTGCTGGATTGCCCTAGTAGCTATTTTTTATATAGCAAACCCAGGCTGATCCCGCCCTCAGCGCCCGATGGCGTGGTAGGTGAAGCCCTGCTCCCGCACGAAGGCAGGGGCGTACATATTGCGGCCGTCAAAAATCACGGGCTGCTTGAGCGCGGCCTTGATCGCATCGAAGTCGGGGGCCCAGAAGGCTTTCCACTCGGTCACGATCAAGAGCGCATCGGCGCCGGCCAGGGGTTCCATCATGTCGTCGGCGCAATGGACCTGCGGCAGGTGGCCCAGCAACTGGCGGGCATGCGGCATGGCCACGGGGTCGTACACCGCCACCGAGGCGCCGCGGCGCAGCAGCGCGTCGATGATGACCAGGCTGGGCGCCTCGCGCATGTCGTCGGTGTTGGGCTTGAAGGCCAGGCCCCACAGGGCGAAGCGGCGGCCCTGCAGGTCCTCGCCAAACTCGGCCAGCACTTTTTCGACCAGGCGGTGCTTCTGGCGCTGGTTGACCTCTTCGGCCGCCTGCAGCAGGCGCATGGTCTGGCCGTGCTCCCTGCCGGTGGCGATCAGGGCCTTGACGTCCTTGGGGAAGCAGGAGCCGCCGTAGCCGATGCCGGGGTAGAGGAAGTGGTAGCCGATGCGGGGGTCGGAGCCCATGCCCTTGCGCACGTCCTCGATGTCGGCATCCAGCTGTTCGGCCAGGTTGGCCAGCTCGTTCATGAAGGAAATGCGCGTGGCCAGCATGGCGTTGGCGGCGTACTTGGTCAGCTCGGCCGAGCGCACGCCCATGACCAGCATGCGCTCGTGGTTGCGCTGGAAGGGCTCGTAGAGGCGGCGCATGATGGCGGCGGCGCGCTCGTCGTCCACGCCCAGCACGATGCGGTCGGGCCGCATGAAGTCGCCAATGGCCGCGCCTTCCTTGAGGAATTCGGGGTTGGACACCACGCTGAAGGGCACCTCCACGCCCCGCTCGGCCAGCTCGGCGGCAATCGCCGCCTTGACCTTGTCGGCCGTGCCCACCGGCACGGTGGATTTGTCCACCACCACCTTGTAGTCGTTCAGGTGGCGGCCAATGTCGCGCGCCACGCTGCGCACATGCTGCAGGTCGGCCGATCCATCCTCGCCCGGGGGGGTGCCCACGGCAATGAAGATGACCTCGCCAAACGCCACGGCCTCGGCAATCGCATCGGTGAATTGCAGGCGCCCGGCGGCCAGGTTGCGGCGCATCATGTCTTCGAGGCCGGGCTCGTAGATCGGTGCCTGGCCCGTGCGCAGCTGGGCCACGCGCGCGGCGTCGATGTCCATGCAGCAGACGCGGTAGCCCATTTCCGCGAAGCAGGCGCCTGTGACCAGGCCGACGTAGCCGGAGCCGATGATGGCGATGCGGTGGCCTGAAAATTGGCTCATTCCATTCCCTGTCAAAAATCAAAAAACGCCAAAAAACGTCACACCAGGGCCTCGCCCTGCAGGGCCAGCGTACCGCTGCGCCCGGGGATCTCGCCCATCACCACCCGGTGGCGGGGCAAGGCGGCCACGTCCAGCGTGGCGAACAACTGGGCCGTGGACACCAGCCGGTAGCCCTGGGCCTTCCAGCCGGTCAGCAGGCGGTCGAAGGTGTCGATCAGCTTCATGCCTTCGAGCTCGGCGTGCAGGGTGTAGACATGGCCGTGCGCGGGGGGCGCAGCGGCCGTCAGGGCCAGCAGGGGTTCGTGCACGTTCGCGGGGGTGAGCCCGTCCACGCCGATCAATTCGTCCAGCGTGGGCAGGGTGCTGGGCAGCTGGGGCACGCCCAGGGGCTGGCCTGCAGCGTCTACGGGCTGGAAGGGGTGGGTGCCCCGGCCATCCGAGGCGTAGTCGAAACCGAAGCGGCGCTCCAAGGCGTAAGCGGATTCGTTCATCTGCCAGCCGGCGGCGCCGTGGGTGCGCGGGGCGGTGCCGAAGATGTCAGTGAAGCGCTCGACGGCCCGGGCCATTTCGCGCTGGGTCCAGGCCGCATCCTTGCCGGCCACATGGTCCTGCCAGCGGATGTGGTCCCAGGTGTGGATGCCCACCTCGAAGCCCGCCGCCTGCACCCGGCGCATCAGGGCGGCCTCGCGCCGTCCGATGTCCGGCCCCGGCAGCAGGGTGCCATACAGCAGGGTGCGGATGCCGTAGTGCTCCACCACCGAGGTGCGCGACACCTTTTTCAAAAAGCCGGGGCGGAACACGCGCTGGATGGCGCGCCCGGTGTGGTCGGGTCCCAGGCTGAACAGAAAGGTGGCATCGGCGCCGTGGCGCTGGAGGCATTCGACGAGGCGCGGCACCCCTTCGCGCGTGCCGCGCCAGGTGTCCACATCGATCTTGAGGGCGAGCAAAGGCATCGGTCCGTGGTTCCCGCGGGGGTTCAGGCAGTCAGGTCGCGCGAGGCGACGATCTGGTCACGGTAGTAGTCGTAAATGCCGCGCAGCGCGTCCGGCATGGCCACCTGGGGCGCCCAGTCCAGGTCGGCCTGGGTGTTGTCGATCTTGGGAACGCGGTTCTGCACGTCCTGGTAGCCCTTGCCGTAGTAGGCGGCGGCGGTGGTGTCGACGATTTCGACCTGGGCGGCGTTGGCGCTGTACTCGGGGTATTCGGCGGCCAGCGCCAGCATCATGGTGGCCAGTTCGCGGATGGAATAGTTGTTGGCCGGGTTGCCGATGTTGTAGATCTGGCCCGAGGCCTTGCCGCCTTCGTTGGCGATGATCTTCATCAGCGCGGCAATGCCGTCGTCCACGTAGGTGAAGGCGCGTTTCTGTGCGCCGCCATCGACCAGCTTGATCGGCTCGCCGCGCAGGATATGGCCCAGGAACTGGGTGATGACCCGGCTGGAGCCTTCCTTGGGGGTGTTGATGTTGTCCAGCCCGCCGCCGATCCAGTTGAAGGGCCGGAACAGGGTGTAGTTCAGGCCGGCCTCCATGCCGTAGGCGTGGATCACACGGTCCATCAGCTGCTTGGCGCAGGAGTAGATCCAGCGCGGCTTGTTGATGGGGCCGCAGATGAGTTCGGAGTTCTCGGGGTCGAACTCCTCGTCGTGGCACATGCCATAGACCTCGGAGGTCGAGGGGAACACCAGGTGCTTCTTGTACTGCACGCATTGGCGCACGATGGGCAGATTGGCCTCGAAGTCCAGCTCGAACACGCGCAGCGGATGGCTGACGTAGGTCGAGGGCGTGGCAATCGCCACCAGCGGCAGCACCACGTCGCATTTCTTGACGTGGTATTCGATCCACTCCTTGTTGATGGTGATGTCGCCTTCAAAGAAGTGGAAACGCGGGTGGTCCAGCCATTCCTGGACGCGGTCGGTGTGCATGTCCATTCCGAACACCTGCCAGTCGGTGGTGTCGATGATGCGGCGGGTCAGGTGGTGGCCGATAAAGCCATTCACACCAAGAATCAGGACTTTCTTCATGGGTTTCTTTCAGTCAAAGAAGGGCGTTGCCCCCTGCGCGACCGCGGGGGCGGCGCAGAGGTTTAGCGGGCCAGGGACACGGCGGCCTGCGCAAAGTGGGTGGCGAAGTGGCCGGCCTCCAGGGGGGCGCCCTCCAGGGTGGCATCGGTGACGCGCAGCACACCGCCATCGGGGCAGACCAGTTGCAGATGGCCCTCGGCGACCAACAGGGTCACGGCCGAGGGCGGCTGCGCCCCATCCCGCAAGGGGCCGGCGTGGCGCGTCTGCCAGACCACCAGGCGGCCTTCGGGCAGATCGGCAAAGGCGCCGGGATACGGATGGGTCAGCGCCCGCACGAAGTTGTGCAGCGCGGCAGCACCCAGCTGGGGCGGAATGCGCCCATCTTCGGGCTTGCGCCCGCCAAAGTAGGCGCCCTGGGACAGGTCTTGCGGCGTCAGGCGGGCCGTGCCCGCCAGCAGCGCGGGCAGGCAGCGCCAAAGCACCAGTTCGGCGGCGACGGTGACTTTCTCGAACACGTCCTGGGCGCTGTCGTCCGGCAGGATGGGCACGGCCATCTGGTCGACGAGGGCGCCGTTGTCGGGCTTTTCGTTCATCTGGTGCAGGGTGGCGCCGGTCTCGGTCTCGCCGTGGATCACCGCCCAGTTGATCGGCACCCGGCCCCGGTACTGGGGCAGCAGCGAGCCGTGCATGTTGAACGCCCCCCGGGGCGCGGCCGCCAGCAGGGGCGCCTTGAGCATGTAGCGGTAGTAGAACGAGAACAGAAAGTCGGGCCGGGCCGCGCGCACCTGGGCCAGCACGTCGTCGGTGTTCGGGTCCTCGGGCGTGATCACCGGAATGCCGTGGCTGGCGGCCAGCTTGGCCACGCTAGCAAACCAGATGGTCTCGCGCGGGTTGTCCTGGTGGGTGACGACCAGCGGCACCTCGACCCCGCGCCCCAGCAGCGCCTGCAGGCAGCGCACGCCCACGTTGTGGTAGGCGAAGACAACGGCCCGGGGCCGGGCGCTCGGGGCCGGGGTGGCGTTGGCGTCTGCGGCGAGGTCGGCGGCGGGGTAGGCGGCGTTCATGCGCCCTCTCCCGCGCGCTGTTCCAGCACGGCAGCAATCACGTAGCGCGGACGCTGGCGCACTTCCTGGTAGATGCGGCCGATGTACTCGCCCAAGAGACCAATCCCGAACAGCGCAATGCCGATCAACAGGAAGGCGATGGCAAACAGGGTGAACAAGCCGCCCTCTTCCGGCCCCAGGATCAGGCGGCGCCCGCCCATATAGACCACGAGCAGGCCCGACAGCAGCGACACGATGATGCCGACCATCGAGAACAGCTGCAGCGGCACCAGCGAAAAGCCGGTCATCAGGTCAAAGTTCAGCCGGATCAGGCTGTAGAACGAGTATTTCGATTCGCCCGCCTGCCGCTCCTCATGGCCCACGACGATTTCGGTGGGGTTCTGCGCAAACTGGTAGGCCAGCGCGGGGATGAAGGTGTTCATCTCGTTGCACTGGTTGATGGTGTCGATGATGCGCCGGCTGTAGGCCCGCATCATGCAGCCCTGGTCGGTCATCTTGATGCGGGTGATGCGCTCGCGCAGGCGGTTCATGGCCCGGCTGGCCACATGGCGCCACCAGCTGTCGTTGCGCTGGCGGCGGATCGAGCCCACGTAGTCGTGGCCCGCGTCCATCTGCACCAGCAGGGCGCCGATGTCCTCGGGCGGGTTCTGCAAATCGGCGTCCAGGGTGACCACGCGCTCACCCCGGCTGTATTCGAAGCCCGCCAGGATGGCGCGGTGCTGGCCGAAATTGCCGTTGAACAGCACCACCCGCGTCACGTCCGGGCGCTGGTGGAACTGCTCGGACAGCAGGCGGGCCGACTGGTCGCGGCTGCCATCGTTGACGAAGACGACCTCGTAGCGCAGGCCCAGCGCATCGAGCGCCGGGTACAGGCGGGCGAACAGGGCCGGCAGCACCGCCTCTTCGTTGTAGACGGGAATGACGACGGAAAGCACAAGCGGAGCAGACATGGGAGCAATCAGACCAGGGCGGGAATCAGGACAGGGCGCAGGACGCGCGCCAGGGCGTCGCACACCCGCCGCACGTCCGCATCCTGCATGGCCGGGAACAGCGGGAGCGTGATGGTACGCCGGCCTATGTCCTCGGCCACCGGGAAGTCGCCCTCGGCAAAGCCCCGCTGGCGGTAGAGCGTGAACAGGTGCATGGCCGGGTAGTGCACGCCCACGCCGATGCCCTCGGCGCGCATCGCTTCGATGAATTCCCCGCGCGTGATGCGCAGGCGGCTCAAGGGCAGCAGGGGCTGGAACATGTGCCAGTTGCCGTGCTCGAACTCAGGCAACGGCAGCTCCAGGCCCAGGCCGGGATCGAGCTGGGCAAAGTACTGCCGGGCCAAGGCGCGGCGCCGGGCGTTGAAGCCGTCGAGCTGGCGCAGCTGGCCCAGGCCGATGGCGGCGGCGATGTCGGTGAGGTTGGACTTGCCGCCCAGCACATCGACGTCCATGGCGCCGTCGGCCGCGCGGGTCACGCCCTGCAGGCGCAGCTTCTCGCACAGGCGGGCCTCGTGCTCGTCATTCAGCACCAGGCAGCCGCCTTCGCCGCTGGTCATGTTCTTGTTGGCATGGAAACTGAACGCCACCAGATCCCCCAGGCTGCCAATGCGGCGGCCCTGCCAGTTGGCGCCGCAGGACTGGGCCGCGTCTTCGATCACGCGCAGGCCGTGGCGGCGGGCGATGCCGTAGAGGCGGTCCCGGTCCACCGGCAGGCCCGCCAGGTCCACCGGCAGCAGGGCGCGGGTGCGGGGGGTGATGGCGGCTTCGAGCCGGTCCAGGTCGATGTTGCGGGTCTGGCGATCGACATCGACGAACACGGGCGTCGCGCCCACGGCCAGGATGACGTTGGCGGTGGCCACCCAGCTCAGGGGGGTGGTGATGACCTCGTCGCCCGGCCCGATGCCGGCGATGCGCAGCGCGATCTCCAGCGCGGCCGTGGCCGAGTTCATGACCCGCACCGGGCGGCCGCCCACGTAGGCCGACAGCGCGGCTTCGAGTTCGCGGCACTGGGGGCCGGTGGTGAGCCAGCCGGAGCGCAAGACGGCGGTCACGGCGGCGATGGTGTCCTCGTCGAGGGAGGGGCGGGTGAAGGGCAGAAAGTCCATGGAATGCAAGGGTTCAGTGGCTGCGGGCCACGATGACGACGCCGACGATGATGATGGCAATGCCCAGCAGGCGCTGCGGGCCCACCGCCTCGCCGAACAGCCAGTAGGCCAGGGCCGCGTTCACCACATAGCCGATCGACAGCATGGGGTAGGCGATGCTGACCTCGACCCGCGACAGGGCCAGGATCCACACCACCACGCTCACCACGTAACACGACAGGCCGCCGATGATAGGCAGGTTGGTGGCCAGCGACCACCCGATCGGCAGGATGTTGGCGGGCGCAAACTCAAAATGGCCGATCTGGCGCACCCCGGCCTTGAGCAGCAACTGGGCTGCGGCGTTCAGCAGCACACCGACCAGGATCAGGCCGAATTCGCTCCATTTCATGGGGCCAGGCCCTCGGGCTTGACCACGACCAGACGGTAGGGGTCCTGATAGGCAATGCGCATGGGAAGGTCTTGTTGCAGGAGTTCCTGGTAGGTGCCCTGCGACATCATGGCGGCGGCCCGGGGCAAGCGCTGCCAGCGGGCCACGAAGGCGTCCAGCGTCGGCAGCCAGCGGGTGGGTTCGGCGTCCTGGCCAAAGCTGAATTCATCGCGGTAGTCCACCAGGGTCACAGGCCGGCGCAGGTAAAAAGGCAGGGTCTGATCGTAATACCGCACGGAAAACACTTCGGTATCGGCCTGCAGGTAGGGCGCCAGCTGCGGCACCACCGCCTTGCTGCTCTTGAGCTGGCCGCCATAGCGGTCGTGCCCCACCAGGGCCACGGTCACGGCCAGCACGCTGCCCAAGGCGACCAGGGCCAAGGCCGCCAGCAGGCGCTCCCGGCGCAACAGGTACCAGGCCAGGACGGCCGCCAGCAAAAACAAGGCCGCAGCCCAGGCCAGCACCCGGGTGAACGACTGCAGGGCCTCCCGGGGCACGTCCGGGCCCACCCAGCGGTCCACGAAAGGCGCGGCCACCAAGATGGCCAGCCACAGCAGCATCGGCAAAAGCAGGTGCCACTGGAACTGGGCCGGGCGCAGCAGGCTCAGCAAGCGCCCGGCCACCAGGGCCAGCGCCGGGAACATCGGCAGGATGTAGGACGGCAACTTCGACCGGGACACACTGAAAAACACCAGGATGAACAGCGACCAGATCCCCAGCAGCCGCAGCGGCTGGAACACCGCCCCGCGCTCGCCCTGCAGGCCGCGCCGGAACATGCCGGGCAGCAGCGTCGTCCAGGGCAGCAGGCCCACCAGCAGGTAAGGAAGAAAGTAGGTCACCGTCCCGGTGCGGCGGGCCTCGTCGGTCAGGAAGCGGCGGAAATGCTCGCGCACGAAAAAGAAATCGAAAAAACCCGGGTTCTCCAGGGACACCGCGACGAACCAGGGCGCTGTCAGCGCAAAAAAGAGCAGCAGCCCCGTGCCCCAGTGCATGCGCCGCCAGAAGCCGAACTGGCGCTGCACCAGGCTGTAGAGCACCAGGGCGGCGCCGGGAATCACCAGGCCGATCAGGCCCTTCGAGAGCGTGGCGCCCGCCATCGCGGCCCAGCACAGCCACATCGCGTAGCGCTGTTCGGTGGGCGGCACGCCATCGCGCTGGGCCACCAGAAAGGCGCACAAGGCCAGCGTCAGGAAAAAGGTCAGCCCCATGTCCAGCGACAGGAAATGGCTGTTGGCGATGATCCAGGTGCTGCCCGCGGCGACCAGGCCGGCGCAATGCCCGGCCAGCTCGTCCCAGAGCCGGCGGGCCGTCCAGGCCACGGCCACCACGGTCATCAGGCCCGTGAAGCCGGGCCAGAAGCGCGCGCCGAACTCGTTGAGACCGAAGAGCTGCAGGCTGAGCGCCCCCATCCAGTAGGGCAGGATGGGTTTTTCGAAATACAGGAAACCGTTCAAGCGGGGCGTGAGCCAGTCGCCACTTTGCAGCATGCCCAGGGCCAGCGTGGCGTAGCGCCCTTCGTCGGGGCTGATGAGGGCCCGGGCCCCGAGGGACCCCAGCCACAGAACGGCCAGAACGCACCAGGCCACCCCCTGAATCCAGGGGGGAACGGCAGGCGGGACAGGGGTGGGAGAGAGATTTTTGCGGTGCATGACCCCGTGGATTTTCCTATGAGGCCAAGCCCTGCGCTGGGCAGGGGCCAAGCGCCGGTCGCGGCGCAGCCACCCCGACGACGACTAGGCGCCGCGCACCAGCAGCACCGGCACAGGGGCCTGGCGCAGGATCTGCTCGGCATCGCTGCCCAGCAAGACCCGGCCTACGCCCCGCCGGCCATGCGTGCCCAGCACGATCAGCTCGGCGCCCCATTCGGTGGCCTTGCTGATGACCAGATCGCTGACACGGCCGGCATAGCTTTCAAACAGTTCGGACTCGACCGGCACGCCCGCCGCCCGCACGCGGGCTTCGGCCTCCTGCAGCACCTGCTCGCCAGCGTCCTTGAGGAGCTGGAACACCTCCGAGGTCAAGGCCATGCTCGACTCGAAACTGGTCATGAAAGAGATTTCATCCACCACGTGCAGCAGCTTGAGGGTCGAACCCATCACCCGGGCCAGGCGGATCGCCTCGCTCAGGCCCAACTGCGATGTCGAACTGCCGTCCACTGGAACCAGGATCTTGTCGTACATGAAAGCGCTCCCTGTGCCAAAAACGCCATCCTAGCGCAGCGCCTGGGGGGCGATGCGCAGCGGAATCGTCACCGGGCCGTCATTGACCAAGTGCACCTGCATGTCGGCCGCAAACCGGCCCTCGGCCACCACCGGGTGGGCGGCGCGGGCCTGGGCCACGCAGTAGCCGTAGAGCCGGCGCCCTTCATCGGGCGCGGCCGCCTGCTTGAAGCTGGGGCGGTTGCCGCTGCGGGTGTCGGCCGCCAGGGTGAACTGGCTCACGATCAACAGCCCGCCACCGGTGTCCTGCAGGCTGCGGTTCATCTTGCCGTCCTCGTCGCTGAAGATGCGCAACTTGAGCACCTTGGCCAGCCATTTGTCGGCCTCGGCCTCGGTATCGCCCTGCTCGGCGCAGACCAGGGCCAGCAGGCCGGCGCCAATCGCGCCCACGGTCTGGCCTTCGACCTCGACGCGCGCCCCGCGCACGCGCTGCAGCACACTGATCACGGCGTGTCCTTTAGTCGGTGACCCGGCGGGCCTTGACGCTCTTGCCCTTGACCCGGCCACTGTTCAGGCGCGCGGCCACCTGCTCGGCAATGGCGCGGTCCACGGCCACATAGGTCGAGAAATCATTGACGTTGATCTTGCCGATCTGCTCGCGCGCAAAGCCCATCTCGCCCGTGAGGGCCCCGAGCACGTCGCCCGCGCGGATTTTTTCCTTGCGCCCGCCGATGATCTGGACCGTGGCCATGGGCGGCACCAGGGGGCCGCTGCCCGTGGGGGTGAGTTCGGCCAGGGGGTACCAGCGCGATTCACGGCCCTGAAGCACTTCGATCTTGCCGACATGGCCCATCTCGTCCAGGCTGGCCAGGTTCAGCGCCAGGCCTTCGGCGTCGCCCCGGCCGGTGCGGCCGATGCGGTGGATGTGCACCTCGGGGTCGGGGGTCACGTCCACATTGATCACGGCCGCCAGGTTGCTGATGTCCAGCCCCCGGGCGGCCACGTCGGTGGCCACCAGCACCGAACAGCTGCGGTTGGCAAACTGCACCAGCACCTGGTCGCGCTCGCGCTGCTCCAGCTCGCCATACAGCGCCAGGGCGCTGAAACCCTGGGCCTGCAGCACGGCCACGAGGTCGCGGCATTGCTGCTTGGTGTTGCAAAACGCCAGCGACGATTCGGGGCGGAAGTGGTTCAGCAGCTGCGACACCGCATGCAGGCGCTCGCTGTTCTTGACCTCGTACCAGCGCTGCGCGATCTTGGCCTCCTGGTGCTGGGACTGGACCGTGATCTGCTGCGGGTTCTTCATGAACTGCTGGCTGAGCTTGGCAATGCCCTCGGGGTAGGTGGCCGAGAACAGCAGGGTCTGGCGGTCGGTGGGGCACTGGCGCGCCACGGTGGCGATGTCGTCGAAAAAGCCCATGTCGAGCATGCGGTCGGCTTCGTCGAGCACCAGGGTGTTGAGGGCCTCCAGGCTCAGGTGCTCGCGCTCCAGGTGGTCCATCACCCGGCCGGGCGTGCCAACCACGATGTGCGCGCCATGCTGCAGGCTCAGGGTCTGGGCGCGCAGGGGGACGCCGCCGCACAGGGTCACGACCTTGGTGTTTTCTTCAGCCCGCGCCAGGCGGCGGATCTCGGTGGTGACCTGGTCGGCCAGCTCGCGCGTAGGGCACAGCACCAGCGCCTGCACCGCAAAACGGCGCGGGTTCAGGTTGGCCAGCAGCGCCAGGGCAAAGGCGGCGGTCTTGCCGCTGCCGGTGCTGGCCTGGGCGATCAGGTCCTTGCGCAGCAGGGCCGGCGGCAGGCTGGCCGCCTGGATGGGGGTCATCTGGGTGTAGCCGAGTTGCTGCAGATTGGCCAGCGTGGCAGGGCTGAGGGCCAGGGTACTGAAATCAGTGCTGGCAGAAGAGTCTTTGGAATGCATGGCCCGATTATCCGGCCCCCCGGATGGCGCCCGGCACGGTGCCGCCCGGGGCACCGTGCCGCACCTCAGCGCACCAGCCCCAGGCAGCCCACAAACACCAGCGAATGCGCGAACACGCCCGGGGCGACATAGGCGGCATAGCGCAGGCCACCGCTCACCAGGGCCACCACCGACTTGCTGCCCGCATGCACCAGCACGGCCGCCATCAGGGCCTGCGCCATGATCGGTGCGGCCGGCAGCTCGGGGCCGCCGGACATCAGCACGGCGGCGGTGGCCGAATGCAGATCGGCCAGCGCCGCCAGCAGGGCCCCCGCCAGCATGCCGGCCTGGCCCTGCCAGACGGTCAGGGCATGGACACCGATCTGCACCGTGGTCAGCAGACCCGCCACCAGCGCAGCATCGCGCAGCCGGAACATGGCCGTGTCGGGGGGAAAGGCCGGCGGGGAGTCGGGCTCGACCGCGTGGCCCGGCGGGGCCTTGGACGGCATGCGCCCCACCAGCAAGCCGCCCCAGACCGCGGCCACCACCGTGCCCGCCAACGCCGGCCACCACAGGCGCACCAGCCAGGACGGCTGCACGGTGGCCGCCACCACCAACAGCTGCACCATGGTGCCCACGCAGGACAAGACCGCCGCCCCCGCCTGGGTGCGCACGCTGCCACGGCCCTGGCGCGCCTCCATGCCCAGGGTGGCGATCGTGGCCGTGCTGGACACAAAGCCCGAGGCCAGCGCCGACAGGCCCATGGCCTGGCGCGCCTGCATCAGGCGCCGCCCCACATGGGCCAGCGACTGGACCAGCAAAAGCACCAGCAGCAAACGCACCACCACCTGGGGATTGAGCACATCCCAGACCATCGTGCGGTTGGGCAGCAGCGGCACCACCAGCAAGGCCAGGGCGGCCAGAATCAGGCCGTCCCGCACCTCGCCCGGCTGGAGCCAGTGGCGCGAAAACTGGTGCAGCGAATCACGGGCCGCCAGCAGCACCGTGGTCGCCACGGCCAGCGCCGCCGCCAGCAACTGGTTGTGGGCGCACATGACGCCAATCACATAGGCCAGCATCAGCGCCATCTCGGTGGTCAGGCCGGGATCGCTCGAACGATCGCGGGCCGCGTTCATCACGCCCAGACCGCCAACGAAAGCGGCGCCCACGGCCACCAGGGGCACCGACCCCAGAATGGCCATGCTGGCACCGGCCAGCGAAGTCAGGGTGAAGGTGCGCACCCCGGCCGGCACCAGGTCTTCGCCACGGCCCTTGCGCCGTTCGCGCTCGATGCCCATCAACATGCCGCAGCCCAGCGCACTCGCCAGAACGGCGATGGCCTGCGAAAAACCACCCAACAAATCATCCATAGGACTCCCTCCAGGCGGCCCGACCGGCGCCGCGCCACCATCCCATCATGCCCCCAGAAAAACCGTTTCCCACCGGGGCGAATGGCTCCGGCACGCAGGGGACGATGGACAATGGCCCCATGAGCACCGCCCCCGCCTTCATCGCCCCCACGCAGCACACCGACCCGCAGGCCGCCCTGGCCCAGGTGCAGCGCATCTACCAGCAGCAGATCGACCACCTGCGCCAGGCCATGCAGCGCTTCGTGGCCGGCGACACCCTGGACGGCCCGGTGCGGGCCTGCTACCCGTATGTGCGCATCGAGACCAGCACCGTGGCGCGCGCCGATACCGCGCTGGCCTATGGCTTCGTGGAAGGCCCGGGCCGCTACGAAACCACCCTGACCCGCCCGGACCTGTTCGCCAGCTACTACGCCGAGCAGTTCCGCCTGCTGCAGGCCAGCCATGGGGTGGCGCTGGAGGTGGGCACCAGCCACCAGCCGATCCCGATCCATTTCTCCTTTGCCGAGCACGACCATGTCGAAGGCAGCCTGGGCCCCGAACGCCGCCTGCTGATGCGCGACACCTTCGACCTGCCCGACCTCACGGCCATGGACGACGGCATCGCCAACGGCACCTGGCAGCCCCGCGCGGGCGAGGCCCACCCGCTGTCGCTGTTCACCGCCCCGCGCGTGGACTACTCGCTGCACCGCCTGCGCCACTACACCGGCACGGCGCCCGAGTGGTTCCAGAACTTCGTGCTGTTCACCAACTACCAGTTCTACATCGACGAATTCGTGCGCCTGGGGCATGCCGAAATGGCCCGTCCCGACAGCGAATACACCGCCTTCATCGAGCCCGGCAATGTGGTCACGCGCCGCACCGGCCTGGCCGCCGCCCCCGGCGATGCCCTGGGCACCCCCCCGCCGCGCCTGCCGCAAATGCCCGCCTACCACCTGGTGCGGGCCGACAACAGCGGCATCACCATGGTCAATATCGGCGTGGGCCCGGCCAATGCCAAGACCATCACCGACCACATCGCCGTGCTGCGCCCGCACGCCTGGATGATGCTGGGGCACTGCGCCGGCCTGCGCAACAGCCAGCAGCTGGGCGACTATGTGCTGGCCCACGCCTATGTGCGCGAAGACCATGTGCTGGACGAAGACCTGCCGCTGTGGGTGCCCATTCCCGCGCTGGCCGAAATCCAGCTGGCCCTGGAGCAGGCCGTGGCCGACGTCACGCGCATTGCGGGCCCCGACCTCAAGCGCATCATGCGCACCGGCACCGTGGCCAGCACCGACAACCGCAACTGGGAGTTGCTGCCCGACAACCGGCCCCAGCGCCGTTTCAGCCAGAGCCGCGCAGTCGCCCTGGACATGGAAAGCGCCACGATTGCCGCCAACGGCTTCCGCTTCCGGGTGCCCTACGGCACGCTCTTGTGCGTGAGCGACAAACCCCTGCACGGCGAAATCAAGCTGCCCGGCATGGCCAACCAGTTCTACCGCGAACGGGTCGATCAGCACCTCCGCATCGGCATGCGCGCCATCGACATCCTGCGCCAGGGCGGCGTGCAGCGCCTGCACAGCCGCAAGCTGCGCAGCTTCTCCGAAGTGGCTTTCCAGTAAAGCCCCCTGCCCTCAACCCACCCCGTCCGGATATGACCGCCCTTTTCGAAGCCCTGCACCTGCGCAAAAGCTACGGCAGCGCCGTGGTCGTCGATGACCTGTCGTTTGCCATCGACCCGGGCGAATGCCTGGGTGTCATCGGCCCCAACGGGGCGGGCAAGACCACCACGCTGCGCATGTGCCTGGGCCTCACGGTGCCCGACGCCGGCCACGTGGCCTTTACCCCGCACTCCGGCGCCACCCCGCTGCAAATGCCGCGCGATGCCCTGGCCATCAAGGCGCAGCTCGGGGTGGTGACGCAGTTCGACACCCTCGACCCCGATTTCACCTGCGCTGAAAACCTGCGGGTCTTCGGGCGCTATTTCGGCATCAGCGGGCAGGCCATGGACGAACGCGTGCCCCGCTTGCTGGAGTTTGCGGCCCTGGGCTCCAAGGCCCACGCCAAGCCCGGCGAACTCTCCGGCGGCATGAAGCGGCGCCTGTCCCTGGCCCGGGCGCTGGTCAACGACCCACGCCTGCTGTTGCTCGACGAGCCCACCACCGGCCTCGACCCCCAGGCCCGCCACCTGATGTGGGAGCGGCTGCAGCGCTTGCTGCAGCAAGGCAAGTCGATTTTGCTGACCACGCACTTCATGGACGAGGCCGAACGCCTGTGCTCGCGCCTGCTGGTGCTCGACCATGGCCGCAAGATTGCCGAAGGCAGCCCGCGCGCGCTGATCACCCAGCACCTGGAGCCCGAAGTGGTGGAGCTGTACGGCACGGGGGCCGTGGCCCTGGCCCAGGACCCCGCCCTGGCAGCCCACGCAGCGCGGGTGGAAATCAGCGGCGAAACGGTGTTTTTCTACACCGCCAACGCCCGGCCCCTGCTGCACGCGCTGGAAAACCATGGCCACCTGCGCACGCTGCACCGGCCCGCCAACCTGGAAGACCTGTTCCTCAAGCTCACCGGCCGGCAGATCCGCGAAGGGGGCTGAACCCGGGCGCGGGGGGCAGGCCCCGGGCGCAAAAAAATCTCAAATTCATAGCATGCAACGCTGACCCCATCAGCGCCACAGGCCTATTTGACCCTTCAAACCGGTCACACCCGGCGCGGCTGCACCTGGCTGGCCGCCAGCTTGGCGTTGCGGCGGGCCTGCTCCACCCCGTCGGCCCGCGCCAGGGCCACGCCCATGCGGCGCTTGGCAAAGCTTTCGGGCTTGCCGAACAGGCGCAGATCGGTGCCAGGCACCCGCAAGGCCGCATCGACCCCGTCAAACACAATGCCCGTGGCCTCCATGCCGCCATAGATGACTGCGCTGGCGCCGGGATTGCGCAGCGCGGTGTCCACCGGCAGGCCCAGGATGGCGCGGGCGTGCAGCTCGAACTCGCTCTGGTGCTGGGTGCACAGCGTGACCAGGCCGGTGTCGTGCGGGCGCGGGCTGACTTCACTGAACCAGACCTGCTCGCCCTTCACGAACAGCTCCACGCCAAACAGGCCCTGGCCGCCCAGGTTGTCGGTCACGGCCTGGGCAATCTGGCGCGCCCGGGCCAGCGCGGCCGCTTGCATGGGGTGCGGTTGCCAGCTCTCGACGTAATCGCCCCCGACCTGTACATGGCCGATGGGCTCGCAAAAATGCGTTTCGATCTGGCCGTCGGCGCCCAGGGCACGCACGGTGAGCAGGGTGATTTCGTAGTCGAAGTCGATGAAGCCCTCGACGATGACACGGCCATGGCTGACACGGCCGCCGGCCATCGCGGCGTCCCAGGCCCGGGACACATCTTCAGGGCCGTCGATCTTGCTCTGGCCCTTGCCCGAGCTGCTCATCACCGGCTTGACGATGCAGGGGTAACCCACCCCCGGCTTGCCGTTCTCGCCGTCAATGGCGGCCTGCAGCTCGGCCAGCGCATCGCAGAACCGGTAGGGGCTGGTGGGCAGGCCCAGGGTTTCGGCCGCCAGGCGGCGAATGCCTTCACGGTCCATGGTCAGGCGGGCCGCGCGGGCGGTGGGAATCACGCGCACCACGCCCGCGGCCTCCAGTTCTTCGAGCATGGGGGTGGCAATGGCTTCGATCTCGGGCACGACGAGGTGGGGCCGCTCGGCCTCGATCAGGGCCTTGAGCTGGGCCGGATCGCTCATCGCGATGGTGCGGGCATGGTGGGCCACCTGCTGGCCCGGGGCGTGGTCGTAGCGGTCCACGGCCACCGTCTCCACGCCCAGGCGCTGCAGCGCGATCAGAACCTCTTTGCCCAGCTCGCCCGAGCCGAGCAGCATCACCTTGGTGGCATGGGGGGACAGAGGGGTTCCAAGGGTGGTCATGGTGCGCACTTTCAGAAAAACAAAAAAAACCGACACGGAGTGCATCCATTTTGCCCGCTGGCGTGTAGTACTCGGTAGCAGCAAGCCTTGCTGCTGATCCTCCATTCTTGAGAAGAGAAACACCATGCACCTGCCCACCCTCTCCCGCCTCCTGCCCCTGAGCGGCGCCCTCGCCGCTGCCGCCCTGCTGACCGCCTGCGGCGCCATGGCCCCCGCCAAGCCCATGTTCTCGCAGAACAGCCTGCCCGCCACCATCCAGGTGCCCGCAGGCAACCAGGTGGCCCTGGAAACCGTGGGCGCCGGCGACATCACCTACGAATGCCGCGACAAGGCCAACGCCGCCGGCCAGACCGAGTGGGTGTTTGTCGGCCCCAATGCCGTGTTGCGCGACCGCAGCGGCAAGGCCGTGGGCAAGTACTACGGCCCGCCCGCCACCTGGGAATCGAACGACGGCTCCAAGCTGACCGCCACCCAGCTGGCCGTGGCCCCGGCCGGTGCCGGCAACCTGCCCCTGCAGCTCGTCAAGGCCAACCCCGCCATGGGCCAGGGTGCCATGACCGGCGTGACCTACATCCAGCGCGTGGCCCTCCAGGGCGGCGTGGCCCCAGCCGACGCCTGCACCCCCGCCAACAAGGGCGAGCGCAAGACCGTGAAGTACCAGGCCGACTACATCTTCTGGAAGGCCGCCTGAGCCCCCGGGCCCCGGCGCGGCGCTTCATGGCGTTCCGCTACCATCCTTGACAGCCCTGGAGGCCCCCGCCCCCAGCCTGTGATCGATGCGCCCTGACCCCGGACCCCCGTGCCTGAAACCTCTGGTGACTTTGACTATGAAGCCGCACTGGCCGCCTGCGCGGCCGGTGACCACCACGCCATGCACCGGCTGTACGAGCATGAGGGTGCCCGCCTTCTGGGCGTGGCGCTGCGCATCGTGCGCAGCCGGGCCCTGGCCGAGGACATCGTCCACGACGCCTGCGTGAACATCTGGACCAAGGCGTCCAGCTTCCACGCCGCCCGGGGCAGCGCCCGCGGCTGGATCTACAGCGTGGTGCGCAACCTGGCTCTGAATGCCGTGCGCGACGGCCACCGCCATGTGGCGGTCGATGAAGACACCACCCACGCCCTGGAGGCCGATATGTCGATACAGGCCCACCGGGAGACCGATGCCGCCCTGGAAACCCAGGTCCACCTGGGCCGCCTCCAGCATTGCCTGGACCAGCTGGACCCCGCGCGGCGCCATTGCGTGCTGCACGCCTATGTGGACGGCTGCTCCCATGGCGAAATCGCCGAGCGCATGGGCGCCCCTCTGGGCACCGTCAAGGCCTGGATCCGGCGCAGCCTGGCCGCGCTGCGGGAGTGCATGGCATGACCCCCCCTGACGAAGACCTGCACGCACTGGCCGGCGAATACGTGCTGGGCACGCTCGATGCCGACACCCGCCAGGCCGTCGAACGCCGCCGGGCCACCGAGCCGGCCCTGCAAAGCGCCGTGGACGCCTGGCACAACCGCCTGCTCCCGCTGACGCAACTGGCCGCCCCGGTACCGCCCTCGGCCCAGCTCTGGCCGCGCATCCAGGCCTCTTTGCAGGCGCTGGACAGCCCCGCCCCGGCCGCAGCGCCCGGCCCGGCCCGCGCGAGCGCCGCCGCCCCCACCGCCCGCCGCCCGGCCCGCTGGAGCCGTTGGTGGAACGATCTGGGCCTGTGGCGTGGCCTGGCGGGTTCGGGCTTTGCGATGGCGGCCGTGCTGGCCGCCGTGCTCGTCACCCGCATCGCCGCCCCGGTAGCCACCCCGACCTTCATGGTCGTGCTGGTGGCCCCGCAAGACAAGGCCCCCGGCTGGGTGGTGCAGGCGAGTGCACGCCGCGAGATCCAGCTGATCCCGCTGGGCGTGGCCGAGGTCCCCGCCGACCGGGCGCTGGAGTTCTGGACCAAGGCC
>JAQUDN010000221.1 GCA_028685665.1 Burkholderiaceae bacterium | reverse complement strand
GCTGCGCACCGTGCCCACGGGGCGCACGCCCTCCAGCGTGCTGGTCGAGCCATGAGGCCTGTCCCCCCACGCGCCACCGCGGCGCGCGCCGCGGCCCTCCCCAGGGCGCCACTGGGCCTCCGGGGTCCGACCCTGAAAACAACGCTGAACCTTCTGGCCATCGGCGCCGCCCTGGCCTGCTGCCTGCCGCTGCAGGCCAGGGCCGCGCGCCAGGTGACGCTGACCGTGCTCTCCGTGGCCGACGATGCCCGCTATGCCAAGCGGCGCCTGGAGCTGGCCTACCCCGGCCACCCCCAGGGCCGGGCCGTGCAGGGCGTGGAGCTGGCGGTGCAGGACTCGGCGCTGGAGCTGCAGGAGGCCGGCGTGGCGCTGAGCGTGCGCGACATGGTGCTGCCCAGCGCCGCCGATCTGCCCCGGGCGCTGCAGGAACTCCAGGCGGCCCGGGTCGGGCACATCGTCGCCGACCTGCCCGAAGAGGCCTTGCGGGCGCTGGTGCGCAGCGCCCCGGCCCTCCTGGGGGACGTGATGGTCTTCAACACCGGCCTGTCCGACGACCGCCTGCGCGCCGAAGGCTGCGCGGGCCACCTGCTGCACACGGCCCCCAGCCAGCACATGGAGGCGGACGCCCTGGCCCAGTTCCTGGCCACGCGCCAATGGCGCAAGCTGCTGGTGCTGCAGGGCACGCAGCCGGGTGACGCCCCGCTCGCCGCGGCCTGGGCCCGCGCGCTGCCGCGCCACGGCCTGGAGGCCGTGCAGACGCGGCCCTTCAAACTGGGCGGCGAGGCGCATGAGCGCGACCTGGCCAATGTGCGCAAGCTCACCGGCGAACCCGGCTACGACGTGGTGCTCGTCCTGGACAGCGACGGCGAATTCGCACGCGGCGTTCCCTATGCCACGCAATGGCCGCGCCCGGTCGCCGGCGCGGCAGGCCTGGTGGCGCAGGCCTGGCACCCGCAGTGGCAGCAGTACGGCGGCGCGCAGCTCAACCGGCGCTTTCGCAAGCTCGCGCAGCGCCCCATGCAGGGCCAGGACTGGTCGGCCTGGATAGCCGGCAAGGCCGTGGCCGCCGTGCTGGCGGAGGGCCCCAAGGACACGGTGGCGCAGCAACTGCGCAAGCTGCGCAGCGGTGCGGTCTTCCTCGATGGCTTCAAGGGCCAGCGCCTGTCGTTCCGCCCCTGGGACGGGCAATTGCGCCAACCCGTCCTGCTGTCCCACGGCGATGCTGTGGCGGGCATGGCGCCCATGGGCGCCTGGCTGCGTGCCAGCGAGGCGCTGGACACCCTGGGCCTGGACGCCGCCCAAAGCCCTTGCAAAAATTAAGCAAAAACGGCTCCAGCCCTTATCCCACAAGCGCTGACAGCTATGAAAAAAGAAGGAGACCACCCATGGCAAAGCGGCGCGACATCCTGCGGACAGGCCTGTGGGGCGTGGCCAGCCTGCCCGCCTGGGCCGCGGACGACCCCACGGGGGGCGACCCCCTCGGCTCCCTGCAATGGCCTGACCTGCGCCGGAAATACGCGCAGGATGCCCCCTTGCGCTTCACCGACGCGGTGCGGGTGCGCGCGCCCGCATTCGCCGACGACGCGCTCAACGTGCCGCTGCAAATCGACGCGCGGGCGCTGCAGACGGTGGGCGGGGGCATTGCGCGCATGGTCGTCATCGCCGACCGCAACCCGATCCGCGAAGTCCTGGCGTTCGAGCCGCTGCAGGCCCTGCCCCTGCTGGCCTTCCGCATCCGGCTGGAGCAGGCCTCGCCGGTGCGCTGCCTGGTGCAGACGCGCGACGGGCATTGGCACGTGGGCGCAGCCCTGGTGCAGGCCGCGGGCGGCGGGTGCACGGTGCCCGGCGTGACGCGCGCCGACGGTTCGTGGAGCCAGACGCTGAACCAGGTGCACGCGCGCTTCTTCAGCCACCTCACCGACGGCACGCGGCGCCTGCGGCTGCAGATCATGCACCCCATGGACACCGGCCTGGTCGCCGGCGTGCCCGCGCTGTACATCGAGCAGCTCGAACTGCAGGACGCGGCCCAGCAGCCCTGGTGGCGCATGCAATTGCACGAACCCGTGTCGGAAAACCCCCTGCTCACCGTGGAGATGCCCCTGCAAGGCCCCAAGGCCTTCCGCCTGCTGGGCCAGGACAACCACGGCAACCGCATTGATGCAACGGTGCGCGGATGAGCCTGACCAAGACCTGGACCTCCGCCCTGGCCTTGCTGGCTTGTGCCCTGGCGCAAACCGCCAGCGCCGCGCCCGACCCCGCCACGCGGGACTACCGCCTGCAGCCCCGCCAGATCGCCCCCGGCACCTGGGTGATCGAGGGCGCGGTGGCCGACTTCCTGCCCGCCAACGGCTGCAACATCATCAACACCGCCTTCATCGCCACCGGCGATGGCGTCGTGGTCGTCAACACCGGGCCCTCGCGCCTGTACGGCGAACAGCAGCGCCGCGCCATTGCCGCCGTCACGCCGCAGCCGGTGCGCATGGTGCTCAACCTGAACCTGCACCCCGACTACTTCTTCGGCAACCAGGCCTGGGAGGGCGTGCCGACCCAGGCCCTGGCCGGCAGCATCACCGGCATGCAAGCCGAAGGCAAGGGCTACGCCGACAACCTGTACCGCCTGTGCGGCGACTGGATGAAGGGCACCGAACCGGCCCCTGCGCGCGAGGTGCTGGAGCCCCGCCGCTTTACCTTGGGCACGCACCGCCTGGAGCTGCGCCGGCTGCAGGGGCACACGCAGGACGACCTGGTGCTGCTGGACACCACCACCGGCGTGCTGTTCGCCGGCGGCCTGGTCTTCGCCAACCGCGTGCCGACCACGCCGCACGCCGATCCGGCCCAGTGGCGGCACAGCCTGGACACCCTGGAGCACTGGCGCCGCCAGGGCCAGTTCACGCAACTGGTGCCCAGCCACGGCCCCGTGGGCCAGGGCGTGCAGGGCATCGCGCAGACGCGGGACTGGCTGCAATGGCTCACCGGCCTGCTGGAGCGCAGCGCCCAGCAAGGGGTGGACCTGAGCGAGCTGCTGCGCACACCCGTGCCCGGCCGGTTCGCGGGCTGGGCGGCGCAGCCAGCGGAACTGCAGCGCAGCCTGGTGCAGTGGTATCCCGCCCATGAACGGCGGGCGCTGATGCAGCCGCCACCCGCCAGCCCATGACGACTTGTTGCCTTTTGGAACACGCTGTTCACCCGGCTTTGTTCCATCGCGCAAAACACCACCTGCCAACCCCCTGGTCCGCCCTGCATGCACCGTGCAGCACGGCCCTTGTTTTCATGGCACAGATATTGCGCCGTCCTGCATCGCCAAGGGGTTCAGACCTCAGCCTGGGCATGGTGCACAGGCAAGGCCCTTCCCACGACGCAGGAGACAAACGATGAAACGCACGCTATTGAACTTGATGATGCTGCTCGCGGCCAGCCAGGCCGGCGCGGTCGTGAGCGACAAGATGATCCACGACGACGCGAAGACGCCAGACGACGTGCTGACCTGGGGCATGGGCACGCAGGGGCAGCGTTTCTCCGCCCTCACCGGCATCAACGAAGGCAACGTCAACCGCCTGGCGCCCGTCTGGGCCATGTCCTTCGGCGGCGAGAAGCAGCGCGGCCAGGAAAGCCAGCCGCTGGTGCACAACGGCAAGATGTTCGTGACCGCTTCGTACTCGCGCATCTTTGCCCTGGACGCCAAGACCGGCAAGAAACTCTGGAAGTACGAGCACCGCCTGCCCGAAGGCATCATGCCCTGCTGCGACGTGGTCAACCGCGGCGCCGCGCTGTACGACAACCTGGTGATCTTCGGCACCCTGGACGCGCAGCTGGTGGCGCTGAACCAGGACACGGGCAAGGTGGTGTGGCGCGAGAAGATCGACGACTACCAGGCCGGCTACAGCTACACCGCCGCGCCACTGGTGGTGGACGGCATGGTGATCACGGGCAACTCTGGCGGCGAATTCGGTGTGGTGGGCCGCGTCGATGCGCGCGACGCCAAGACCGGCAAGCTGCTGTGGACGCGCCCCACCGTCGAAGGCCATATGGGCTACAAGGACGGCAAGGAAAACGGCATCACCGGCACGCCGGGCGCCACCTGGCCGGGCGAGACCTGGAAGACCGGCGGCGCCTCCACCTGGCTGGGCGGCAGCTACGACGCCCAGACCGGCCTGGCCTACATCGGCACCAGCAACCCCGGCCCCTGGAACAGCCACGTGCGCAAGGGCGACAACCTGTACTCCGCCTCCACCCTGGCGCTGGACGTGAAGACCGGCAAGATCGTCTGGCACTACCAAAGCACGCCCAACGACGGCTGGGACTTCGACGGCGTGAACGAATTCATCACCTTCGACCTGGATGGCAAGCGCGTGGGGGCCAAGGCCGACCGCAATGGCTTCTTCTATGTGATGGACGCGGCCAACGGCAAGCTGCTCAACGCCTT
>JAQUDN010000220.1 GCA_028685665.1 Burkholderiaceae bacterium | reverse complement strand
AAAATACCGCAAGCTCTGTGCCGATCTGGCCGAGGGCGCGCAACCCATTCGCTGCAATGGCATCGAGAGTCTGATGGTCAATGTGCCGGGCATGTTCCACAGCCTGGTGGGGGATTTGCTGTCGGCCAAATCGGGGACTTTTGCCCTGATCTGGAGCGCTGGCAAAGAGGGGGCGATCAAGGTGGGCTTGCGCTCGCAGCGCCCTTTCGACTGCATTCCCTTGGCCGAAAGCATGGGGGGCGGGGGCCATGCCCAGGCCTGCGGCTTCCGGATGGGCATGGAGCGCCTGCCGGCGCTGCTGGGGGGCGTGCTGGAGGCAAGGCCTGCGGCCGCCGCACCGTGATGGAACGCCTGTTCCGGCCGCTGCCCAAATTTGAGGCATTGCGTCGCAGCCCAATGCTGGCGCGGTTTCTGAGGGTTTTCCCGGGGGTTTTCCACAGATCAGCCCACAGCCTGTGGGCATAACTGTCACATGAGCGTCACGGAGGGGCCTGAGGTGGGTTTCAGTCGCCGCCGCCCACCACGGCTTTGACGCCCGCTGCGCCGACATCTACGGTGGCTCCGACCACTTTCGCCCCCACTTTCACGGTGGTGGCGACCACGGTCACGGCCGCATCGGCCACGGCCACCACGGCACAGCCGCTGCACAACAAGGGAACACACAGGGTGAAGAGGGCGAGGCGCATAAAAAAACCGGGGGGCGTAAAGCGGGGAGGAAGGCATTGTGCCGTGCTGGCATGGGCCCAGGGGGCGCGCCGCTGCGCAGGTCCGGTTTTTGTGGCGTGCCACCTGGAATGTCGGGAACCCTCAGAGCCTGTTCATGGTCTTTTCAGGGTGTCCGTTGCTCCATGCCGGCGGTGGTGCAAGGCGCAAACCGCAGCCGGGCGGGTGGCCCGGCGAGGATGTGCAACGCCGCAGACGCCGCGGGCACGGAGCCACCCTGCGGGCAAGGCGGAAAAACACCGTACTCTGCGTTGCCCGCCTGGCCTGCGGCGGGCGCCTTGATGGCGGCGTTTTGCCACCTTGCGGACGCCCTGAAAAGATCATGAACAGGCTCTCAGTCGTCTTCCGTCCTCTGAGGGCCGCGTGCCGGCGCTGCCGGTGGTCAAGGAGTTTCTTGTGGTGAATCTGTCTCGCGTTCGTGCGCTGCGTGGAATCTGGAGGCCTGTGGCCGAGCGTGTTGCCGGCATGGCGGTGGTGTGCGCGCCGCTGCTGCTGTCCGCTTGCAGTCTGCCGCCCAAGGTCTTGGCGCCCCAGGAGAATTTCGGGTCTCTGGCCACCTATTCGCGCCTGTTCGATGCGTCCCCCGCGCACACCTGCGAGGCCGCACGGCGGGCCTTGCTCAGCCAGGGCTATCTCATCAACACCACCACGGTCGACTTGGTGGAGGGGCGCAAGAGTTTTCAGCCGGATGTCGAGTCGCACCTGCACATGATGATTCGGGTGGTGTGCGTGCCGGAGAGTGCCAGCGGGCAGGTCAGTCTGGGGTTTGTCACGGCCTTGCAGGACCGCTATGCCCTGAAAAAGACCAACAGCTCGGCCAGCCTGGGGGTGGGGGCGGTCGGTTCGCTGTCGCTGCCGTTCATGGCGGGCAGCGATTCGATGGTCAAGGTGGGCAGCGAAACCATTGCGTCCGATACGTTCTACGAGAGTTTTTTCGATCTGGTCAAGCGCTATCTGGTGGTGGACCCCGCCCTCGACGATTGAGCGCGCCCATCGCCCATCGCCTGGGGTCAGGGCGGATGGTCGGGGCCGGACGGGCCGCTCTCGTGCCTTGCTCCCTCGGGGGCGGGGGGCTGCAGCGCGGCGGCAAACAGGTCCCAGCTGGCGATGAACAAGGCCGCAATGGCGGGGCCGACGATGAAGCCGGTCAGCCCGAACAAGGACATGCCCCCCAGGGTGGAAATCAACACGATGTAGTCGGGCATCTGGGTGTCCTTGCCCACCAGGATGGGCCGCAGCACGTTGTCGACCAGGCCGATCACGCCAATGCCGAAGGCCGTCAGCACCACGCCCTGCACGACCGAGCCCGTGGCCAGGAAGTACAAGGCCACAGGGCCCCAGATCAGCCCTGCGCCCACGGCGGGCAGCAGGGAAAGAAACGCCATCAGCACGCCCCACACCACAGGCCCCTGAATGCCCAGCGCCCAGAAAATGAAGCCTCCCAGCGCCCCCTGGCACGCCGCCACGACCAGACTGCCCTTGATGGTGGCCCGGATCACGGTGTTGAACTTGCCCGCCAGCTGCTGCTTGTGTGCGGAACTCAAGGGCGTGGCCCGTCCGATGCGCGCCACGATGGCGGGGCCGTCCCGCAGCAGAAAGAACAGCAAATACAGCATGATCCCCAGCCCGGCCAGAAACTCCAGCGTGTTTTGACCGAGGTTCAGGGCCTGCGTGGCGACGAACTGGCTGATTTCTCCGGCCACCGACGAGAGCTTGTTCTGCAGTTCATTGACGCTGGTGAGGTTCAGGCGGTCGAGCAAATGGAGGGCCCAGGAGGGCAGAACGCCGAGCAGTTTTTGCAGGGAGTGCCCCACATTGAGCTGGCCCGAGCGCAGGTGTTCGTAGAGCGCCGTGGCTTCTTGCACCAGGCTCAGGCTGATCAGGCCCAGGGGCAGAATCACCATCACCGTGCACAGGACCAAGGTGCCCAGCGCCGCCCCATTGGCGCTGCGGGGCATGCGGCGCAACAGGTGGCTGTGCAGTGGTGCAAACAGAATGGCCAGCGCCACACCCCAGAAAATAGCCCAGTGGAATTGCCACAAAATCGCGCCGAAAGCGGCGGTCACAAGCAGCAGCAAGAGCAAAAAAGTTTTGTCTTGGAAGGTGGAGGAGTTCATACGGCGGGCCGACAAAAGCAATCTGCTCAATGTACGCCAGGCCGTGTGCCGCCATGGCAGCGCAGCAACCAAGGGTAAGTTCTGCCCTGGGTCCGTGTGCGTTCGGTGGCACAATAGCCGCCGAATTAAGGCCCTTCCTTTGCCACTGTCGCATCCGCCAATCGGTACAGCCGTGTCGCGGAAGGTTTTTCAACCAGCTAATGCTTCCTGAAGGGAAGCGGAAGTCAGCGGAATATGAGCGAGACATCGATTTACCAAGCCTACCAAGGCAACACCTACCTTTTCGGCGGCAATGCGCCCTATGTCGAAGAGATGTACGAGAACTACCTGGCCAACCCCGGTAGCGTGCCAGACAACTGGCGTGAATACTTCGACGCCCTGCAGCATGTGCCTGCGGTCGATGGCAGCAATGCCAAGGACGTTCCCCATCTGCCGGTGATCAATGCCTTTGCCGAGCGCGCCAAGCAAGGCGGCACCAAGGTCGTGGTAGCCAGCGTGGACGCCGAAATGGGCCGCAAGCGCACCGCCGCCCAGCAACTGATTGCCGCCTACCGCAACGTGGGCCAGCGCTGGGCCGATCTGGACCCCCTCAAGCGCATCGAACGCCCTGCCATCCCGGACCTGGACCCCTCTTTCTACGGCTTCAGCGATGCCGACCAGGAAACCGTTTTCAACACCAGCAACACGTTTTTCGGCAAGGACACCATGCCCTTGCGCGAGTTGCTCAATGCGCTGCGCGAAACCTACTGCGGCACCATTGGTGTCGAGTACATGCACACCAGCGAGCAAACGCAAAAGCGTTGGTGGCAGCAAAAGCTGGAAAGCATTCGCAGCAAACCCACTTTCAGCGCTGAAAAGAAGCGCCACATCCTCGACCGCCTGACCGCAGCCGAAGGCCTGGAGCGCTACCTGCACACCAAATACGTCGGCCAGAAGCGCTTCTCGCTCGAAGGTGGCGAGAGCTTCATTGCGGCCATGGACGAACTGATCCAGTCGGCCGGTGGCAAGGGCGTGCAGGAAATCGTGATCGGCATGGCCCACCGCGGTCGCCTGAACGTGCTGGTGAACACCCTGGGCAAAATGCCCAAGGACCTGTTTGCCGAGTTCGACCACACCGCCCCCGAAGACCTGCCGGCCGGTGACGTGAAGTACCACCAGGGCTTCAGCTCGGACGTGTCTACCCAGGGCGGTCCGGTGCACCTGTCGCTGGCCTTCAACCCTTCCCACCTGGAAATCGTGAACCCCGTGGTCGAAGGCTCGGTGCGTGCCCGCATGGACCGCCGTGGCGATACCCGTGGCAGCCAGGTGCTGCCCGTGCTGGTGCACGGCGATGCGGCTTTCGGCGGCCAGGGCGTGAACCAGGAAACCCTGGCGCTGGCCCAGACCCGGGGCTACACCACCGGTGGCACGGTCCACATCATCATCAACAACCAGATCGGTTTCACGACCTCCGATCCGCGCGACATGCGCTCGTCGGCCTTCTGTACCGACATCGTGAAGATGGTCGAAGCCCCGGTGCTGCACGTCAATGGCGACGATCCAGAAGCCGTGGTGCTGGCCACCCAGCTGGCGCTGGAATTCCGCATGGAGTTCCGCGAAGACGTGGTGGG
>JAQUDN010000219.1 GCA_028685665.1 Burkholderiaceae bacterium | reverse complement strand
ACTGGTCAGCGGCACCTCCCGGGGCATTCGCCTGCGCAGCGACACCGTGCGCTCGATCAACGCGGCCCGGGGCCACGCCTTCCACCTGCCCGCAGCGGGCCTGTCGCCCCTGGTGCTGCCACTGATCGGCCGGGTGGCTGCCGGCTCGCCGATTCTCGCGCAGGAGCATGTGGAACAAAGCTACACGCTGGAACACAGCCTGTTTCAGCACACCCCCGACTACCTGCTCAAGGTACGCGGCATGTCCATGCGCGATGCCGGCATTCTGGATGGCGACCTGCTGGCCGTCCAGGCCACGCGCGAAGCGCGCAATGGCCAGATCATCGTGGCGCGCCTGGGTGAAGACGTGACCGTCAAGCGCCTGCGCCGCACGGCCAGCGCCATCGAACTGCTGCCGGAAAACCCCGACTTCCCGGTGATCGTGGTGCGCCCCGGAGAAGCTTTCGAGATTGAAGGCTTGGCGGTTGGATTGATCCGCAACACCTTGCTGATGTAACCCCCACACCCCCTACCGCACCCCCAGGTGGCGGGCGTTGGGCAGGCCCCGCAGGCTTGCCACAGCCCTGGGACGAAGGTGCGCGCTTGCAATCCTGCCTGTGTCCAACCTCTTGATCTGCTGGAGTTTTCACATGGGATTCGCATCGTTCACTTTCATCACTGCCCTGCAGCCCCTGGCCGTGTGGCCTGGCATGCCGTCCGAGCGGGTCCTCCCCCATCGGGCGTTCAGCCTGCAGAGCGGCCCCACCGCCTTCCCCCCCTTTGGCCCAGAGTCTGCGCCCACCGGCACGGCCTGCTGTCGCCCGGCACGCCGCAGCGTGCGGGTCCTGCACCCCGCAGCCAAGGCACCGGCCAGCCGCATCCGGATGGTGATCTCCGGGCGCATGGCCGATGTCTGCGCCGAACTTGAACGCATGGCCGCCAGCGAAGCCCTGCCTTCCGAAACCTGAACCCCTTCGGCATCCCAGCTCCCCCAGCGGGCCAGGCCGCACAGGCCCCCACACCACGGTGTTACAGAGCCCCTGGCATGCCAAGGCACAATGGGGGGATGAATATCGTTATTCTTGATGACTATCAGGACGCTGTGCGCAAACTCCACTGCGCCAGCCGCCTTGATGCCTACTCAGCCAAGGTCTACACCAACACGGTCAAGGGATTGGGCCAGTTGTCGGTGCGGCTCAAAGACGCCGACATCATTGTGCTGATCCGGGAAAGAACCGTCATCACGCGGCAGCTCATCGAGAAGTTGCCCCGGCTGAAAATGATTGCGCAGACCGGAAAAATCGGTAGCCATATCGACGTCGAGGCCTGCACGGAACGTGGTGTGGTCGTCGCTGAAGGGGTGGGCTCTCCCGTGGCTCCCGCCGAGCTGACCTGGGCCCTGGTCATGGCGGCGATGCGCCGCTTGCCGCAGTACATTGCCAATCTCAAACACGGCGCCTGGCAGCAATCCGGGCTCAAAACGGCCTCCATGCCGCCGAACTT
Organism: Burkholderiaceae bacterium; assembly: GCA_028685665.1. GTDB lineage: Bacteria > Pseudomonadota > Gammaproteobacteria > Burkholderiales > Burkholderiaceae_C > JAQUDN01. The sequence continues at coordinate 2,988 of JAQUDN010000219.1, read as the reverse complement.
TGGCATCGGCAATGTGCTGCGTGGCAAGACCCTGGGCATCTGGGGCTATGGCCGGATTGGGAAGATCGTCGCAGGCTACGGCCAGGCCTTCGGTATGAATGTCCGGGTCTGGGGACGTGAGGCCTCCCGGGCACAAGCGCTGACGGATGGGTTCCAGGCGGCCCATTCGCGCGAGGATTTTTTCGCCCAATGCGATGTCGTGAGCCTGCATCTGCGCCTGAACGACGAGACCAGGAACATCGTCTCGCTCGAAGACCTGTCCCGCATGAAGCCCACGGCGTTGTTGGTCAACACCTCCCGGGCCGAACTCATCCAGACCGATGCCCTGCTCTCCGCACTCAACCGGGGCCGTCCGGGCATGGCCGCTGTGGATGTCTTTGAAACCGAGCCCATCCTGCAAGGACACGCCCTGTTGCGTCTGGAAAACTGCATCTGCACGCCGCACATCGGCTATGTGGAACAAGACAGCTACGAACTGTATTTCGGTGCAGCTTTCGACAACGTGATCCATTTCATTCAGGGCACGCCGACGAATGTCGTCAACCCTGACGCCCTGCAAGTGCGGCGCTGACAGACAGGACCCACGGCACCGGCAGCCTGCGCGCGCTGCCGGCCCACAGGCCTTGAAAAAGGCTTTCCGAAGAAAGCCTTGGGGTCCCTCAAGCGCTGACCGAGGTCAGTTCAGGGACACTTTCTTGCCATCCTTGTACATGCTGAACGTCATGGCGGGGTTCTTCATCTCACCGTTGGACTCGAACGCAATATTGGCGGTCACGCCCTTGAACTGGGCCTTGAGCAACTCGGGCGTATACACCTTGGGGTCGACCGAATTGGCCCGCTTCATGGCATCCACCAGCAGCATGGCAGCGTCGTAGGTGTAGGGGCTGTAAATCTGGAACTGCCCGGGGTACTTGGCGTCGTAGCGTCTTTTCCACTCCAGTCCTCCTGGCATTTTGGCAATGGACGAACCGCCTTCGCCACAAATCACATTGCCCAAGGTCTTGGCACCGGCCGTCAGCTGAATGATTTCCTGGGTGCAAATCCCATCACCACCGAAATACTTGACCTGGGCCATACCCAACTGCTCCATCTGGCGCAGCATCGGGGCGGCCTGGGTGTGCATCCCCCCAAAAAAGACCGCATCGGGCTTTTTGCCTTTGATGGCCGTCAGGATGGCCATGAAATCTGTGGCCTTGTCGGTCGTGAATTGCTCATCCACCACCTTCATGCCTTTCGCGGCGGCCGCCTTTTTGAAGACCTCGGCCAGGCCCTGGCCATAGGCGGTCCGGTCGTCAATCACCGCCACGGTCTTGAGCTTGAGGGTGTCGATGGCATAGACGGCCAGACCCGCGCCCAAGGCATTGTCATTGGCGATGATGCGGTAGGTGGTTTTGTAGCCGGGCTTGGTGAGGCCTGGATTGGTCGAGGCCCCGGTCACGTGGGGAATGCCGCAGTCGTTGTACACCTTCGAGGCCGGAATGGTCGTCCCGGAATTCAGGTGTCCCACCACGCCAGCCACTTTGGCATCGCACAGTTTTTGTGCAGCAGCGGTGCCTTGCTTGGGGTCTGCCGCATCGTCTTCGGCCATGAGTTCGAAGCGAATCTTCTTGCCACCGATGGTGAGATTCTGGGCGTTCAGGTCATCGACGGCCATGCGGGCACCATTTTCATGGTCTTTGCCAAAAGAGGCCTGGGGACCCGACATGGGCGCCACATGGCCGATCTTGACGATTTGCTCCTGCGCAGTGGCCACACCGGCCGCCATGGCTGCCACAGCCATCCAAGAGAGTTTCAAGTTCAATTGCATCTCCATCGCCTCCGTTGAAGGTAAACGCTGCACATTCGAATAATGTGTCAACGCCAACACCTTAACGCAATTTGTGTGCCACAAAACAGCGAAACTCCCTGGCCTTTGCACTCGGTGGGTACGCAGCGCGAGAGCCGCCGGCATGGCGTCCGCCCCGCCCAGACGTGGCCGGGGGCTGGCCGGCACAGCACAAGGAAACGACCTGGCACAGGCAAGACGCCCCCAGGCCCGAAGGCCCCCGAATCACTCCCCCTTGAGGACCAGATCGTGGCGCACGATGGCGTAGCCCTGCGCTGTGTAAAGACGCCAGCGTGCGCGGGCCTCGGCCCGGTCCCCGGCGTCATGGCTGCTGACCACTTCCACGAGTTTGCCGTACTGCGCAAAGCCTTCAGGCACCGCGGAACCCAAATTCAACAGCACGTCATGGTGGGGCACGGCCTGGGGGTCTGAAGCCAGAATCACCGGCGAAGCCTGGAGCAACTCAGGGGACGCATCCTGCCGGCAATGGGCGACAAAATCGTGCAGCAGCAGCGTCCAGAGTCGGCTGTCGAGCTGCTCCAAGGTGTCGTCCGGGCCCACGATCACCAGCCGGGCACCGCTGCGCAGCACCTTGCGCGCAAAGCGGCAGGCGTAGGCGAGCTTGTCGGGCGCGTTGAAGTGGAAAGCGACTTCGGTCATGCAGGCTTTACGCCGCCTTGGCCCGCGCGGCGCGCTTGACCGGGGCACGAACCGGCTTGGCGGCTGCGTCGGCCGCGGCCGCCGGCAGCGCGGCATGCGCCTGGCCAAGCAGGTACTGCACCAGCAAGCCCACGGGGCGGCCGGTGGAACCCTTCACGGCACCGCCCTTCCAGGCCGTCCCGGCGATGTCCAGGTGCGCCCAGGGGAAGTCGCCGACGAAACGCTGCAAGAACTTGGCCGCCGTGATGGAGCCGCCAGGACGGCCCGCCACATTGCCCATGTCGGCGAAATTGCTCTTCAGGCCCTCGGCGTAGTCCTCGTCCAGCGGCAGGCGCCAGCAGAGGTCCTGCACGGCTTCGCCCGCATCGACCAGGGCAGACGCCAGGGCATCGTTGTTGGCAAACAGGCCGCTGCGGACGCCGCCAAGGGCAATCACGCAAGCTCCCGTCAGCGTCGCGATATCGACCACGGCCGCAGGCTTGAAGCGCGCGGCATAGGTCAGC
>JAQUDN010000055.1 GCA_028685665.1 Burkholderiaceae bacterium | reverse complement strand
GCGCTGCAAGCGAGGATCGGGAATTTTTTGGAGCAGTTGCAGCAGGTTCAAGGGTAGGCTCAGTTTGGTTCACAGACCTACACTTTGCACCAGCTTACCTTCTCAATTTAGATGCGATTGCCCTGCGATTGTGGGTATTGGGTTTGAGGCCGATTTGTCTTGAAGTAGCAGGCTGGCTGGTCCCGCCTTGGCGGGCTTGCACCGTCCTGGGAAGACGCTTGCGCGACCCTGGAGAAACGCGGAACCGCTGTGCCGGGCAGCGCCAGCGGCCGGGCCATCGCACAATGGGGGGAAGATGCCTTCTCCGTTTCCTTCTGATCCACCGCGCCAGGGTGTGCCTGGGCCGACCCCCTCGGGGGCCGAAGAGGCCCCCCCGCCACCGCCGAGCGCCGAGGCCGAAGCGGCGCAGCGCGCCTCCCTGTCGCCCTTGGCCCCTTTGACGGTGCCGGTCTTTCGCATGCTCTGGCTGGCCTCCCTGGTCGCCAACACCTGCATGTGGATGAACGATGTGGCCGCTGCCTGGCTCATGACCTCGCTGACCACCTCGCCGATCCTGGTGGCGCTGGTCCAGTCGGCCTCGACCCTGCCGGTGTTCCTGCTGGGGCTGCCCAGCGGGGCGCTGGCCGACATTCTGGACCGGCGCCGCTACCTGATCGCGACCCAGTTCTGGGTGGCGATGGTGGCCGTGGTGCTGTGCGTGGCCACCCTGATGGGGGGGGTGACGGCACCGCTCCTGCTGGCGCTGACCTTTGCCAATGGGGTGGGGCTGGCCATGCGCATGCCGGTGTTTGCGGCCGTGGTGCCCGAACTGGTCCACCGCGTGCAATTGCCGGCCGCACTGGCGCTCAATGGCGTGGCCATGAACGCCTCGCGCATCGTCGGGCCGCTGGTGGCTGGCGGCATCATCGCCAGCCTGGGCAGCGTCTGGGTGTTCATGCTCAACGCGGTGCTGTCGGTGCTGTCGGCCCTGGTCATCATGCGCTGGCGCCGGGTGCACGAGCCCAGCCCGCTGGGCCGCGAGCGCCTGCCCAGCGCGATGCGCGTGGGGCTGCAGTTCGTGCGCCAGTCACCGCGCATGCGGGCCGTGCTGTGGCGCATTTCGGTGTTTTTCCTGCATGCCACCGCGCTGATGGCCTTGCTGCCCTTGCTGGCCCGGGGGCTGGCGGGCGGCGATGCCGGCACTTTCACCCTGCTGCTGGCGTCCATGGGCGGCGGGGCCATTGTGGCGGCCTTGCTGCTGCCCCGGCTGCGCCAGGCCATGCCGCGCGATCTGCTGGTGCAGCGCAGCGCCCTGGTGCAGGCCGCGGCGATGGCCGTGATGGCGGTGGCCCCCAATGTGTGGGTTGCCGTGCCGACCATGGTGCTGGCCGGCATGGGCTGGATCACGGTGGCCAATTCCCTGAGCGTGTCGGCCCAGCAGGCACTGCCCAACTGGGTGCGGGCGCGGGGCATGTCGGCTTTCCAGATGTCCTTGATGGGCGCCACGGCCCTGGGCGCGGCGCTCTGGGGCCAGGTGGCCACGCTGACCAGCGTGCCCTTGAGCCTGGCCCTGGCCGCGCTGAGCAGCGTGGTGGCCATGGCGCTGGTGCAGCGCTGGGTGGGCGATCGCCACCTCGAAGAAGACATGAGCCCTTCGCGCGCCTGGACGCCGCCCGTGGCCCAGGTGCCCGCCGAGGCCGGCCATGTGGTGGTCACGATCGAGTACCTGATCGACCCCGCGCGCACCGCCGAGTTCGTGGCGCTGATGCAGGAGAGCCGCCGCAGCCGCCTGCGCCAGGGCGCGCTGTCGTGGCAGTTGCTGCACGATGTCGCCGATCCCGCGCGCTATGTCGAGCACATCGAGGACGAGTCTTGGACCGAGCACCTGCGCCGCTTCGACCGGGTCACCGCCTCCGACGTGGCGCTGCGCGAGCGCAAGGTGGCGTTCCACCGGGGCGATGCGCCGCCGCTGGTGTCGCGCTATATGGTGCAGCGCTAGGACCTGGGCTGGCAGGCCCCAAGCCCTCGGCCTGGGTGCGGGCGGGTTCAGGGCTGAATCGGGCTCCAGGCCTTACAGGACCGGCGCTTTCTGCTATCAATTAAGGACTTGCGCGCGCGGCCACAAGGCCCACAGGCGCAGGTTCTGCTTGAGCCGCCCGGCCACATCGCCAGCCTCGGCCCCCCAGCCCGTGAAGTAATCGGCCCGCACCGCGCCCAGGATGGCGCTGCCCGTGTCCTGCGCGAGCACCAGGCGCTGCAGTTGCACCTGCGGCCCGCTGGAGGTCAGCCAGACGGGCGTGCCATAGGGAATGCTCTGGCGGTCCACGGCGATCGAGCGCCCGGGGGTCAGCGGCACCCCTTGTGCGCCGCGCGGTCCAAATGCGGCTTCGAGCGGCCCCAGCGGTTCTTCCTTGAAGAAGACATAGCGCGGGTTGCTCCAGAGCAGTTCCTGGGCGCGCTGCGGGTTCTGGGTCAGCCAGGCACGGATGCCGGGCCAGGTGGCATCGCGCACCAGGCCCTGGTCCAGCAGCCAGCGGCCCACGCTTTGGTAGGGCTGGTCGTTGGTGCCGGCATAGGCCACGCGCACCAGGCTGGTGCTGCCGTCGGCTTCGGTGATGCGCAGCCGGCCCGAGCCCTGGATGTGCAGCACCAGCGACTCGATCGGGTCGCGCACCCAGGCAATCGCCCGGCCTTGCAGCGCCGCCTGGGCTTCGGGCAGGGTGTCGATCTGCTGGCGGGTGAACCAGGGCTTGCGTGCGCCAAAACTGGCGGGCAGGCGGTGCACCGGCACGTTGAAGCCGTTGCCGCTTTGGCGCGCCGCGTCGATCAGGGGTTCGTAATAGGCGGTCAACAGCCCATCGGGGTTGCCATCGTGGGCTTCGACGCGGTAGGGCTGCAGGCGCGCCATGATCCAGGTGCGCTGTTGTTCGGCGTTGGCAATGCTCAGCTGGCGCACCTCGCCGCACAGGCCGGCAAAGCCGGGCGCGGGCCGTTCGCAGCTTTTGATCCAGGCATTCCAGGCTTCGTGCAGGGCGTCTTCGGAAAAACCGGGCAGCTCCGACCAGCGCACGGGAATCCAGCGGCTTTTGGGTTGCGACAAGGGCGCAGGCAGGGGGCTGCTGTCGTCGATCATGGCCGTCGGGGGCGGGGGCAAAGCCCCGGGACGGAAGGGGTCGGGCCGCGGCGGGGTGGAGCAGGCGGCCAGCGTTCCTACAATCAGCCCCGTCATTACAGAGCGCAGGAGTGTCAATTTCATGGGGCTGATTTTGCTTGAAGCGCTGCTGGCGCTGGTGGTGCTGGTCGTGATTGTCTGGTGGACCATGTTCGCGGGGCGCAAGGTCGGCGAGCCCCAGCCCGCCGAAAAGCAGGGCGGCGATCTGCCCCCGCGCTGACAGCGCCGGCACTGTGGCCGCTGCGGCCTGGCCCTTTTTACGCCGGGATACATCCCGGACCCGTGCCTGCACCACAATGAAACGCTGTCCTTGTGGCATTTCCGGGCCTGTGTGCCCTTGTTTTGAAGGAGCTTCACCATGACTTCCAAGACCCTCGCCGGCCTGACCGCCGCAGCCCTGCTGCTCAGCGGCTGCGCCAATATGGATGACACCCAGCGCCGCACCGCCACCGGCGCCGGCATTGGGGCCCTCGCGGGCGCCGTGCTCAGTTCCGCCACGGGGGGCCGTGCAGGCACCGGCGCGGTGGTGGGGGCGGGCGTCGGGGCGTTGGGTACCTACATCTGGTCGCAGAACATGGAGCGCCAGAAGCGTGAGATGGAGCAGGCCACCCAGGGCACGGGCGTGGCCGTGTCGCAGACCGCCGACAACCAGCTCAAGCTGGACATTCCCAGCGATATCTCGTTTGCCGTGGGCCGCTCGGACATCCAGCCCAACTTCACGCGGGTGCTCGACCGTTTTGCCGAGGGCCTGCGCAACAACCAGAACACCGATGTGCGCATCGTCGGCCACACCGACAGCACGGGCAGCGAGGCCATCAACAACCCCCTGTCGTTCGAACGGGCCTCCAGTGCGCGCAATTACCTGACGGCCCGGGGCGTCGATGGCCGCCGCATCACGGTGGATGGCCTGGGCGAGCGCCAGCCGATTGCCAGCAACGACACCGCCGAGGGCCGCGCGCGCAACCGCCGCGTCGAGATCTTTGTGGGCGAACGTCCGCGCGCTTACTGAGCCGTGCGCAGCAGGTTGGCCAGCTCGACCGCTGACTTGACCTGCATCTTGTCAAAGACCCGCGAGCGGTGGACCTCGACCGTGCGCACGCTGATGTCCAGCTGGTCGGCAATCAGCTTGTTGGGCAGGCCTTCCACCACCCGGTCCATCACCTCGCGCTCGCGTTCGGTCAGTTCCTGCAGGCGGACCTGCACATTGCTGCGCTGGCGCTGCTGTTCCAGGTAGGCGCCGGACTGTGCCAGGGCCTGCTCGATGCGGTCCACCAGGGCGTTGTCGGAAAAGGGCTTTTCACAGAAGTCGAAGGCCCCGCGCTTGACGGTGGCCACGGCGGTGGGCACGTCGGCGTGGCCCGTCAGAAAAATCACGGGCAGGGCGGCCAGATCGCCCCGTGCCGCCAGCACATCGAACAGCGCCAGGCCGCTCATGCCCGGCATGCGCACGTCCAGCAAGAGGCAGCTGGGCTGGCGCAGCGGGCCCTGGGCCTGCAGCACGGCATCAAAAGACTCGGCGCTGCTGAACGACTCGCAGGGCAGCCGGCGCGAACGCAGCAGCCAGGCCAGGGCCTCGCGCACGCCGCAGTCGTCGTCCACGATATACACAGTGGCGTTGGAGAGAGGTTCCATCAGGGAGAAGGGGTGGGGTTCAAAGGCAATTTGAAGGTGAATACCGTACCACGGGGTAAGCGCGCCGCGTAGCCCAGCACCCCGCCATGTTGTTCGACCACGGTGCGGCACAGGCTCAGGCCCAGGCCCATGCCTTCGACGCGGGTCGTGAAAAAGGGCGTGAACAGCCGCTGGGCGACGTCTTCGCCAATGCCGCTGCCACAGTCTGCCACCGCAAAGGCGATCCAGGAGCCCGGTCCGAGGCCTGTGTCCAGGCCGACGTGGATGTCCAGCGTGCGCGGCAGGAGGGCCGGGTCGTCCATGGCCTGGATGGCGTTGCGCGCCAGGTTCAGCAGCACCTGTTCGAGCATGGTGCGGTCGCAGAGCACGGGGGGCACGTCGGCCTCGACCCGGATCTCCACCCGCACGCCGTGTTTGCGGGCCTGCAGGTTCACCAGGGGCAGGATGGCGTCGAGCAGTTCCTGGGGGGGGACCGCTTCGCGGACCTGGTCGCGGCGGCGCACGAAATCGTGCACGCTTTTGATCACCCGCCCCGCCCGCTCGGCCTGGCGTGCAATGTGTTGCATGGCCATGCGCACATCCTGCAGCCGGGTGGTGGGCGACTCGCTGCCGGGGGCGTCGATCAGGTTCAGCGACCCTGTGGCAAAGCTGGAGATGGCGGCCAGCGGCTGGTTCAGTTCGTGGCTCAGCAGCGAGGCCATTTCGCCCACGGTGGCCAGGCGGGCCGTGGCCTGCAGGCGTTCTTGCGAAGCGCGGGAGAGTTCTTCAACCCGGCGTTGTTCGCTGATGTCCAGGAACGCGCTCATCCAGCCGGTGTGCTGGCCCAGGGCGTTGATCAGGGGGGCTTCGATGATGAGCACGGGAAAGCGGGTGCCGTCCTTGCGCATGAACACCGACTCGAAGCCCTCGCGCGGCGGCATGTGGCCCGCGAACCGCGTGGCCTGGCGTTGCCGGTATTCGTCGGCCAGTTCGGGGGGCCAGTAAGGCGCGCCCTCGCTCAGCCCCAGCAGCTCCTGGGCGCTGAAACCCACCATCTCGCAGAACGCCGGGTTCACGTAGGTGATGCGCCCTTGCAGGTCGCGCGCGCGCAAACCCGTCACCAGCGAGTCCTCCATGGCCTTGCGAAAGGCCAGCGCATCGCCCAGGTCGTGTTCGGCCCGCAGCCGGCGGCGGTTGTCGCGCACCAGTACCACCATCACCGTGACCAGCGCCACCGACATGGCCGTGACCAGCGCGGTCAGCACGTTGGGGAACAGGCTGGGGGCGCTGTGCCAGTTGTCCATGCGCAGCACCAGGGTCAGGCCCGGCAGGTCCAGCAGGTGTTGCGCCGTGAACAGGCGCACGCCGCGCCGTGCGGAGCCCAGCACCGCCAGCCGGGTGCCATCGGTTTCGGTGAACGAGGCTTCCTGGCTGCGCGTCAGGCCGTGGCCGACCAGGTCGACCAGCATGTCCTGCAGCGCATAGGTGACGACCAGAAAGCCCGTGGCCCGGCCATTCGCGGTCAGAGGCAGGCACAGCTCCATCATCTCGGAGCCTGCCCCGCTGCCCTGGGGCTTGTAGTAGCTGCCGGAGTAGGAGGCCCCGCTGATCCGCCGCGCGTTGGCGCAGGCCAGCGCCACGTCCGAGTGCGGGTCTTGCCGGCTGGCGGGGTCCCAGTGCACCTGGCGGTAGGGCGTCTGGACATAGGCACGCAATTGCATCGACAGGTCACGCCATTCGACGCGGGCCATTTCGCGCTGCTGGCGCAGCAGTTCGGTGGCGTTCACTTCCCAGACCGGGGCACCGGGATCGCCAGCGTTCAGGGCCTGCAGGCTCTGGAGGTTGCGCGTGAGGGCATTGCGGATGTCGGAGACCGCGTCTGCCGTGTCCCGCTCCAGCTGGCTCTGCACCTGGCTGGCCTCGTAGCGGCCGGCCAGCCACACCAGGGTGACGAGCATGCTGACCACCAGGACCACCAGCAGCGTCCAGAGCGACCAGCGCCGCCAGGCGCTGCGCCAGTGCAGCCACCAGGGGGTGCGGTGTGCGGCGCTCACAGGACGCGGTGCTCCAGCGCGGGCAGCTGGTTGCGCACCTGGCGCAGCCGCTCCGCATCGAGCGTGCCCAGCACCAGGCCGGGGCCCTCGGCGCGCTGGTCCAGGACCTGCCCCCAGGGGTCTACCAGCAGGCTGTGGCCCCAGGTACGGCGGCCGTTTTCGTGCAGCCCGCCCTGGGCGGGGGCCAGCACGTAAGCCAGGTTCTCCACCGCCCGGGCGCGCAGCAGCAGCTCCCAGTGCGCAGCGCCCGTGGTGTGCGTGAAAGCGCTGGGGACCAGCATCAGGTCGGTGCCGGCCCGGGCATGGGCGCGGTACAGCTCGGGAAAGCGCAGGTCGTAGCAGACGCTCAGGCCCACGCGCCAGCGCTGCCCATCCCGCGCCTCCAGGTCAAAGTGCACGGGCGCCACGCCGGCGGCAATGCGCTGGCTTTCGTCGTAGCGTTCGTGGCCGTTGTCAAAGCGGAAGAGGTGGATCTTGTCGTAGCGCGCCACACATTCGCCTGTGGGCGCATAGACCAGGCTGGTGTTGTACACGCGCTCGGGGTCGGTGGATTGCATCGGCAGCGTGCCGCCGACGATCCACAGGCCCAGCTCCTGCGCAGCCCGCGCCAGAAAGTCCTGCACAGGGCCTTGGCCTGGTGTTTCCTGCAGGGCCAGCTTGTCTGTGTCCTGGTGCCCGAGCGCGACAAAGTATTCTGGCAAGACCGCCAGTTCGGCCCCCGCCTGGGCGGCTTGTTCGAGCAGGCCACGGGCCGAGGCCAGGTTGGCCTCGCGCTGGGTGCCGGACACCATTTGCAGGGCTGCGATTTTCATGAAGGATCTCCTGCCGCCGCGCTGCCGGCGGGCGGGGCTGGGGTGGGGGCGGCGGTCGGTGCCCGTGCGCTGCGGGCGACCCGGACCACCTGCGGGTCGGTCCATTGGCCGCTGACCCGAAACTCCTGGGTCGCGGCCTCGATCAGCGGGCCCCGCAAGAAAACCTGTGCCAGAAAGCTGCCCAGACCGGCCACGGGATTGATGGCCGTGGCCACCAGAGAGGCGGTCATGGCGTTGATTTCAGGCACCACCACCACGCGCAGGTCCTGGCTTTCGTGGCCAATGTCGGCGCTGCCTTCCATGAGGACGGCGGCGTTCACGCCCTTCATTTGCAGGTTGTTGGTGGTGGCCACCCCCTGTTCGATGCGCATATCCCCGCGCACGAAGTCGAAGGCGAAACCTTCGCTGAACACATCGCGGAAATCCAGCGTCAGGCGGCGCGGCAGCGATTGCAGGCTCAAGACCCCCAGCAGCTTGGCCAGGCCAGGATCGGCCTTGAGGAACTGCCCTGCCTCGATGTTCAGGCGCACTTGCCCGGCCATGGAGCGGTAGTCGGGGCTCATCGGTGAGCCCACCCAGGCGACCTGGCCTTCGATGCGGCCCCGGCCGCGCTGGACCACCTTGTCCATGCCCAGGCGTGTGAGCAGATCGCCTGAGTCGCGGATGTCGAGGCGGAAATTCATCGTCGTGCGCCGGTGGGGGGCGCTGGCCATGCGCGGCGTGGCGGTATCCAGCAAGGACCACTGGCCGCTGCCTGTCAGGGTGGCTTCCGGCGCGATGATGTTGAGTTTGCCCAGCTGCCATTCGCGCTGCGCGGCATCGCCCCCGCGGTTCTGGGCTTCCATTTCCAGGCGGCCCAATTTGCGGCCGCGCAGCTCGAAGTCGTCCACGACGATGTCGAGCGCAGGCAGCGAGACCGGGGGCTCGTCCAGCAGGGCTTCAAAGCGCGTGGCTTCGCTGGGGGGCAGGCGCATGCGCGAGAGCCTGGCGAACAGGCGCCCCGCCTTGTCCTGCCCTGTGGGCTGCCGGTATTCCAGGTAGCCATTGAGTTCGCTGGCGTCGAGGTTGGCGCGCCAGGTGCGCTGTTCCCGTGAACCGCCCACCACCACCTGGTGCAGGCTGCGGCCTTGCCAGGTCAGCACCTGGGCCCGCAAGGCCAGGGAGTTGGGCAGGTAGTCTTGTGCGCTGTCGGTGGCCGCAGCGGCGCCCGAGCCCGGCCGGACGGCGCTGGCCTGTGCCAGCAGCGACTCCCAGGCGTCGACATCCACCTGTGCGGCCTGGATGTTGGCGCTCACGCCCGCCGAGGGCATGGGCGCTGTCTCGTCGGGGTGGAGTCCCAGGGCCATCGTGCCCCGCAGCACGCGCATCTGGTCCTGGCGGAGTTCCCGTTGGTAGGTGGCCGACCCGAGCCGGCCCAGGTCCAGGGTGATCTGGTCGCGCAGCGGTGCCGTGTCCGCTTCTCCAGGCGGCAACCGGGTGACCTGGGTTTCGAAGCGCAAGGGCAGGGCGTTGTCGGCCGGCTTCGCCAGAGGGGCTGGCAGGTTCAGGGCCAGCCCTTCCAGGGTGCTGGTGACCTGGATTTCGGGTTGGCCCTGCCGAAAACCCAGCGCCAGGCTGTAGGGGGTGCTGCCCGTGGCGTGGCGTGCCACCTGCGCCAGCAGGCCCAGCTGGGGCGACTGCTGCAGCCCTTCGGCGGTGGCCACTCCCTGCGCACGCAGCTGGATGGCGGATTCGGCGGTGGCGCCCTTGGGGGGCGGCCGCATCCCGCCTTCCAGGCGCAGTTCGCCCCCCAGGGCCCGTGCCTGAACGCCCTGGAGCGAGAAGCCCGTCTCGCTGAACAGCACGGTGCCTTTGGTGCGGGAGAGGGTCGGTGTGTCGGGCGTGATCCGCACCTCGTTGCCCGCAAAGGTGACGCTGCCTTGCACCTTGGAGTTGTCGATGTCGTTGATGGGCAGGCTCAGGCGCAATTGAAAATCCGCCGTGCCAGACCCGCTGGCCTGGTCGAGCGCGTGGCCTGTCATGCGGGACAGGGGCGAGGTGCTGAGGAGGCCCAGCACTTCGGTGAGCGGGCCGCGTGCGTCGGCACTGACCCCCACCACGGTGTGGGCCAGGTTCGGGATGCGCGCCTCGACCTTGCTCAGCCGCAGGCTGGGCGTGCCGGCGAAATGGCCGCTGGCCCCCCGCACCTGCATCGACGAGCGCTCAAAAACCAATTCGCCTGCCAACTGGGTCAGGGCGGGCCAGCGCAGGGTGTCCGGGCCCTGCAGGCTGGGGGGCACGTAGGCCAGGGTCACGTCCTGGACCCGCGCCGCGATGCGGAACTCGCCCTGCGCTGGGTCATTGAACGGGAGGTCGTTCAAGTCGCCCTTGACCTGGAACTGCACCTGGTTCGCGTGGCCGGCCAGCACCGCATCGCGCACATAGTGGCGGGAGTCTTCCGGCAAGCTCAGGGGCAGGTAGCGGTGCACGCGGGTCCCGTCGGCGCGGCTGAGCTTGCCGGACAGGTCCAGCACCCCCGGGAAGCGCGAGGCGCCCTGGCCGGGTCCCACCTCGCGGGTGTGCCAGCTGGCCCGGGCTTCGCCTTGCACATCGGCGTTCGCAAACTGCAGATCACTGGCCTGTACCGCGATGCGTTCCCCTTCGACCTGCCAACGCAACTGGGCGCTCAGCTGGTCCAGCGGCAGCACGGGGTCTTCGAACACACCCGGCAGGACCAGCGCTCCGGCGCGCACCGCCAGATGGGCCTTGCCGCCGGCCTGGGTCAGGTCGAGTTCCAGGTCGGCCCCGCGCAGGCCTGGTGTGGCTTCGCCGCCGGTGGGCCCGGCCGCCAGAGCCAGGCCCTGCACCCGCCCGCGCAGCTGGTATTGCTCCGGTGCTTCCAGGGGGCCGCGCCAGTGGGCCTGGATTTCCTGGACCAACCCTTGGGGCTGGTACGTGCGCAGGGCCTCATGGATGGCAGAGCCCAGCGGCAGGCGTGCACCCACCTGGGCCAGCGCGGCCAGGTCGAGGCGGTCGGCGCGCAGCTCGCCTTGGGCGGGCGCCAGACCGGTGGCCGCGGTGTATTGCACCCGCAGATTGCCGCCAGGCCAGGCCTGCCCGTCACCCGAGGTCCATTGCAGTCCCTGGGTGTAGAACTCAAAACCGCCCTCCAGGCGCCGGCCTCCGATGCGCCCGGCCATGGAGCGCAGGGCCAGCGGCGGCAGCGAGGGGGCCACGGTGGCCTGTACATCCGACAAGGCCAGGTCGGCCGTGCCCCCCACGAGCTGTCCGCGCTGGACATCGACCCAGGCCCGCAGGGACCCCTGCCCTTGCGCCATGTTCACGCCCAGATCGGCGTGGTGGCGCAACTGGGCGACATCAAGCCGTGCAAAGTCACCGAACCACTGCCCGCTCCACTGCCGCCAGTCGCCATCGCCCACCCGCAGCAGGGGGGCGCGGAACAGGCCGGTCAGGGTGAAGCGATCTCCCCAGGCGGTGGGGGGCGTGGCCTCCAGGCGCACCTGGTGCCGCCAGGGGCCGTTGCGCAACAGGACATCCACCTGGCTCAAACCCAGCGGGGGGGCCGTGCGCTGTTCGTCGGTCCAGCGCAGGGTGCCTTGGCGGATCAGGATTTCGCCTTGCGAAAACAGCCAGTCGGCCGCTGTGCTGTCGCCCTGTGGATCGTCCGTCAAGGGCAGGCCCGCCACCAGGATCTGGTTGTCGGCGGTGCGCCGGATGTCCAGCTCCGGTCGTTCGATGTAGATCTGCTCGAACCCCAGTTTCAGCAGGGAGCGCGGCGACAGGGCGAGCACCACCCGGGGCAACTGCAGTGCCGTGCGCCCCTGGGGGTCGAGCAGGGCGACGTCGTGGAGTTCGATCGACGGAATCCAGTCCTGTGTGTGGGCTTCCAGCGCGCCAATCTGGACCGGAACGCCCAGGGCCCGTGTGGCCTGGGCCTCGAGTTGTGGGCGAAACTCACCAATTCGCGGCACAATCCAGCCATGAAGGGCCCCCCATGCAACGGCCAGCAGCAGCCAGAAAGCCAGCATCAATCCGAGTGACCACCGTGCGAATCCTGCAAGCATTTTCAGCAGGCGTGTGGGGCGGCTTGTCGGGTCGGTCATGGCGGGCTTGAATGTGGCGGGAATTATGACGCGCGGCCTCTGCGCGGCTTCCTTAAAAACCAGTGTCCTCGCGTATGCGGCCCTTTCTGGCCGGCAACCCCATGCAAAACACCCGTCTTGACCTTCCCCGCGGCACGCAGCCTTGCGCAGTGGCCCCGCTTGATCATTCCCGGTTCTTTCAGCGCCTGCACCGGCGGTATGCCCAGGACCTGGCCCTGCTGCCTGCCGGAGCCCCCTGCAGGGCGTCCATGGAGCAGGCCCTGCTCGCCTTGCAGGCCCAGGGCGCGGACACGGGCACGGCCTTGCGGATGCTGCGCCAACTGGTCATGGAGCGCTTGATTCAGCTCGATTGCGCGGCCCAGGCGCCGCTGGCCGACATCACCCGCGCGGTCACCGAACTGGCCGAACTGGCCCTGGACCGGGCCTGCCAGCACGCCCGCCGGGAACTCGATGAGCGCTATGGCGCCCCCCAGGGCCCCGAGGGCCAGCCCGTCCCCCTGTGGGTGATCGGCATGGGCAAGCTTGGCGCGCGCGAGCTGAATGTCTCCAGCGACATCGACCTGATCTATGTCTATGGCCAGGACGGGGAGACGGCGGGCAATTCCGAAGGGCGCAACCGCATCTCCAACCACGAGTACTTTGGCCGTGCCGTCAAGGCCATCTACAGCCTGGTGGGTGATACGACCGAGCATGGCTTTGTCTTCCGGGTGGACCTGGCTCTGCGGCCCAACGGCAATTCAGGGCCGCCCGCGGTCTCACTGGCCGCGCTTGAAGACTATCTCCAGGTCCAGGGCCGCGAATGGGAGCGTTTTGCCTGGCTCAAGAGCCGGGTGGTGGCCCCGCGCAGCTGTATTGACAGCCCGGAAGTGCTGGCGCTGCGCAGCGTGGTCCTGCCTTTTGTATTTCGACGCTACCTTGATTACAGCGTGTTCGAGGCGCTGCGCTCCCTGCACCGGCAGATCCGGGACCATGCGTCCAAGCGCAGCGCGGGACATCCCGAGCGGGCCAACGATGTCAAGCTGTCGCGCGGGGGTATCCGCGAGATCGAGTTCACCGTCCAGCTGCTCCAGGTGGTGCGTGGGGGGCAGTTTCCCGAACTGCGCCGGCGTCCCACCCTGGAGGCGCTGCCGCGTCTGGCGCGGGCCGGGCTGATGCCCCAGGAGACCGCCGATGCCCTGGCGCGGGCCTATCTTTTCTTGCGGCGCGTGGAGCACCGCATCCAGTACCTGGATGACCAGCAGACCCATGTCCTGCCCACGCGCGACGATGATCTGGCCTGGATTGCCCAGACCATGGGGTATGCGGATTGTTCGGCCTTTCTGCATGAGCTGGACAGCCATCGGGAGCTGGTGGCCCAGGAGTTCGACACCCTGCTCGGCGGGGATACCAAAAGCCCGTGCCACGGGAACGGCAATGGCTGTGGTGGCCCCCGCTCGGCCACGCCACCGCCGCAGGAGCTGGAGGCCTTGCTGGAGTCCTTGCCGCCGCAGTTCCGTGAGCGCGTGGCCGAGTGGCGCACGCATGCGCGCGTCAATGCCCTGCGGGACGAGGCCCGCACGCGGCTGTTCCGGCTGGTGCAGCGCACCGCCCAGTGGCTGACCGAAGGCCAGGTGGGTGCCGAGGCCGCCATCCGCTTCGTCAACTGGCTCGAACCCCTGCTGCGCCGCGAAAGCTACCTGGCCCTGCTGCTGGAGCGTCCCTCGGTGCATGTACAGCTTCTGCACTTGCTCGGGGCGGCGCGCTGGCCCGCGCGTTACCTGTTGCAGCACCCGGGCGTGATCGATGAATTGGTCGGGGATGCGCTCTTGTCCGAACGCTTTGTCGTGGCCGACTTCGAACGCGAGCTGGGTGCGCGCCTGGCCTCGCTTCGGTCCACGTGCGAAGACGACGACGAAACCCTGCTGGACCTGCTGCGCCGGGCGCACCACGCAGAGACTTTTCGGACGCTGGCGCGCGATGTCGAAGGCCGGATCACGGTCGAGCAGGTGGCCGACGATCTCAGTGCGCTGGCCGACAGCGTGCTGCGCGTCACGGCCCGCTGGTGCTGGAGCCGCCTCAAGAACCGCCACCGCGAAACCCCCCAGTTCGCCATCATTGGCTACGGCAAGCTCGGCGGAAAAGAGCTGGGTTATGGCAGCGATCTGGACATCGTCTTCGTGTTCGATGACGACGATGAACGGGCGCCCGAGGTCTATGCCGCGTTTGTGCGCAAACTGATCAATTGGCTGACGGTAAAGACCGGCGAGGGGGATCTTTTTGAAATCGACACCGCCCTGCGCCCCAATGGCAACTCCGGCCTGCTGGTGACCAGCTTCCAGGCCTACGCCAACTACCAGCAGCAGCGTGGCAGCAACACCGCCTGGACCTGGGAACACCAGGCCATGACCCGTGCGCGCTTCATTCTGGGCAGCGAGGATCTGGCGCCTGCCGCAGACCGGCCGGTGCCGTCTGGCGCCACCCTGCCGGTGCTGGATGCGCCACATGCCCACCCTTCGGACCTGCGCGCGCGTTTTGATGCCGTGCGCGAGGCCGTGATCACCTCGGCACGCAATCCCGAAGGGTTGCGCCAGGAAATCGTGGCCATGCGCGAACGTGTGCGCGCGGCCCATTCCATCCCGCCGGGGCAGTTTGACGTCAAGTACAGCCGGGGTGGGATGGTGGACGCAGAGTTTGCCGTGCAGTACCTGGTGCTGTCGCAATCGGCCTCGCACCCTGAGCTGGCGGCGAACGTGGGCAATATCGCCCTGTTGCAACGGGCCGAGCAGGCGGGCTTGCTGCCTCCCGGCCTGGGTCAGGCGGCGGCGGATGCCTACCGTGAGCTGCGGCGCGTGCAGCACCGGGCGCGCCTGGACGAGGCCCCGACCCAGGTCATCCCCCCGGCATTGCAGAAAGAGCGCGATGCTGTGAGAGCCCTCTGGGCGGCGGTCTTTGGCGCTGCGCCGCAAGACCTGGGGCCCTGACGGGCCTGCGATGGGGTGTTGCAGGCGCCAGCCGGTTTTTCCGGCCTGGACGCCCAGCCCATAATAGTCGGATGCCCATGAACCTTGTCACGCTGAACATCGACTCCATCCCTCTTGAGGAAGCGCTGCCTTTTGTACTTCGGGGCGCTGACGGGACGCTGTTGGCCAACAAGGGCTATGTCATCCGCAACCGTGGAGAGCTGGACGCCATGGTGTCCCGGGGCCGCAAGCTGTGCATTGATCCGGAAGAGTCGGGTGACAGCCACCGGGCCTATCTGGCCCAGTTGCAGAAGATGCTGCTGTCGGAGCAGCCCTTGGGGCAGTTTGCGTCACTGAAGATGGCCGCCCATGTGGGAGGCGATCGGGGTCGTGTCCTCGATACAGACAAATACACGGCCGATTGGTCGGCGCTGCAACTGCGTGCCACGCAGTTGTTGCGGGCCCCGCAGATGGGCGATTTTGAGAGCCGGTTTCGCGCTCTGCACGAGGAGTTGGCGCGCTACGCCGTCCAGGCGCCCGATGCGACCTTGCTCGCCCTCATTTACCTGTCTGCCCATGAGACGCGCATGTACAGCGCCACCCATGCCATGCTGGTGTCCTGCGTGTGCATGGTGGTCGCCCGCGAAACGCTGCGCTGGTCCGAGGAGCGTGTGCTCCAGGCCGGTTGTGCCGCGCTCAGCATGAACATCGCCATGACCGAGCTCCAGGACCAGCTGGCCCAGCAGATCCAGCCGCTGGCCGCCCAGCAGGTGGCCGCTGTGGAAAACCATGCCGCCCGTTCCGAGGCCTTGCTGCGGGATCTGGGCGTTACCGACCCGGTCTGGCTGGAAGCGGTCCGCTGCCACCACCACCGCACCCCAGGGGCGCTGGCCCAGAAAACGGCAGGCCAGCAACTGGCACGCCTGGTGCAGCGGGCCGATATCTTTGCCGCCCGCCTGGCGCCCCGCGTGGCCCGCTTGCCGATGCCTGCCACGGCGGCCATGCAAGCCAGCTACTACGACGAGACCAACCAGGTGGACGAGGTGGGCGCCGCACTTGTCAAGGCGCTGGGCGTCTACCCTCCCGGCGCCTTTGTGCGCCTGGCCACCCAGGAGGTCGCCGTGGTCCTGCGGCGCGGTCCCACCGCCACCACGCCCCGTGTGGCCGTGGTCATGAACCGTGAGGGCATGCCGACCGGGGAGCTGATTCCCCGCGATACCTCGCAGCCCACCTGGAAGATCGCCGGCGTCGTGGCGCGCAAGGACGTGCGGGTCCAAATCCCCTTGCAGCGCTTGCTGGCCCTGGTCTGACACCGGGCTGGGCGCACGCAGCGCCAGCCCTCGCCGCGCGGGTTTTCCACGCCTGCCGGGGTCTTTTTCCCGTGCTATCTCCGGCCTCTTGGGGCCCGGAGGCCATGCGGTGTGCCGCACCCTCGCTGCCGGCAGGCGGACCCCTGCGCGAAAAATTTGAATCCAAAAAGCGGCGGGCGACGTAAACTAATCAGTACAAATAAAAACCATGAAGGTCAAAATGTGATGAAATGGTTTGATTGTTGTCCTCCTTCCAGAGTACGTACCCATGAATACCTTATTGCGCCCTTTGCTTGCTGCCTGCTGGATCGGGGTGTTGGGCGCCAGCGTTGCCCCCGCAGCCCATGCGCTTGCGCCCCCGGCGTGCCCGGCCCTTCTGCAGCACAGTTTTCCCCGTTTGCAGGATGAAAAACTGCAGTCCCTGTGCCAGTACAGCGGCAAAGTCGTGCTGCTCGTGAACACGGCCAGCTACTGCGGCTTTACGGGGCAGTACAAAGGCCTGGAGGCCCTGTATTCCCGTTACAAGGACCGGGGCCTGGTGGTGCTGGGCTTTCCCTCCAACGACTTTTCCCAGGAAACCGGCAGCAACCAGCAAATCGCCGATTTCTGTGAAAACACCTTCGGCGTGCAGTTTCCGATGTTCGCCAAAAGCACGGTGACCGGGGCCCAGGCTTCGCCGCTGTACCGCCAGCTGGCCGAGCTCTCCGGGCCGCCGCGTTGGAACTTCCACAAATACCTTCTGGGCCGGGACGGAAAGCTGGTGGACAGCTACACCAGCCTGACATCGCCCGACAGCAAAAGCCTGGTGCGCGCTATCGAGCAGCAGCTGGCCCAGCCCCTTGCCAAGCCATGACCCCGTTACGTTTGTTTGCGCTTTCCGCGCCCGGCTTGGGGAACTTACGGTCCCGCGCTCCTGTCCATGCAGGGGCCGGGCACCCGATGCCCGCCACCGTTTTTGTGTTGCGAAGCCTGTCGGCCCCCCGGGTGCTGACTGATGCCCTGAAGCGTTTCTCCTCCCTCCCTCTCTTGCTTGCTGCAGGGCGCTTCGCAACCCTTTTCTTTCCCATCCCCCCCTGCGGAGTGCGGCCATGAGGGTCGCCATCGTCGGTTCGGGTATTTCCGGTTTGGCCGTCGCACACCAGTTGCGCGGCCAGGCAGACCTCACCCTGTTTGAAGCGGGCAGCTACTTTGGGGGCCACACCCACACGGTGGACGTCACCCTGCCCGGTGCGCAGGGCCCTGTCACCCATGGCGTGGACACGGGCTTCCTGGTCTTTAACGAGCGCACCTATCCCCATCTCATCCGCCTGCTGGCCGAGCTGGGCGTGGAAACCGCCCGCTCCGACATGTCGTTTTCGGTGCAGGTGCCACGGGCGGTTCGTGGGCAGGCCCTGGAGTGGAGTGGGACCAGCCTGAACACCGTGTTCGCCCAGCGCAGCAACCTGGTGAACCCCCGTTTCTGGGGCATGCTGTCCGATCTGTTGCGCTTCAACAAGCTGTGCACGCGCCTGGCCGTGGCCCACGCCGACGCGGCCCTGTTGCAGCCCCTGGGTGATTTCCTGCGCGAGCACCGCTTTGGCGAGGCCTTCCGCGACTGGTACTTTCTGCCCATGCTGGGCTGTATCTGGAGCTGCCCCACCGACCAGATGCTGAAGTTTCCCGTGGCCACGATGATCCGGTTTTGCCACAACCACGGGCTGATCCAGGTCAGCCAGCGGCCCCAGTGGTGGACGGTGGCCGGTGGCGCCCGCCACTACGTGGACAAGATCCTTGCCGGTCTGGGCGACACACGCCTGAACACCCCGGTGCGCCGCATCGAGCGCGACGCCGCGGGCGTGCGCGTGTTCACCGATGGGCACGCCGAGCATTTCGACCGGCTGGTGCTGGCCACCCATTCCGACCAGTCGCTGGCCTTGCTCGGCAAGCCCAGCCTCGAGGAACGGGCCGTGCTCGGCGCGATCCGCTACCAGCCCAACCGGGCCGTGCTGCACACCGACACCTCGGTCCTGCCCGCGCGCCGCGCGGCCTGGGCGGCCTGGAACTACGAGCGTGCACCGCAAAGCAGCCGCGAATCGGCGCGGGTGTGCCTGCACTACCTCATCAACCAGCTCCAGCCCGTGCCTTTCACCCAGCCCGTGGTGGTGTCCCTCAATCCCGTGCGCGAGATCGCGGCCCAGCAGGTGTTGGGCGAGTACGAATACGCCCATCCCGTGTTTGATTTGCCCGCGATCCGGGCCCAGCAGCTCGTGGGCCAGCTGCAAGGCCGCCAGAACACCTGGTTCTGCGGGGCCTGGACGGGCTATGGCTTCCACGAAGACGGCCTGAAGTCGGGCCTGGCGGTGGCGCAGCAGGTGCTGTCCAGCCTGCAGGCGCCCCACGCGGAGGCGGCATGACCTTCGCCACCCCGGCTGCGCTGCCCACGCCCGCCCCGGCGGCCGGGGCGGGCGCCGTGCCTTTGCTGGGGTTTGGCCAGGTGCGCCACAAACGCCTGCGGCCCCGGCAGCACGCCTTTGCCTACCCCACGTTTTTCCTGATGCTGCCCCTGCGCAGCCTGGCCGCAACAGACCACGGCCTGCCCATCAACCGGCGCGGGGCCGTCAGCTTCCATGACGTGGACCATGGCGACGGCCGCAGCCCCGCCCAAGGCGGTGCCCTGGCCTGGGTGGACGAAGTGCTCCGTGCCGAAGGCGTCGAGGACGCCGATGGCGAGGTCTGGCTGCACTGCTACCCCCGGGTGCTGGGCTATGCCTTCAAGCCGGTGAGTTTCTGGTATTGCCACCGGGCCGATGGGCACCTGCGCGCCATCCTGGTCGAAGTCAACAACACCTTTGGCGAACGCCATTGCTACCTGCTGGAGCACCCGCGTTACGGCGTGGAGCAGCAGGCGCGCAAGGTCTTCCACGTGTCGCCGTTTTGCGAAGTCAGC
>JAQUDN010000054.1 GCA_028685665.1 Burkholderiaceae bacterium | reverse complement strand
TAGGTCATCGTCAGGCTCTTACAGCCCAAGCCCCCCAGTACCCATCAGGTACTGGGGGGTCTTGCTTTGGGGAAACCAAAAACCATACCCACTCTGCAGCGATCACATCACTCTGCAGGGATTCGGGCTCATTGGGGCTCCTCAATTGGGATAGCATGTGACGTCAACGTCATATTGCTCTGCTTGGCAGGGTGTTTCTGTCGCGGTCGCGTCTTCCGCGACCCACCTGCTTCTCCATCTGTCCCACCATGGCCACCACTTACACCATCAGCGACCTCGCCAAAGAGTTTGATCTCACCACGCGTGCCATGCGCTTTTATGAGGACATGGGCCTGCTTCAGCCAGAACGCGCCGGGCCGGGCGGTCGGAATCGGCTTTACAGCCCGCGAGACCGTACCCGTCTGCGCCTGACTCTGCGCGCGAAGCGTCTGGGGTTGTCGTTGACCGAGGCCAAGGAAATCATCGATCTCTATGACAGTCCCCGGGATACGGGCGTGCAATTGCAGAAGTTTTTGACTGTTCTGGCCGTGCATCGCAAGCAGTTGGAAGACCAACTGGCCGATTTGCAGGCCACGTTGGAGGAGGTGCGTGAGCACGAAAATGAAGCCCAAGGGTTATTGCGTACCCTAGAACAGAAAAATCATTCATAATTTACGTTTACGTCAACGTAAATCAAAGGGTGCTGTGACTTCTGTGTTGTTCGAGGCCAAGACGGCCCACTGTGCGGCCCATGTGGCCGATGGTTGGGCTCTGCAGGGGGTGCCGACGCTGGGTGCGAAGCTGGTTTGGGTCCAGCCTGGCGCCGTCGATACCCCCCTGGACTGGTCGGAGTGTCTGGCGCAGCAGCAGGGGTTTTTGCACGCAGGCATCGCTTCCGCCGCCCTCGATTCGGCGTGCGGCGATGCCGGCTTGGCGTTGATGTCTGAAGAAGCCGCGGTCCTGGCGATCGAATTCAAGGTCCATGGCCAGGCCCTTGCACTGGAGCACGCTGCCGCGTGGACGGTGGGGCCATCAATCCGGGCCGTACCTTCACGGTGTCCGAAAGCCATGCCCATGCCCTCCACCAGGGACAAGAAAAATGGGGTGCCACCCTGGCGTGACCCTGATGGCGGTCACTGGTCGCGACAACATTCAGAGCTAAAAATCCATTTTTGACGAGGAGACATCCATGAGCCTTCCTAACAACCTGCCCGGTCTGAATTTCCAGTTGGGCGAAGATATTGATGCCCTGCGCGATGCTGTGCGCGATTTTGCCCAGGCAGAAATCGCGCCGCGCGCTGCAGAAATTGACCGGGAGGACCAGTTCCCGATGGACCTCTGGCGCAAGATGGGCGACCTGGGTGTCCTGGGCATCACGGTGCCCGAGTCCTACGGCGGTGCGGCCATGGGCTATCTGGCCCATATGGTGGCCATGGAAGAAATTTCACGGGCCAGTGCTTCGGTGGGCTTGTCCTACGGTGCGCACAGCAATCTGTGCGTGAACCAGATCAACCGCAACGGCAGCGAAGCGCAAAAGCGCCAGTACCTTCCCAAGCTGATCAGCGGCGAGCATGTCGGTGCCTTGGCCATGAGCGAGCCCGGTGCAGGCTCGGACGTCATCAGCATGAAACTCAAGGCCGAGGACAAGGGAGGCTACTACCTCCTCAACGGCAGCAAGATGTGGATCACCAACGGACCCGATGCCGATACCTTGGTGGTTTACGCCAAGACCGAGCCGGAGTTGGGTGCCCGGGGCGTAACGGCTTTCCTGATTGAAAAAGGCATGCCGGGTTTCAGCATTGCCCAGAAGCTGGACAAGCTGGGCATGCGCGGCAGCCACACGGGTGAATTGGTGTTCAACAACGTCGAAGTGCCCGCATCCCAGGTGCTGGGTGGTCTGAACCAGGGCGCCAAGGTCTTGATGAGCGGCCTGGACTACGAACGCGCCGTGCTCACCGGAGGCCCCTTGGGCATCATGCAATCGGTGATGGACAACGTGGTGCCTTACATCCATGACCGCAAACAATTTGGCCAGAGCATTGGCGAATTCCAGCTGATCCAGGGCAAGGTGGCCGATATGTACACCGTGTTGCAGGCGGGTCGCTCGTTTGCCTACACTGTCGCCAAAAATCTCGACATGCTGGGCACGGACCATGTCCGCCAAGTGCGCAAAGACTGCGCCAGCGTGATCCTGTGGTGTGCTGAAAAAGCCACCTGGATGGCGGGCGAGGGGGTGCAGATTTTTGGGGGCAATGGCTACATCAATGAATATCCCCTGGGCCGCCTGTGGCGCGATGCCAAGCTGTATGAGATTGGCGCTGGAACCAGTGAAATCCGGCGCATGTTGATCGGCCGCGAACTGTTTGCGGAAACTTGCTGACGCCTGTTTCTGTCCCTCGGTCCGCTGCCTTGCGATTGTGCTTGCCTGCAATTTTGTGAAAAGGACTCCATGACCACCTCGATCGAAGACCTCTTTGTCCACAACCGCGCCTGGGCCGCCCAGATGGAGCGGGACCGCCCTGGCTTTTTCACGGGCCTCTTGGCCCAGCAAAAGCCAAAGTACATGTGGGTCGGGTGTTCTGACAGCCGGGTTCCGGCCAATCAAATCACCGGGCTGGAGCCGGGCGAGGTCTTCGTTCACCGCAATGTGGCCAACGTGGTGGTTCCGTCCGATCTGAACTGCCTGTCCACCATCCAGTACGCGGTGGACCAGCTGCGCATCGAGCACCTGATGGTGGTGGGGCATTACGGCTGCGGCGGGGTGCTGGCGGCGCTCGAAGGGGTTCGCGTGGGCTTGGCCGACAACTGGATTCGCCATGTGACCGATGTGCGTGACCGCCATCGGGAGCTGATCGCCGCCATCGCCCCCGAGTGGCGCCACGACGCCTTGTGCGAGCTGAACGCCATCGAGCAGGTGGTCAATATTGCCCAGACCACGGTGATGCGCGATGCCTGGGCGCGGGGTCAGAGCGTCACTCTGCATGGCTGGTGTTATGGCCTCAAGGATGGGCTCATCAACAACCTGCACATGAGCGTGAACAGCACCCAGGGCCTGGACGCCCTGTACAAGGCCGCGATTGCCGGGGTGGCTGCCGTGCGCCGGCAGTAAGGTTTTTCGCCCTTCCCAGGCCTGGACTGCCCATGTTTCCCCAGCGGCTCGATGCGGCGCAGGCCTATGACATCGCGAAGGCGATGATGGATGGCTTCAACCGCCATTACCACCTCTTTCGCGCCGAATCGGCCCGGGCCAAGCACCGCTTTGAAACCGCCGATTGGCACGGTCAACAGCGGGCGCAGCGGGAGCGCATTGCGTTTTACGGTCTCCGGGTGCGCGAGTGCGTACGCCGGCTGGAGAAAGAGTTCAAGGCCGGGCACTTGCCGATGGATGTCTGGCAGCAGGTCAAGCTCCATTACATCGGCCTGCTCGTCAACCACCGCCAGCCCGAGCTGGCCGAGACCTTCTTCAATTCGGTCACCACCCAGATCCTGCACCGCACCCATTTCCACAACGACTTCATCTTTGTGCGGCCGGCCGTCAGTACCGAATACATCGAAAACGACGATCCGGTGGCGCGCCCCAGTTTTCGCGCCTACTACCCCACGCGCCACAACCTGCACGAGACCCTGGTGCAGATGGTGGCGCATTTCGGTTTGCAGCGAGAGTTTGAAGACCTGCCGCGCGACACCGGTGAGGTGTTGAACGCCCTGCGCCCGCAGCTCGACCGGATCACCTTGCGCGACAACTTCCAGATCCAGGTGCTCGACAGCCTGTTCTATCGCAACAAAGGCGCGTATGCGGTGGGCCGCATCATCAACGAGTCTTCCGAACTGCCGTTTGCCCTGCCCATCCTGCACAACGACACCGGCCAGCTGGTCATTGATGCCGCGCTGTTTGGCGATGACGACCTGCAGGTGCTGTTCAGCTTCGCGCGGGCCTATTTCATGGTGGACATGGAGATTCCCAGCGCTTACGTCCAGTTTTTGCGCAGCCTGATGCCGCGCAAGCCGCGTGCCGAGCTCTACAACGCGCTCGGCCTGGCCAAGCAGGGCAAAACGCTGTTCTACCGCGACTTTCTTTCGCACCTGCGCCACTCCTCCGACCAGTTCCGTACCGCCCCCGGCATCAAGGGCATGGTGATGCTGGTGTTCGATCTGCCTTCCTTCCCGTTTGTGTTCAAGCTCATCAAGGACTACTACCCGCCGCCCAAGGACACCACGCGCGAACAGGTCAAAAGCAAATACCAGCTGGTCAAGCAGCACGACCGCGTGGGGCGCATGGCCGAAACCCTTGAATACAGCGAAGTCGCTTTCCCCCGCGACCGTTTTGACCCCGAACTGTTGGCCGAAATCGCGCGTTTCGCCCCCAGCCAGCTCGACATCAGCGACCGCGATGGCCAGGGGCGGGCCGAAGTCATCCTCAAGCATGTCTACATCGAGCGGCGCATGACCCCGCTGAACCTCTACTTGCAGGAGGCCTTCGACGGCATGAAAAAACCGGGCGCCGAGGGCGAACGCGCCCGGGCGCAGATGACCCAGGCGGTCATCGAATACGGCCACGCCATCAAAGACCTGATGGCTGCGAATATTTTTCCGGGCGACATGCTCTGGAAGAACTTTGGCGTCACGCGCCACGGCAAGGTCGTGTTCTATGACTACGACGAGATCGAGTACATGACCGACTGCCATTTCCGCCGCGTTCCGGCCCCGCGCCATGAAGAAGACGAGATGAGCGGTGAAGTCTGGTACGCGGTCGGCCCCCGGGACGTTTTTCCCGAAACCTTTGCGCCCTTCTTGCTGGGCAACGATGCGGTGCGCGCCGTGTTCATGCAGCACCACGCCGATCTGCTGGATGCCGCCTGCTGGCAAGGCCACCAGGCGCGCATCCTGGCCGGCCATGTGCACGATGTTTTTCCCTACGACCCCCACAAGCGTTTCCGGGTCCACAGTGCAGGCCGCTGAGCCTGTCGTTGCGCCTTTCTCCCACTGACCCTTCCAACCAGGAGCTCTTCCCATGTCTGTTCAAGATCCCATCGTCATCGTCGGCGCTGCGCGCACCCCCATGGGGGCTTTGCAGGGCGATTTTTCCGGCCTCTCGGCCCATGACCTGGGTGGCGTGGCCATCCGGGCCGCCGTCGAGCGCGCGGGCGTGTCGCCCGATGCCGTGGGCGAAGTGCTGTTCGGCAACTGCCTGATGGCCGGCCAGGGCCAGGCGCCGGCCCGCCAGGCCGCCTTCAAGGGCGGACTGCCCCAGAGCGCGGGGGCCGTCACCCTTTCCAAGATGTGCGGTTCGGGCATGAAGGCCGCGATGATGGCCCACGACATGCTGCTGGCTGGCTCCCACGAGGTGATGGTCGCCGGCGGCATGGAGAGCATGACCAACGCCCCCTACCTGCTGCAAAAGGGCCGCGGCGGCTACCGCCTGGGCCATGACCGCATCTTCGACCACATGATGCTGGACGGCCTGGAAGACGCCTACGAGCCCGGCCGCTCCATGGGCACCTTTGGCGAAGACTGCGCCGCCAAGTACCAGTTCACCCGCGAACAACAAGACGCCTTTGCCACCGCCAGCGTGCAGCGCGCCAAGGCCGCCACCGAATCCGGGGCCTTTGCCGCCGAGATCGCCCCTGTCACCGTCAAGGACCGCAGCGGCGAGCGCGTGGTCAGCGTCGATGAAGGCCCCGGCAAGGTCAAGCTGGACAAGATTCCCCAGCTCAAGCCCGCCTTCAAGAAGGACGGCACCATCACCGCAGCGTCGAGCTCCAGCATCAACGACGGTGCCGCCGCGCTGGTGATGATGCGCGCCTCCACCGCCGCCCAACTGGGCTGCAAACCCCTGGCCCGCATCGTCAGCCACGCCACCCACGCGCAAGCGCCCGAATGGTTCGCCACCGCCCCCCTGGGCGCCACGCAGAAGGCGCTGGCCAAGGCCGGCTGGTCGGTGGACGACGTGCAGCTGTGGGAAATCAATGAAGCCTTTGCCGTGGTGCCCATGGCCTTGATGGCCGAGCTGAAGCTCCCGCACGACAAGGTCAACGTCAACGGCGGCGCCTGTGCGCTGGGCCATCCCATTGGCGCCAGCGGCGCCCGCATCATGGTCACGCTGATCCACGCCCTGCAAGCCCGTGGCCTGACGAAGGGCCTGGCCACGCTGTGCATTGGCGGCGGCGAGGCCACGGCCGTGGCGCTGGAACTGCTGTAAGCCGTTCCCGGCGCCTTGGGCCCGCTCCTGTTGCAGTGCGGGCCCAAGACCCCGGAGCGGACTCCTTTTTTGATAGCTATTACCGCTTGTATTTAAAGGGCCAGAGGCCAAAAAGGCCCGAGATTCCCTCAAGCCCCCCGGAGACACCATGCTGCTGACCCCCGACCAGGAAATGATCCGTGACGCCGTGCGCGACTTTGCGCAAGAGCAGTTGTGGCCCCACGCTGCGCGCTGGGACAAAGAACACCACTTTCCCCATGACGCCCACCGGGGCCTGGCGGCCCTGGGCGCCTATGGCATCTGTGTGCCGGAAGAGTGGGGCGGCGCCCAGCTCGATTACGTCAGCCTGGCGCTGGTGCTCGAAGAAATCGCGGCGGGCGACGGCGGCACCAGCACGGCGATTTCGGTGACCAATTGCCCGGTCAACGCCATCCTGATGCGCTACGGCAACGCCGCGCAAAAGAAGCAATGGCTCACGCCGCTGGCCCAGGGCCAGATGCTTGGGGCCTTCTGCCTGACCGAGCCGCATGTCGGCTCGGACGCTTCGGCCCTGCGCACCACCGCCGTCAAGCAGGGCGACGAATACGTGATCAACGGCGTCAAGCAGTTCATCACCAGTGGCAAGAACGGCCAGGTGGCCATCGTCATTGCCGTCACCGACAAGGGCGCGGGCAAGAAGGGGATGAGCGCTTTTCTGGTTCCCACCGACAACCCCGGTTACGCCGTGGCCCGCCTCGAAGACAAGCTGGGCCAGCACAGCAGCGACACCGCGCAGATCAACTTCGACCAGTGCCGCATTCCTGCCGAAAACCTCATCGGTGCCGAGGGCGAGGGCTACAAGATCGCGCTCGGCGCGCTGGAAGGCGGGCGCATCGGCATCGCGGCCCAGAGCCTGGGCATGGCGCGCAGCGCCTTCGAGGTGGCGCTGGCCTACGCCAAGGAGCGCGAGAGCTTTGGCACGGCGATTTTCAACCACCAGGCCGTGGGCTTTCGCCTGGCCGAGTGCGCCACGCAGCTCGAAGCCACGCGCCAGCTCATCTGGCATGCGGCCGCGCTGCGCGATGCCGGCCGTCCCTGCCTGAAAGAGGCCGCCATGGCCAAGTTGTTCGCCAGCGAGATGGCCGAGCGCGTCTGCAGCGCCGCCATCCAGACCCTGGGCGGCTACGGCGTGGTGAGCGATTTCCCGGTGGAGCGCATCTACCGCGATGTGCGCGTGTGCCAGATCTACGAAGGCACAAGCGACGTGCAGAAGATCATCATCCAGCGCGCGCTGGCCTGAGCGGCAGCGCAGGGCGGGTGGGCCGAGGGCCGAGGGGCCTTCGCCGGGGGGGCCGCGCGCCCGCGCTCAATCCAGGTCGATGACCGGGTCCAGGGGTTGCGCCAGGGGCGGGTGCAAGCGGATGTCCAGGTCTGCCAGGCGCTGCTTGACCAGGATGGGCGCCACGTCGAACAGCTCGGCCAGCTCCTGGAGGTTGGCCATGCCCATGTCGCGCACGCAGTATTCCAGCACCTGGCTGGGCATCAGCAGCCCCAATGCGAATTGGTTGGCTTCGCTGTCGATACGGCTGTCCTGGTCCACGCCAAAGTTGTCCGCCACATCGATCAGGCGCTGACCGCCGGGGCGCAGGTGGTGCAGGGCCAGGTGGCCCATGGCGTGGGCCACGCCGTAGCGCTGGCGGATGCTGCTTTGCCGCTTGCCAATCACCAGGCGGGCCTTGTTCTGGGGGCTGATCTCCAGGCGGGCGCAGGGCTCCAGGTCTTCGCTGAGCACGACGACGATGCCCATGCCTTTGGCGATGCGTGCCAGATTGACGGGGACCGATTGGTCCCAGTGGAGTTTCAAGATGCCTTCTGCAAACAAAGCCATGCGGCATTATCGGCCGTGGGCCTGCGCCGCATCCCCGACAATCCAGGCCGCCATGCCTTCTCTTGCCCCCACCTTGTGCCCTTGCGGCCGCCTGTCCTCCCGCCGCCAGCCCCTGGCCTACGCCGACTGCTGCGGCCGCTACCTGGAGCACTTTGACACCACGCCCGCGCCCGACGCCGAGAGCCTGATGCGCTCGCGCTACAGCGCTTTTGTCCTGGAGCGGGCCGACTACCTGCGCGCGACCTGGCAGGCCGGCCACGGCCCTGCGGCGCTGGACTTCGAGGCCGGTGCGCGCTGGCTGGGCCTGGAGGTGCGCAGCCACCGCGTGCTGGATGCCGAGCATGCCGAGGTCGAGTTCGTCGCCCGCTACCGCCTGGGCGGGCGGGCCGTGCGCCTGCACGAGCGCAGCCGTTTTGTGCGCGAGGCCGGCCGCTGGGCCTATGTGGACGGCGACACTTTGAATTAAAAGCCCCTGCAGGGCTGGATGGACAAGCCCTTACTGCTATCAAAATTATTTTCATGCGCCCTGCGCCCTGCGCCTTTTGCCATGCCTGCTTCGCCCTGGATTTCTGCCGCCCCGACCCGCCGGGCTTTTCACTGCGCGGCCTGGGGGGGCTGGCTGCTGCTGGCCAGCCAGCAGGCGCAGGCCCTGACGCTGGGGGACCTGAGTGCGGCCGAGGCGGGCAGCGGCCTGAAGGGGGCCTTGGAAGCCAGTGCCCTCGCCGCCGTGGGGCTGCTGGGCCAGCCGGATGGGTTTCTGGGCAACCCCCGGGTGCGCATTCCGCTGCCGGGCTTCTGGGACGAGGCCGCCAAGGTCATGCGGCGCCTGGGCCAGGGCCCGCGCCTCGACGCCCTGGTCACCACCCTCAACCGCGCGGCGGAGTCGGCGGTGCCGATGGGCCAGGACGTGCTGCTCGCGGCCGTGCGCAGCATGACGGTGGAGGATGCCAAGGGCCTCCTCAGCGGCGGCGGCAATGCGGTCACCCGCTTTTTTGCCGAGAAGACCCGCGTTCCTCTGGGCCAGAAGTTTCTGCCCGTGGTGACGCAGGCCACCGAGCAGGTCGCTCTGGCCTCGCAGTACAACGCTTTGGCCGGGCAGGCGGCCCGCTTCGGCCTGGTCCAGAAAGACGAGGCGCGCATCGAGCAGTACGTGACGGGCAAGACCCTGGATGGCCTGTATTTCACGATGGGCGAGCAGGAGCAGAAAATCCGCCAGAACCCGGCCGCAGCCGGCAGCGCCCTGGCGCAGAAGGTGTTCGGCGCGCTGCGCTGAGGGACCGTATTTTGAAACCCTGCAGGCCTGAAGGCCAAGTGGAATAAGCGTTACTAGCTATGAAATTTGAAGCAATTTTGTTCGACTGCGACGGCGTGCTGGTCGACAGCGAGCCCCTGACCAACGGCGTGCTGCGCGACATGCTCGAAGAGAGCGGCTGGGTGCTCACGCCCCAGGCGTGCATGGACCTGTTCGTGGGCAAGACGGTGCGCAGCGAAGCCGCGCGCATCGAGCGGCACACCGGCCAGCCGCTGACCGATGCCTGGATGGCCGCGTTCTACGCGCGCCGCAACCACCGCCTGGAGGCCGAGCTGGTGGCCATCGACGGCGCCGTGGCCGCCGTGCAGGCCGTGCACGCCCGGCTGCAGGGCCGCATCGCCTGCGCCTCGGGGGCGGACCGCTTCAAGGTCGAGATGCAATTGGCCAAGGTGGGCTTGGCGCCGTACTTTGCCGGCCGGGTTTTCAGCGGCCACGAAATGCCGGCCACCAAGCCGGCCCCCGATGTGTACCTGGCGGCGGCGGCGGCGCTGGGGGTCGATCCGGCGCGCTGCCTGGTGGTCGAGGACACCGTGACCGGCGTCACGGCGGGCGTGGCAGCGGGGGCGACGGTGGTGGGTTACAGCCCCTCGCCCTGGGGCCATGGGGCGCCCGACGCCCTGCGCGCGGCCGGGGCCGTGCAGGTCTTCGCGTCCATGGCCGAGTTGCCGGCCTTGCTGGAAGGTTGATGCCATGCAGGCCTTGCTCAACGCGATTGCCCAGATGGCGCTGCCCTCCGATGCCCAGCGCATCTTCCATGGCCGGGGTGGCCTCTACCCCGGTTGCGAACACTGGGTGCTGGATGCCTTCCCGCCCGTGTGGCTGCTGACCTGCTTTCAGCCGGCCTCCGAGGCGGAGCTGGCCACCCTGCACGCGGCCCTGGCGGCGCGCTGGCAGGAGCTGGCCCCCGGCCAGCCGCTGAACTGGGTTTTCCAGTGCCGCCACGAAGGCCAGACCGACACCCGCTTGATGGCCGGCAGCGTGCCCGAGGTCCACGAGGTGACGGAGCAGGGGGCCCGTTTCCGGGTGCATGTGCTCAAGGGGCAGAACCACGGCCTGTTCCTGGACATGGCGGCGGGCCGGCACTGGGTGCGCGAACACATCGCCGCCCACCCGGGCCCGCGCGGCCCCAAGGTGCTCAACCTGTTTGCCTACACCGGCGCTTTCTCGGTGGTGGCCCTGCAGGCGGGGGCCCGGCAGGTGGTCAATGTGGACATGAGCGCCGGGGCCATGGCGATCGGGCAGCAGAACCACCAGCGCAATGGCCTGATGGCCGGCGCCAGCTTTCTGGCCCACGACATCTTCAAGACCTGGGGAAAGATCGGCCGCAGCGGCCCTTATGACCTGGTCATCCTCGACCCGCCCAGCTACCAGAAAGGCAGCTTTGTCGCCACCAAGGACTACGCCCGCCTCCTGCGCCGCCTGCCGGACCTGCTGGCGCCGCAGGGCCATGCGCTGCTGTGCCTGAATGCGCCCGAGCTGGGCCAGGCCTTTTTGCACGACTTGGTGCAGGAGCTGGCGCCGTCCCTGGCGTTTGTCGAGCGCGTGGCCAATCCGCCGGTGTTTGTCGATGTCTCGGCAGACCGTGCGCTGAAGGTGCTGGTGTACCGGGGGCCGGGCGTGGACCGGGGGGCTGTGGGGTGATGGGTGATGTTGTGGGGGTGGTTTTTGGGGTGTGGGCTTTTTTGAGGGCGGAGGCCGGGTCTCGGCCCGGCGGCCGACTCACTTTCTCTTGCTTCGCCAAGAGAAAGTAAGCAAAGAGAAGGCGACCCCGCTGTCTGCGACCCCCTCGCTGGGGCGAGGGGGCACCCTGCGGTGCTCGACCCGGGCGGGGTCCGCGCAAACTCGCTGCGCTCAAACATGCGCGGCCCTTTTCCCGCCCGGTCCTGCGCTCCTCGGCGCAGCCAGAAGGGGTGGGGGAGCTGGGTCGGCGGCTGCTGCGCAGTGACGCCGGGGGCCGGGGACGCGCTGCCGGCGGGGGGGCTTTATCCCAGACTAGTTCAGTTCAGTTCAGATGCGGTGGCGTGGCGGCGGGGGGCGCCATCCGTGCGCTGCTGGGGCCGCGTGGTGGCGGCCTGCATCGGGGGGCGGGGGGTGTTCCTTGGGAGGGGCTGGCCAGAGGCCTTGTTTCATTGTTGAACACTTTGCGGCGGGTCTGGTGCGTCTGGGCGCACTGCCCCAGGCGGTCTGCCATGGCGGCTGGATTGGCATGGATGTTGCTGCCAGGGATGCCAGTGTTTGAACCCTGACTGAAAGGCCCCTGCCGTGCGCAATGTTGTTCTCCTCGCTTCCCTGTGGGCTGCCGCCGCCGCCCATGCCGCCCCGGACCTGGCTGCGGCCGTTGAGATCGCCAAAGGCACGGGCTGCTACAGCTGCCATGCCGCAGCCGAGAAAATCGTCGGCCCCTCCTTTGCCGCCATCGCCGAGAAATACGCGGGCGACAAGGAGGCCGTGGCCTCGCTGGCGCAGTCCATCCAGATGGGCTCCAAGGGCAAGTGGGGGCGGGCGGCCATGCCCGCGCATTCCAGCCTCAGCGCGCAAGACCTGAAGCTGCTGGCGCGCTGGGTGCTCAGCACCAAGCCATGAGCCCCGCCGTGGCGGCCCCCCACCCACGCACCCTGCTGGGGGCGGCCAGGGCCATGCTCCAGCCGGCCTCCGAGGCGCAGGACCTGCACCTGCAGGCCCAGGCGGCCTGCCTGCTGGGCGATTACCCGCGTGCGCGCCAGCTGTGGGCCGCGTTGGCGCAAGAGGGTGATGGCGAGGCGCTGGCCCAGCTGGTCCAGCTGGCGCAGCGGGAGGCTGGCGCCTTGACCGAGTTCAGCGGCTTCAGCGGTCCCAGATGTCCGCGCTGATGGCCGCGTACCAGGCCGCGCCATGGTCGGCCTCGGCGGCGCGGTGGGCGGGCGGGGCGTCCAGCGGGCTCACGCCCACGCTGTGCGGCAGGTCGATCAAGCGCCCCTGCTGCGCGCGGTACACCCCCGCCACCGAGATGCCATAGCCCGGCGCCAGCAGGCTGTAGCAGGTGTTGGCGTACCAGGCAGTGGGCGCGGGCTGGCCGCTGAGCTCGGCGGCCAGCGCCGCGGCCACCACCTTGCCCTGGTTGTTGGCGGCAAAGCCGGATTTGGGGATGGGCCCGGCCAGCGCGGCGTCGCCCAGCACATGGATGCCGTCCACCAGCGGCGAGGCCAGGTCTTCCCCGCGCACCGGGGCCCAGCCGCTGGCGTCGGTCACACCCGCCCGTTCGGCGATGCGCCCGGCCTTTTGCGGTGGGATGACGTTGAGCACATCGGCCCGGTGGCGCGTGCCGAAGGCCGTCTCCACCTCCAGCGCCGCCGCATCCACCCGCACCACCTGGCCGTCCTGCGCCAGGCTGACCCATTCGATCAGGTCGCCGTACAAGGCCTTCCAGCCCTGCAGGAACAGCGCTTTCTTCGAAAAATTGTTCTTCGCGTCCAGCAGCAGCACCTTGCTGCGCGGCTTGTGCTGGCGCAGGTAATGCGCGACCAGGCTGGCGCGCTCATAGGGCCCGGGCGGGCAGCGGAAGGGGTTGTCGGGAATCACCATCACGAACACGCCGCCGTCGGGCATGGCCTGGAGCTGGCGGCGCAGCAGCTGGGTTTGCGCGCCGGCCTTCCAGGCGTGGGGCGCCCGCTCGGCGGCGGCCTGGCCATAGCCTTCGAGGGCATCCCAGCGCATGTCCACGCCGGGCGAAAGCACCAGGCGGTCCCAGCGCAGCACCTGGCCCGTGTCCAGGCGCAGGCGCCGCCCTGGGCCGTCCACGTCCTCGGCCTGGGCGTGGACCACCTCGACGCCGGCGGCGCGCAGGCCGCCGTAGCCGTGGCCCAGGCTGTCCCAGCTGCGCAGCCCGGCGAGGTAGTGGTTGGAAAACGGGCAGGTGACGAAGCGTGTGGCGGGCTCGACCAGCGTGACCTGGACCTGCGGCGCCCAGGCCCGCAGGTAGCGCGCCACCGTGGCGCCGCCAAAGCCGCCGCCCACGATCACCACGCGCGCAGGGGCTCCCTGCGCATGCACGGCCGGCGCGGCCAGGCTGGCGGCGCCCAGCAGGAGCTGGCGGCGGTGCAGCGCGGGCATCACGGTGCCTCCTGGCCCAGGCGGGCAAACCACTCGGCCAGGGCCTGCAGCTGGGCCGCGTCATAGCCCTGCATCAGCCGTGGCATGACGGTGGCACCGGCCACCTGCCCGGCCTGGAAGGCCTGCAGGCGCGCGAGCAAGGCGGCGCTGCTCTGCCCGCGCAGGGCCGGGATGCTGCGGTCCGGGCTGCCGGCGGGCGGCTGGCCGCCGGGGCCGTGGCAGGTGACGCAGGTCCCTGCGAGCAGGGCCACGTCCTGGGGGCTGGGCGGCGGGGTGTGCGCCAGGCAGGGCGGCAGCAGCCACAGCGGGGCCAGAACCCAGAACACCCCGCTTGGGAGGCTTGCTCGCATGGTCGGCCTCCGCGCTCAGTCGAACCAGCCACGGCGCAGGCCGTCGGCCAGCAGCGCCTGCACCTGGGGGGCGATGCCCTGGATGTCGAACAGCCCCTCCAGTTCGCAGACGATGTCGGCCACGGTGTGGCGCCCGTCGCAGCGGCGCAGGATCTCGGCGGCGCTGTCGTTGAGCTGCACCGTGCCCTCGGAGGAGCGCAAGACCCAGCGCGTCTGCGCGCTTTCGTACTGCAGGCGCAGGCGGCGCGAGAGGTGGGGCAGCGCGGGTGGTGGTTCCAGTGCGTTGGAGGCGGTGTCAAAGTGCATGGCAGGTCTTTTGGAGGGGGCTCCGCAGGGATCAACAGTTTCCATGCGGCCGCTGCAATGCAGCAAAAAAAATGCCAAGCCCTGGGCAGGCCGGTGCGACAGGGCCGCGGCCTGGGCGTGCTGCGGGCCATTGCTCCAAAGCGGAGCACTCCCTGTCACAAGCGCGGCCCACGGTGGGCTGCGCGTGCGGGAGGCACACCTTGTGGCAAGGGATGGCATGGTTTTTGCGGTTGTCGGGGATCACTATTCATTCAAGGAGACACCCGATGCATTTTGCTGTTCAGACATGGGCCCGGCGGGGCGCGCGCACGGCCCTCGCCCTGGCGCTGGCGGCCGGCCTGGGCGCTGCCTGGGCGCACGGGGACGTGACGCCCCAGCCCATGGACACGCGCACCCTGCCGCCCGTGGGGCAGAAATGGGTGGAGGACAACCCCTACAGCAAGGGGCCGGCGCGGACCGAGGCGGTGCGCATCGGCGCCTCCGGCTACAACCAGAACTGCGCCCGCTGCCACGGACTGGAGGCCATCTCCGGCGGCATCGCTCCGGACCTGCGCAAGATGGACGAGGAGTGCACCAGCCTGGCCAGCCAGGACAAGAAGGATGCCTGCTTCAAGGAGGTCAACGACTACTTCATCGGGACGGTGCGCCGGGGCCGCACGCGCGATGGCCGGGTGTACATGCCGCCGTTTGAGGGCATGCTGTCCCAGGAGGCCCTGTGGGCCATCAAGACCTACCTCGAATCGAGGCGCGAACCATGACCGAAGCCGCTGAAAAACCGTCCTCGCCGGGCCGCCGCCAGCTCGTGCTGGGGCTGCTGCCGCTGCTCGCCGGCGTGGGCGCCGCCCAGGCGCAGGAGGAACCCGACGGTCTGGCGCGCATTCGCGCCAACGGCACCCTGAAGGTGGCCTTGTACAACGCTTTTTCGCCGTTCTCCGCGCAGTCGCCGCAGGGCATGCAGGGGCTGGATGTGTCCCTGGCGCAGGCCCTGGCGCGCGCCATGGGACTGCAACTGGCCTTGCTGCCCTTTGACGGCGACGAGAACATGAACGACGACCTGCGCAACATGGTCTGGAAGGGCCACTACCTGGGCTACGGTCCGGCCGACGTGATGCTGCACGTGCCGGTGGACAAGTACTTCATGCAGCAGAACAAGCAGGCGCTGATCTTTGCCCCGTACATGCGCGAGCAGGTGGTGCTGGTGCGTGACACCCGGCGCCTGCCGGTGGCGGCGGGCGCGGCCGACCTCCAGGGCCTGCCCCTGGCCGCCGAACGCGGCACCGGCGCCGCCAGCGCCCTGATCGGGCACGACAACCGCCTGCTGAGCGCGCAGGTGCACCTGTATGCCGACGGCGTCAAGGCCGTGCAGGCGGTGCTGCAGGGCGAGGCCGCCGCTGCCTACGTGACGCGCGCGCAGGCGGAATCGGTGCTCTTCCAGGCGCAGTCCAAGCCGCCGTCGGTGGAGATCAGCGAGTTCCCGCTGACGGGCGTGCCGGCCCAGGGCTGGCTGGTGGGCATGGCCATCAAGGCCAGGCAAGAGGCGCTGGGCCAGGCGCTGCAGCAGGCCCTGAACTCGCTGCGCGGCAGTGGCGAGTTGCTGGCGCTCTTCAAGCAGCATGGCCTGACGTTCACCGCGCCCTGAGGGGGCGGCATCAAGACAAAACCCCGGAGCGCCATGCCAGCGTTCCGGGGTTTTTTCTGTCCGAGGCATTTCAGGCCCAACAGGCCTGAACCCCTTTGCCTGAAGGCGTTGATTGCTATTAAAATAATAGCAATCTCGCCGTCCAGGGCTCACCGCCACTCGTAGCGCATGCCGACGGTGATGTGGCGGCCCAGGCCGGGGGCGACGAAGCGCGCCGATCCCATCTCCTCGCCGGGCCGGACCACCACGCCGCGGGGGAAGGCGTCCTCGTTGCCCGTGGCGTAGGTGATGTAGCGCCTGTCCAGCAGGTTGTTGATGCGCACATAGGCTTTCCAGCCCTGGCTGACTTGCCAGCTGGCGCGGGCGTTCACGAGGCCATAGCCGGCCACGTCGCCCAGCTTGGGGCGCGAGCCGCCCTCGTTGCCGGCCGCGACCTGGGAGCCCACGGCCAGCCAGTCGCCGCCCACGACCACGCTGCGCGTGGCGCGCCAGTCGACCGAGAGCTTGAGCACATGGCGCGGCAAGGCGGCCAGGCGCGTGCCGGGCTGGAAGGCGTTGGGTTTCGAGGCCGTGCTCAAGGGGCCGAAGAGCACGCCGCTGCTTTGGTAGGTGGCGTCCAGATAGCCGTAGCTGGTGCGCACGTCCCAATCGCTGCGCTGCACGCGGGCGCTCAGCTCCAGGCCCTGGCGGCGGGTCTTGCCGATGTTGTCGAAGAAGCCGGCCTGCGAGACGCCCGCGCGCATGAAGGCGATGTCGTCGCTGCTCTCCGAGCGAAAAATGGCCGCGGTCAGCTGCACGCCCTCGGCCGGGCGCAGGCGCGCGCCGAACTCCAGGGTGCGCGTGACCACCTGCTTGAGGTAGGGGTCGGCCTGCAGGCCGGTGGGCAGCGTGCATGGCTTGGCCGGATCGGCGCAGCCCAGCTCCAGCGAGGTCGGCATGCGCGTGCCTTGCGACAGGTTGGCGAAACCCAGCACCGCGGGCGTGAAGGCGTGCGTGACGCCGATGGCCGGGTTCAGCTTGCGGTAGCGGAAGCTTTCGCTCTCATACGGCGCCGGGTGCCCGAGGTCGTTGCGCACGCGGCTGTCGTTCCAGCGCGCCGACAGGCTCAACTGCGTGTGCGGGGCCAGGCGGATGGTATCGGCGGCGAACAGCCCCAGGCGCGTGCTGCGGCCACGCAGGGAGACCTCGTGCTCCAGGGGCTCGCCCGGGGCGGTCTGGGTGACGCGGTGGGCGTCGAAAAAAGCGGCCTGCTGGTACTGGTCGTAGTCGGAGGTGCTGTGCGCCAGCTCGGCGCCCAGGGCGAACTGGTGCGCGCCGGACTGGCGTGTCCACTGCAGCGTCGTGCCGGTTTCGGCATAGCGCGCCTGGCTCTGGTTGAACACGGCGTTCTGGTGCAGGTAGCCGGGGTCGGCGGGGTGGGTGCAGCGGGACGCGCTGCTGTTCTCGCAGTCCTCGATCCAGGCGGCCCAGTTGGCGTTGACGTCGCCATTGCTGCCCGTGTGGCGCGATCTGCGGTGCCAGGCCACCAGCGCAATCTGGTCGTTCGGGGTGAGCGAGTGCGTCAGCTGGAAGTTGAGCAGCTGGCCCTGCTTGCGAGTCTGGTCGTAGAAGGTGTAGCCGGCGCGCGGGTTGGTGTCGTACAGGCTCTGGTTGAGCAGGCCGTTGCCGATCAGGTTGCTGCGGCCGTCGCTGTAGCTCAGCGCCCAGGACGTGTCGCCCAGGTGGCGCCCGAGCTTGAGGAAGACGTTGCCCAGGTGGCCCGGCGAGCGTTCGCGCCAGCCGTTTTCCTCGAACCACGAGCCGGCGGCGTAGCCGTGCCAGCCCTCGCCCCACTGCGCGCCATGGCCGAATTCGAGGCGCCTGCGCGCGTGGCTGCCAAAGGACATATCGACCTCCGTGCCCGGGTGCGTCAAGCCCGACTTGGTGCCCAGCACCAGCGCGCCGCCCAGGGTGTTGAGCCCGTACAGCGGGTTGGTGCCGGGAATCAGGGCCACGTCGGCCAGCGCCATTTCGGGCACCAGGTCCCAGTCCATCACGTCGCCCAGGGGCTGGTTGATGCGCACACCGTCCAGGTACACCGACAGGCCCTGGGGCGAGCCGAGCAGGGGCGACAGGCGGTGGCCGCGGTAGCTCAGGTCGGTCTGGTAGGGGCTGCCCTGGATGTCGGAGGCGATGACGCCGGGCATGCTGCGTTGGAGGAAATCGGCCAGGTTGGTCGCGCCGGAGCGCTCGATCTGTGCGTCGCTGCGCATCTGCGCATTGCCGGGGTATTGCTCCACCGACACGTCGAGCCCGGGCAGCGGTGCCTGGTGCACCACTTCCACCACGGGCAGGCGGTGGACATTGTCGGTGTCAACGGCCTGCGCCGCAGCCACCACCGGAAAGGTGGAGGCCACGGCCAGCCAGAGGCGGCGGGGCCTGAAGAGGGTGTTTGTCATGGGGGTGCGGTGGTTGCACGGCCCGGCGGGCGAGCGCCGTCGGTGGCCATGGGGGGCAGAAAAAGAAGGGGCCGGGCGGGCACGCCCTGGCCCCACGGCGTCAAAGGCCCGTCACTTCATGATCTTGAAGGTCCAGACCGAGCCGCCCTGCTCCAGGAAGTTCACCTTCTTGGCCACTTCGCCGCCCCACAGCGGCACGGCGCCGCCCCAGCCGGACACCACGCTCAGGAACTGCTCGCCGTCCTGCGTCCAGGTGATGGGCGGGGCCACCACGCCCGAGCCGGTCTGGAACTGCCACACCACCTTGCCGGTCTTGGCGTCGGCGGCCTTGAGGTAGCCCTCGGGGGTGCCCCAGAACACCAGGTCGCCGGCCACCAGCACGCCGCCCCACAGCGGCGCCTCGTTCTTCACCTCCCAGGCCACCTTGCCGGTCTTGGGGTCGATGGCGCGCAGCGCGCCGATGTGGTCGTCGAACAGCGGCTTGATGGTGAAGCCCGCCCCCAGGTAGGCCGCGCCCTTCTTGTAGGTGATGGGCTCGTTCCAGATCTCCATGCCCCATTCGTTGGTGGGCACGTAGAACAGCCCGGTCTTGGGGCTGTAGGCCATGGGCATCTGGTTCTTGCCGCCCAGGAAGCCGGGCGCGGCAAAGACGGACTTGCCCTTCTTGCCGTCGGCATCGGCGGCGGTGGGGTCGCCGGGGCGGTTCTCGTCCACGAAGTTGGGGCGCCCCGTCTTC
>JAQUDN010000053.1 GCA_028685665.1 Burkholderiaceae bacterium | reverse complement strand
CAGAAAGGTGTAGTGGCGGGTGATGCTCTTGGAACAGCCCGCAGTCAGGGTCACGGTGACCACAGGTTCGTCGATCACCACCGCGGTCTGAACGCGCGCCGACGGGGCCCGTCCGGAAACTTCAGGCTGGGCAACGATACGGACCTTGGAGGCGTCCAGCTTGCGGTCCCCGGAAACCACGAAGGCCTGCACGCAGGACGATGCCACGGTGGTGCCGGCATCGGGTTCGACATCAAATGCCAGATCGAGCGGAGCGCCAAGAAACACCACACCGCGACCAGGCCCCAGGGACAAAGCCGAGGCCCCCGCCGTGAGTACGCACAAACCGAGACCAGCAAATGAATGACGAATTTTCACAACAATTCACAATAATTGAGCGGCAATTTTTACATACCCGTAAACCAAAAAACCTTCGCCATAATGAACCCATGACCATTCCATATCCCATTGTAGGTATCGTAGGCACTGGCGCCATGGGCCAGGGCATTGCACAAATCGCAGCCCAGGCGGGCAGCCAGGTGATTCTTCTGGACAGCAGATCCGGGGCTGCAGAGCAAGCCCGCAACAGCATCGTGGCCCAATGGCACAAGCTCGAAGCCAAGGGCCGCCTTGATGCGGCCCAGGTTCGCGACTATTCCGAACGGCTGCAGACAGCCCAGAGCAGTGCCGATCTTGCTGCCTGCCATCTGGTGATCGAAGCCATTGTGGAGCGCCTCGATGCCAAGCAAGCCTTGCTGGCCGAACTGGAAAGCATCCTGCCCGCCACTGCCGTGCTGGCCACCAACACCTCCTCGCTGTCCGTCACCGCCATCGGCGCCGCCCTGCAGCGCCCTGAGCGCCTGGCAGGCTTTCACTTCTTCAACCCCGTGCCGCTGATGAAAGTGGTGGAAGTGATCGCCGGCCTCAAGACCGACCCGGCGCTGTGCACGGCCTTGGCAAGCTATGCGCGCGCCATGGGCCACACCCCGGTCCAGGCACAGGACACCCCCGGCTTCCTCGTCAACCATGCCGGCCGTGGCTTTGGCACCGAAGCCTTGCGCATCGTCGGCGAAGGCGTGGCCGATGTGGCCACGATCGACCGCATCCTGCGCGACCAGGTCGGCTTCAAGCTGGGGCCTTTTGAGCTGCTGGACCTGACGGGGCTGGATGTGTCGCACCCCGTGATGGAGTCGATCTACCACCAGTACTACGAAGAGCCGCGCTTTCGCCCCAGTGTGATCACGGCGCAGCGCCTAGCGGGAGGCATGCTGGGCAAGAAGGTCGGGGAAGGCTTTTACCGCTACGTGGACGGGGTGGCCCAAAAGCCCGAGGAGCCCCCGGTTCCGGTGGTCGCAGAGATCCCGCCTGTCTGGGTTTCTCCCCGGGCGGCGCGGCGGGCCGAGCTCTACCAATTGCTGAAAGACCTGGGCGCCACCATCGAGACCGGCACCTCGCCCTCGCCCCAGGCCATCACGCTGGTGGCGCCTTTGGGGTTTGACGTGACCACGGTCGCTGTGGTGGAGCGACTGGACCCGGCCCGCACCATCGGCATCGACATGCTGATCGAGGACGCTGCCACCAAGCGCCGCGTGCTGGCCACCAACCCCGTGACCCGCCTGGACATCCGCAACGCCGCGCATGCCCTGTTTGCACGCGATGGCAAGGCCGTCAGCGTGATTCGCGACAGCGGTGGCTTCGTCACGCAGCGCGTGGTGGCGACCATCGTGAACATTGCCAGCGACATCTGCCAGCAAGGAATTGGCACCCCGCGCGATCTGGAGACAGCGGTCACCCTGGGCCTGGGCTACCCCCTGGGCCCTCTGGCCATGGGGGACCGCTGGGGTCCGACCAACATCCTGGAAGTGCTCTTCAACATGCAAACCGTGTATGGCGACAGCCGGTATCGCCCCAGCCCCTGGCTGCGCCGGCGCGGTGCCATCGGCCTGAGCCTGGCGCACGAAGAAGAGCCATAAACGCCCTTCGGATCTGTTGTGACTCCCCGGTGTCCGCTCTGCGGCACCGGGGATTTTTTTGTGCGCTCGCATGGCAGACACCCAGGTGACAACCCCCGTCTCCAGAGCCAGTCCCTGACGCGACAATGGGTCTGTTTTCAGTCACCCAAAAGACAGTCCATGGACGAACCGATTCTTACGATAGATGAAAGAGAAGCGATCAATGCCGGTCGCTGGTTTTCTTCCCTTTCACCCTCTCTGCGCCACGACATTCTGCGATGTACCTACGTCAAACGCTTCAAGGACGGCACATTGATTGCCGCCCGCGGCGACCCTCCCGAAGAGTGGATCGCCTGCGCGAAGGGGGCAGTGCGTGTGAGCTCGACCTCGATTTCAGGGAAACAGATCACGCTGACCTATGTGGAGCCCGGCATCTGGTTTGGCGATGTCTCGATCTTCGATGGAGACCGGCGCACGCACGATGTGTACTCCCATGGCGAAACCACCATCCTGTGCGTGGCCAAGGCCGACTTCAAAAAAATCCTGGCCGCACATGTCGAGTTCTACGAGGCGATGCTGCGCCTGCATGCCCGGCGCATCCGCCAGCTCTATGGCCTGGTGGAAGACCTCAACACCCTGCCCCTGCGCGCACGGCTGGCCAAGCAATTGGTGCATCTGGCTCGCAGCTACGGCATTCCCAGCCTTTCCGATGGGCGCGAAATCCGCATCGGCTTGCAGCTTGCCCAGGAAGAGCTGGCCCAGCTGCTGGGCGCCTCGCGCCAACGCGTGAACCAGGAACTCAAATCCATGGAGCGCGAAGAAGCCATTCGCATCGAACCCGGTGGCCTGGTGGTGCGGGACCGCGCCGCCCTGCTGCGCATTGCCGAAACCGACCACTGATCTCCCTCCCCTGCGCAGCACAAGGACACCCATGACCCCTTTGGATACATTCGTCGGCACCCGCCCCGTGGCCGAGCAGCACGCCTTTGACGTGGCGGCCCTCAGCGCCTGGCTGGAAAAGCACCTCGCAGGTTTTTCCGGCCCCTTGACCGTCGAAATGTTCAAGGGCGGACAGTCCAATCCGACCTTCAAGCTCATCACACCAGCACAGCACTATGTCATGCGGGCCAAGCCCGGTCCGGTCGCCAAATTGCTGCCATCGGCCCATGCGATCGAGCGCGAGTTCACGGTCATGCGTGGCCTGGCG
The DNA here is from genome assembly GCA_028685665.1 of Burkholderiaceae bacterium. Classification (GTDB taxonomy): domain Bacteria; phylum Pseudomonadota; class Gammaproteobacteria; order Burkholderiales; family Burkholderiaceae_C; genus JAQUDN01. Next base: position 15,814 of record JAQUDN010000053.1, on the reverse strand, counting down.
GGAACAGACGTTCCGGTGCCCCGCATGTATGTGCTGTGCGAGGACGAATCGGTCATTGGACGGGCCTTCTACGTGATGGAATGCATGCAGGGACGGGTGCTCTGGGACCAGTCCCTGCCCGGGATGGCACCTGCCGAGCGGGGTGCCATCTACGACGAAATGAACCGCGTGATCGCTGCGCTGCACTCGGTCAAACCCGCAGACCAGGGTCTGGGCAGCTACGGCAAACCGGGCAACTATTTCGATCGCCAGATAGGCCGGTGGAGCAAGCAGTACCTGGCCTCGGTCACCCAGCCCATTCCCGAGATGGACCGGCTGATCGCATGGCTGCCCGAGCACATGCCTGCCAGCGCGCGCGACGAAAGCCGCATCTCCATCGTGCACGGCGACTTCCGGCTCGACAACCTGATGTTCCACCCCACTGAGCCCCGCGTGATTGCGGTGCTCGACTGGGAGCTGTCCACGCTCGGGCATCCGCTGGCCGATTTCAGCTACCACTGCATGTCCTGGCACATCACCCCGGGCACCTTCCGGGGCCTTGGCGGCCTGGACCTGGCCAGCCTGGGCATCCCCAGCGAGGCCGAGTACATCCGCCGCTACTGCGAACGCACCGGCTTCACCACCCCCGAAGCCCTGGCAGCCGACTGGAACTTCTACCTGGCCTACAACCTGTTTCGCATGGCCGCCATCCTGCAGGGCATCGCCAAACGGGTCGAAATGGGCACCGCCTCCAGCGAACAGGCCAAAGCCTCGGGGGCGGGTGCAAGGCCCATGGCCGAGCTGGCCTGGAAGTTCGCCCAGCGCAGCGGCACCTGAGCAGATTTGACGGTTTCACCCCAACGGAGACAGGCATGGATTTCGACTATTCCCCCAAGACCAAGGCACTGCAGGCCCGGCTGCTGCGTTTCATGGACGAGCACATCACCCCCAACGAGGAGGCCTACAAGGCCGAACTCGAGGCGAACACCGCCGCGGGCAAACGCTGGAGCCCCCTGCAAACCATTGAAGCCCTGAAGGTCAAGGCCCAGGCCGAGGACCTGTGGAACCTGTTCCTGCCCGTAGACAGCGCCGAGCATTCGGGCTATGCCGGCGCGGGCCTCACCAACCAGGAATACGCGCCGCTGGCGGAAATCATGGGCCGGGTGCCCTGGTCCAGCGAGGTCTTCAACTGCTCCGCGCCCGACACCGGCAACATGGAAACCATTGCCCGCTACGGCGATGACGAGGCCAAGCAGCGCTGGCTCCAGCCCCTGCTGGCAGGCAAGATCCGCTCCGCTTTCGCGATGACCGAGCCGGACGTGGCCTCCAGCGATGCCACCAACATCGAAACCCGCATCGAGCGCCAGGGCAACGAGTACGTGATCAATGGCCGCAAGTGGTGGATCTCCGGCGCGGCCGACCCGCGCTGCGCCGTGTTCATCACCATGGGCAAGAGCGATCCCGAGGCCGCCCGGCACTCGCAGCAAAGCATGGTGCTGGTGCCCGCCGACACCCCGGGCATCACCATCCTGCGTCCGCTCACCGTGATGGGCTACGACGATGCGCCCCACGGCCATGTGGAGATGACCTTCGAGAACGTGCGCGTGCCCGCCAACCACATCCTGCTGGGCGAAGGCCGGGGCTTCGAAATCGCCCAGGGCCGCCTGGGCCCCGGGCGCATCCACCACTGCATGCGCCTGATCGGCCTGGCCGAGCGCGCGCTGGAGCTGATGTGCCGCCGCGCCTCCTCGCGCGTGGCCTTCGGCAAAAGCGTGGCGCAGCAAACGGTCACGCAGGAACGCATCGCCGAGGCCCGCTGCAAGATCGACATGGCCCGCCTGCTCACGCTCAAGGCCGCCTGGCTGATGGACACCGTGGGCAACAAGGTGGCGCGCACCGAGATCGCGATGATCAAGGTGGTCGCACCCAGCATGGCCTGCCAGGTGATCGACTGGGCCATGCAAGTGCATGGCGGCGGCGGCATGTGCGACGACTTCCCGCTGGCCAGTGCCTACGCCCACGCGCGCACCCTGCGCTTTGCCGATGGCCCGGACGAAGTCCACCGCAACGCCATCGCCAAGTGGGAGCTGGGCAAGTACCACCCGGACGACAAGTCCTGGCCCGCACCCGTGACACGCGGCTGCTGAACGACAGCGCCACCATCCCCCAGGCACGGCACCCAGCCGCCTCTGGGGGGGAGTAACACGGCACACATCTGCAGAAATTTACCGCTACCCCACCCACACCACGCAGCGCCAGCACCGCATTCCAACTTTCTTCTTGAAAGAATCGGAAGAATATAACTATTGGTGTTATGATTCGTCTGCGCGGTGGAGCAGCCTGGTAGCTCGTTGGGCTCATAACCCAAAGGTCGCAAGTTCAAATCCTGCCCGCGCAACCAATAGCAAAGCCCACATGTTCAACACATGTGGGCTTTTTTATTTCCCCCGACGGAAGTGGGCCCGCATCCTGGCCTTTGCGTCCCTGGACGCATCTGCCCCCCAGGCCCCCCCAAGACGCCCCCATCCGGCAACAGACGGCCTGTGCGTGCTGCGGCACAGGCTCTGCCCCCCGCAGCCTGAAGACGGCTATTTTCGTGTTTGATTCCTTGGAATGGTTCTAAGCCGCAGCCTGCTCCCCCCCTAGGATGGGGCCCTTGCACGGACAGAGGGTCATCAGCGAACGGGAAGGCCCCTGCGGCCCCTTCCGGGATGGGGTGGCCGCTGTCCTTCCTCCATCCATGCCCCCGTCGGAGCCGATCACGGCCGCCGGCATTGACCCGCCATGCCCCTGCGTTCCGGATTTCTGCGCTTTGGCGCCTTTCTCTACCCCACGGGCCACCATCTGGCCGCCTGGCGCCATCCCGATGCCATACCGGGCGCGGGATTGCAGATCCAGCACTACCGCGCACTGGCACAGGTGGCCGAGGCCGCCCGGTTCGATCTGATCTTCCTGGCCGATGGGGTCGGCACACGGGGCAACGACCCCGAAGTGCTCAGCCGCACCGCACACAGCTATGTGTCGCAGTTCGAGCCGCTGACGCTGTTGTCGGCACTGTCGTCCGTGACGCAGCACATTGGCCTGGTGGGCACGGCGTCTACCAGCTTCAACGAACCCTTCCATATCGCCCGGAAATTCGCCTCCCTGGACCATCTCAGCGGGGGCCGCTCGGGCTGGAACCTGGTGACCTCGTCCAGCGAACACGAGGCACGCAACTTCAACCGCGATGCCCATTTCAGCCACGCCGACCGGTACGAACGCGCGGGCGAATTCGCCGATGTGGTGCTCGGCCTGTGGGACAGCTGGGACACCGACGCCTTTGCCTGGGACAAGGCCACGGGCCGCGTGTTCGACCCTGCCAAACGCCATGTCCTGAACCACCACGGCCCGCATTTCCAGGTGCAAGGCCCCTTGAACGTGGCCCGCTCCCCCCAGGGGCGCCCGGTGGTGGTGCAAGCGGGCTCGTCCGATGCCGGCAAAGACCTGGCGGCACGCACCGCCGAGGTCGTGTTCACCGCCCAGCAGACACTGCAGGAGGCCGTGGACTTCTATGCCGACCTCAAGGGCCGGGTCCAGGCGCAGGGGCGTGATCCGGACAGCCTGCTCATCATGCCCGGCGTGTTTCCCGTGGTGGGACGCAGCGAGAGCGAAGCGCAGGAGAAATTCGACCAATTGCAGTCACTCATCGATCCGGTGCTGGGCCTGTCGCTGATCTCGGGGCTCACAGGCGGGATGGACCTGTCGGGCTACGACCTCGACGGTCCGATCCCGGAACGGCCCGTCACCAACGCGAGCAAGAGCCGCCAGGAACTGACCCTGCAACTGGCCCGGCGCGAGAACCTCACCCTCCGCCAGCTGTATTTGCGCGTGGCCGGTGCACGCGGCCACTGGCAGCTGGTGGGCACCCCGACCCAGATTGCCGACCAACTGGAAGAGCGCTTTGTGCACCGGGGCGCCGACGGCTTCAACGTGATGGCCCCTGTGATGCCCACGGGGCTGACGGACTTTGCCGAGCTGGTACTGCCCGAATTGCGCCGCCGAGGCCTGGCACGCACGGAGTACGACGGGACGACCCTGCGGGCCAACCTGGGGCTGGCGAGGCCGGGGGATCGGGCGGGGCTGGCGCAGGGGCTTGAGTGAGAAGGGGTGTGGGGGCATGAAGTTTGCCTGGTGCCCTACCCCCCGCTCAGGCGGAGCGGGCCCAAGCCGGAACGCCCATGGAGTCTGCTTTTCTGCAGGCCGCTTGCCAAGACATGCGCCCCTGGGGCGAAACCCCGGCCTTCGCCCCCCCCCCCACAAACCCACACGCCACCCCATGAAATGCTATCAAAAAGAGAGCACTCCGTGGCTCCCATCAAGCCATAGACCCCATATCAAGCCACTTTGCGCTGCTCCGCCCGCGGCACCGCGGCAATCAGGCTGCGCGTGTAGCCGTGTTGCGGATTCGCCCAGATGCTGCGGTGATCGCCCGACTCCACCACCTGTCCCTGGTGCATCACCAGCACCCGGTCGGCGATGTAGCGCACCACCGCCAGATCGTGCGAGATGAACAGGTAGGACAGCTTGAATTCCTCCTTCAGCTCCACCAGCAGGTTCAGGATCTGCGCCTGGATGGACACATCGAGTGCGGACACCGGCTCGTCGCAAATCACCAGCGATGGCTGGACCACCAGTGCGCGGGCAATCCCGATGCGTTGGCGCTGCCCGCCGGAGAATTCGTGCGGATAGCGATTGCCCGCATTGCGGGGCAGGCCCACGCGGTCCAGGATGGAGGCAATGCGCTGCTGCCGGTCCTGGCGCGCGCGGTGGCCGTGCACGTACAGCACCGTGTCAAGGATGTCGTACACCGTGCGGCGTGGGTTGAGCGAGGCATACGGGTCCTGGAACACCATCTGCATGCGCTGGCGCCAGGGCTGGAGGGCCTTTCCCTGGAGCGCGCTCAGGTCTGTGCCATCGAACACGATGCGGCCCGCCGCCGGCGGCACCAGGTGCAGCAGGGTTTTGGACAGCGTGGATTTGCCGCAGCCCGACTCGCCCACGAGGCCGACGGTCTCGCCCACACCGAGGGTGAACGACACATCCCGGACCGCATGGACCACCCCCGTGCGCGTGGCGTAGTCGGTACGCAGGTGCTCCACCGACAGCAGCGGGGCCGATGGGAGGGACGCCCGGCCCGCCTCGCGCGGCCGGGCCTGGGGAATGTGCAGATCAAAGCGGCGCAGGCCGGTCTCGGTGTTCAGGCGCGACTGGATTTCAGGCAGGCGCGCACCGGTGTAGTGCAAGTCCTGCCCGGCATGCAGCGAGGCCCCCAGCAGGCCCCGCGTGTAGGGATGCACCGGCGCGGAAAACAGCTGCGGTGCGCGCGCCTCTTCCACTTTTTCACCCCCGTACATCACAGCCACCCGGTCGGCCCACTGGGCGACCACCCCGAGGTCGTGGGTGATGAGGAGCAAGGACATCGACAGCTCGCGGCGCAAACGGTCCAGCAATTCCAGGATCTGGGCCTGGATCGTCACATCCAGCGCCGTCGTCGGCTCGTCGGCCACCAACAGGCGGGGTCGGCAAGCCACCGCCATGGCGATCATCACGCGCTGGCGCTGGCCCCCTGAGAGCTGGTGGGGGTAGTCATCCACGCGCCGGTGGGGCTCGGGAATGCGCACCAGGTCCAGCAGCTCGATGGCGCGTTGCCGCGCCGCTGCCGCCGAGAGGCCTTCGTGCTGGCGCAGGGTTTCGGCAATCTGCACCCCCACAGGGTAGACCGGGTTCAGCGAAGTCATGGGCTCCTGGAAGATCATCGCGATCTCGCGCCCGCGCAAGCGGCGGAACGCCTCGAGCGGCATGGGCACGATGTCACGGCCGTCGAACAGAATCTGGCCCTCCGTCTGCGCACCAGGCGCCAGCAGGCGCAGCAAGGCCAGCGCAGTGGTGGACTTGCCGCAGCCCGATTCGCCCACCAGCGCCAGGGTCTCGCCCTGGTGCAGTTGAAGGTCGAGACCGCGCACGGCATGCAGCATGCCCTGCGAGCCCTTGAAACGCACATCGAGCTGGCGGATGTCCAGCAGCAGGGGGCCGGGCTGCGGCATCGCAAGGCCGTGCAGCATGGAGGTCGGTGGGGTGTGGGGGCTCATCGCAGGCCTCGCAGGCGGGGGTTGAACGCGTCGTTGAGGCCGTCACCCACCAGATTGAGGGACAGCACCGTCAGGATGATGGCGGCGCCAGGGATGGCCGTGAGCGTCCAGGCCGTGCGCAACTGCTCGCGGCCCTCGCCGATCATGCTGCCCCAGGACACCCCATTGGGATCGCCCATGCCGACGAAGGCGAGGGCCGATTCGATCAGGATGGCGGTCGCGACCAGCACCGAGGCCGTCACGATGACAGGAGGCAGCGCATTCGGCAGGATTTCCTGAAAAATGATGCGCAGATCGGAAAACCCCTGGCTGCGTGCCGCCAGCACGAATTCCGCCTCGCGCAGCAAGCGGAACTCGGCCCGTACCAGCCGCGCGATCACGGGCCACGACGCCAGGCCGATGGCCAGGACGATCACTTTCACCGAAGGCTGGCCGATGGCCACAATCACGATCACGAGCAGGAAGGTGGGCACGGTCTGGAACAGCTCGGTCAGGCGCACCAGCAGGTCGTCGATGCGGCCGCCAAAGTAGCCCGCCACCGAACCGACGAGGATGCCCGTCAGCACACTGACCGTGGCCGCCGACAAACCCACCGCCAAGGACACGCGCGCACCGTGCGCAATGCCGGCGGCCACGTCGCGCCCCAGCGAGTCGCTGCCCAGCGGGAACTCCACCGACTCCACCGACTCCAGCGGGGGCAGCAGCGGGCGTGTGACCATGTCCAGGGGATCGTTGGGAAAGACCACCCCGGCCAGCAAGGCCAGGCCCGCCACGATCAGCAGGATCAGGACGCCGCTGACAGCCGCCGGGTTGCGCGCAAAGGCCCAGAATGCCGCATGGCGCTGCACAGGCACAGGGGAAAAGGCGTCGGGCACGGGCGGTGCGCCGGATGCGCCACGGAGGAGCCGCAGGAAGCGGCGTGAAGGCGTTGCAGAGAGGGTCATGGCGGGGGAGTGGTGCAGTGCGCAGATCGGACTTCAGCGCACCTGGATACGGGGATCGAGCCAGGCATGCAGCAGATCCACCAGCATGTTGGCCACGATGACCAGCAGCGAGGACAGCAGCAAAATGCCCAGCAGCACGTTGTAGTCACGGGCCAGGACGGATTCCAGGGCCAGGCGCCCCAGTCCCGGCCAGCTGAACACCGACTCCACCACGATGGCCCCGCCCAGCAGCGTGCCAAAGTGCATGCCTGCCACGGTGGTGACGGGGATCAGCGCATTGCGCAGCACGTGGCGCAGGGTGATGGCGCTCGGCGAGAGGCCTTTGGCGGTGGCCGTGCGCACGAAATCCTGGTGGCGGACCTCCAGCATGGCCGCCCGCGTGAGGCGCGAGAAGATGGCCACAAAAAACCCCGCCATGGCCAGCGAGGGCAGCACCAGGTGGCGTGCCGCATCCTTCACCAGGGCCCAGCCCGTCAGGCCGGCCCCAAGGGTCAGATGCCCCCCGGTGGGCAGCCAGCCCAGCTTCACCGAAAACAGGACGATCGCCATCAGTCCCAGCCAAAAGCCGGGCGTGGAATACAGCAAAAGGGCCAGGACCGACAGCACCCGGTCCTGCCATTGCCCCACCCAGAGCGACATGGCCGTCCCCAGCAAGACGCCCACAGCCAGCGCCATGCTGAGGGCCGTGAGCATCAAGAGCAGCGTGCGGCCCAAACGGCCCCCAATCAGGTCCAGCACAGGCTGGTTGTGGCGCGGGGAGATGCCCAGGTGCAAGTGGGCCAGGTTGTTCAGATAGGCCAGCAAACGGTCCAGCAGCGGCAGATCCAGCCCGAAATGGGTCCGCAGCTGGGCCATGGTCTCGGCGGTGGCGGCCCCCGATTCGGCCGCGATGACGTCGGCCGCATCCCCGGGCACGAGCTGCAGCAGGAAGAAATTGAAAATGACCACGCCCAGCACGGTCGGAACCGCCTGCCAGGCCGTTCGCTGCAGGGTATGGCCCACGCGGGAAAAAGTGCTCATGGAAAGGTCCAGAAAAGGCCAGGGGCAAGCCCGGAGCGGCAGGACGCACCCCGCAGGGTCCGCCCCGCCACCTCAGGGGGCGGTGAAATACAGGTCGGCAAAGTTGCCGCGCACATGGTCGCCTGTGGGGGCGTAGTCGCGCACCTTCCGGGACAGCACGGTGATGGTGGGGTTGGCCCCCAGTTCGATGGATGGAATGTCCGCAGCCACCACTTTCTGGAAGTCCGAGAACAGCTGGCGGCGCCTGGCCTCGTCCACCTCGATGGACGCCGCTTCGAGCAGGCGGTCGACCTCTGGATGGCTGTAGTGCGGCGCGTTCGAGAAAGGCAGGCCGATCTTGAAGTTCCTGGACCAGAAGATGCGCTGCACCCCCACCGAAGGATCGAAGATATTGGTCAGGCTCTCGGCGGCAAGATCCCACTCGCGGTCGGTATAGGCCTTCTTCACATAGGTGGCGAAGTCGTAGCTTTCCACCACGGCATCGACGCCGATGCGGCCCAGGGACTGGCGGATGAAGTCGGCCGATCGGCGCTCGAGGAACGGGTTGTAGACCAGGCGCAATTTCAGGCGGATGCCATGGGCGTCCTTTTTGAAACCTGCGGCCTCGAGTGCGGCCTCGGCGGCCTTGGGGTTGAAGGCGATGCGCTGCACGCTCGCATCGTGGTAGCGGCTGTGTGCGCCAATCGGCGTGGCCGAGAGCTTGCCGTAGCCGTACCACACCGTGTTGTTGTAGGCATTGGCGTCAAGGGCCTGCGCGATGGCGCGGCGCACCTCGATGTGCTTGAGGGCAGGTGTGTCCAGGTTGAAGTACACCTGCTGGTGGTTGCCGACATAGGGTGAGATGCGCGTGTCGATCTCGACACCCGGCAGCTTCTTGAAGCGCTCCACATCCGACAGGGGCACCCCCGCGCTGCCACTGCCCAGATCGAGCTGCCCGGACTCCAGCGCCGCCGCGCGGGCCACGCCGTCGGTGATGAAGCGCACCACGATCTTGTCCAGATAGGGTTTGGGCTTGTCCCAGTAATGGGGGTTGCGCTCCAGCAGCACATGGCTGCCCTGCACCCACTCCTTGAAGACGAAGGGCCCTGTCCCCACAGGCGCACTGTTGTGTTTGTTCGTGCCCACATCCGTGCCGTCGTAGAGGTGCTTGGGCACGATGGGCGACTCGCTGGCGGCCAGCGCGGTCAGCAGGAAAGGAGACGGTTTGGCGAGCACCAGCACAGCGGTGTGGGCATCGGGCGTTTTCACCTCGGTCACCTGGGCAAAAGTGCCGCGCCCCCGGGGATGCACCTGCTTGAGCGTCTGGATCGAATACGCCACGTCGGCCGAGGTGAAATCCTTGCCGTCATGCCACTTCACACCCTTGCGCAGAGTGAAGGTGTAGTTCAGGCCATTCTTGCTGACCGACCAGGCCGTAGCCAGCTGGGGCTTGGGGGCCAGATTCCAGTCGTAGGACAGCAGGCCTTCGACGACCTTGGGACCGATTTCGGTATTCCCCCCTGCCGTGGTGGTCAGAGGCACCAGGGACGCCGGCACAGGGTTGATCGCCCAGTTCAAGGTTCCACCATGGCGGGCCTGGGCCATGGCCGAAGGCGCGATACCGCTCGCAAGACCGAGCAGCAGGGCAATGGAGGGCGCGCAGCTCGGTGCGCGCAGTGGCAAGAAGGAGGTCAGAGGCATGGGCTGAGGGCAGTGTTGAAGGTTCGCACTGACTGTAGAGAGCCGCCCTTCGCCCTCCAACGAAGAATTTAGAGTAAGCGAATAACTTGTGTGCGCTTGGGCGGGCGGCGGGAAGGGGCAGCAGGGGCCTGGCATTCCAAGCCGTGTGTGCGTTTGCTGCCCCCTGGCGCCCTTGAGTCAGGGACTTGCCGGGTGGGCCAGCTGCTCGGCCACCCATGCGGCCACCGTTCTCGGGCGGCGGCCCAGCACGCGAGAGACCGTCGTGGTGACCTCTTGGGCCTGGCCTGCGCGGATCAGTTGATGGAACTGGGCATGCACTTGCGCCGTGAAGGCGGGCACCGAGGGATCTGGCGCTGTGGGCAAGAGCGCTGCCTGCACACGCACCGGCCGACCGCTGGCGGCACGGGCCCACTGGGCCAGTTCTTCTGCCTGCACGGCCTGATCGCCGGTGAGCACCCAGGGCTGCCCTTCGGCCGGCGTGTCCCCCCCTGTGCCCAGCAAAGCCGCCACGGCCACGTCGGCAATGTCCCGCGCATCAATATAGGACACACGGGCCCCGGCGAAGGGATCGGCCAGAAGATCGCTCCCGGCCCGCAACAGGGCCAGCCCGTGTCCCAGCACCGCCTGGGACCAGGCATTGGGTTGCAGCACCACATGCGGGATGGCGCTGCGCGCCAGTTGCGCCTCGACGGCCGCATGCAGGTCGCCCGACAGCGAACGCCCGGCCGGGGCCAGGGTCCATGCCGATCCCGAGAGCTTGACGATGCGCTGCACGCCGGCGCGCTCGGCGGCGGCAATGGCGTGGCCCTGGCAGGTGGCCAGTTGTGGATCGATGGGAGACAGCAGGAAGAGATGTGTCACGCCTTGCAGGGCCGCATCCAGCGTGGCTGGCTGGCCCAGATTGCCCTGCACCACCTCGACGCGGGGGCCGAGCAGGCTGCGTGCCGGCCCGGCCTGGCGGGTCAGCGCACGCACGGCAACGCCCTGGTCCAGGAGGCGCGGCACCAGCAGGCGGCCCAGCTTGCCGGTGGCGCCGGTGACAAGCACCCGGATGCTTTGGATAGAGGATTCAACGCGCATGGGGAACTCCGGTCGGGGTGGGCAGCATGGAGGCCGCCAGGGGCAGCCCGGAGGTGGCGCGGCGCAACTGGGCCAGCGGACCCGGGTCCACCCAGCCGTCCAGCGCAAAGTCGGCGGGCAGGAAGCCCCACTCCAGCAGGAAGTCCTTGAAGTGCCCCAGGGCCTCGATCAGCGGGGTGTCCAGGCTCAAGCCCAGGTGGCGATGGACCTCCGGGCCATTCGAGGCGAGCACGGCTTCTTCGGGAGTGGCGATCTCGCGGGCCACGAAGCGCAGGGTTTCGTCAGGATGCTGCTCGGCCCACTGGCCCGCACGCTGCACCACCTCCAGAAGGCGTACCACCAGGTCGGGCCGCTGCTCGGCCAGGGCGGCGTCCACCGTCAGCGTGCGCGGCGTGCCGTTGTTGATGCGGATCCAGGGGTCGGGATGGCGGCCAAAGTCGGCCACCACCTGGGCGCCGATGAGGTTGGCCACCACGATGCCTTCCGCCCCTTTGACGAAAATGGCGTCCACCTCGCCCCGCACCAGGGCCTGCACCTCGGCAAAGTAGGGATGGCGGCGGCGCAGGCCATGCAGGCTGGGCTCGCCCGGCGCAAGGATCACGGACTCTTCGATGGGCAGGTCTACCAACGTCACATCCCGGTGTGTGAGCCCGGCCAGCGACAGGCCCGACACCACCCCCTTGAGCGCCGTGGCGCGGTGGAAGTCGATGAGGTCATTGACGCGGCGCGGAATGGCGATGCGCTGGCCCGCCAGTTGCGCAGCACTGGTGATGGCGCTGCCTGGGAGGGTGATGAGCGCCTGGAATTCATCGGTCCAGGTGATGGCCACCAGGCGCGTGTCGCGCCCCTGGGCCCGCGCCCAGATCGGCGGAATGTTGCCGCCCTGGCGGAAAGACCAGGCCAGATGGTGGTCAAAGTGGCTCTCGCGCACGCTGCGGTCCTTGGAGTCGATGATCGATTCGATGCCAATGCCCTCCTGCGCGAACGTCTCGGCCAGCCAGCCCAGCCGCGCTGCAATACCCAGGGGCGAGGGCACGGGACAGCGCGTGTACCAGAGCTTGTCGGGCTGGGCTTGCGGGGGCTGGGGGGCTGCGGTGGTGTTTGTCATCATGGCGTTCTTCCTTCGGGATGTTTAAGAGCCTTTTCATGGTCTTTTCATGGTGTCCGTGGCTCCATGCCCGCGGCGGGTGCAAGGCGCAAACCGCAGCCGGGCTGGTGGCCCGGCGAGGATTGGCAACGCCGCAGACGCCGCTGGTACGGAGCAACCCTGCGGGCAAGGCGGACGCCATGAAAAGACCATGAACAGGCTCTGAGGGGGTATTTGCAGCCTGCGCCCCATGAAACGGGCGCAACCGTGACCAGTGCCACCATGGAACTGGCTTTGCCAGGCCACGGGTGGCGTCCCCCTCCCGCAGGAGCGGGGGAAGACGCGAAGCGGCTCAGGGGGTGTTCATGCTTTTGCCAGCCACACGCTGGCCAAGTTGCCCGCAGGCCCATCGCCGCCCACGGTGTGGTTGCGCACGCGGCGATCGGCAATGGTGTAGGTGTCAGGCGCCACGAGATTGATGTCGGGCAGGTCGCGGATGATCAAGCGCTGGAATTCGGTGATGAGCTGCACGCGCTTGGCTTCGTTCGTCTCGATCGCAGCGGCTTCGAGCAGGCGGTCCACCTCGGGGTTGTGGTAGCCCGAGCCGTTGGAAAACGGCAGGCCTCGCTTGAAATTCTTGGACCAGTACAGGCGCTGGATTCCCACCGTGGGGTCGAAGGTGTTGCTCATGGCACTGATGTGCAGGTCAAAGTCGCGGTCGTGGTAAATGCGCTTGATGTAGGTCGCAAAGTCCTGTGCATTGATCTGCAGCTCGATGCCGATGCGCGACAGGCTCTGGCGCAGGAACTCGGCCGTGCGCTGGCCGCCTTCGTTGGGGATGGGCGTGGCACGCAGCTTCAGGCGCAGGTTGCCGCCGGCCTTGCCGCGTGCCAGGCCCGCGTCGTCGAGCAGCTTCTCGGCCTTCTTGACGTCGTAGGGGAGCACCGGCAGGTTGGGCACGTAGTATTTCTTCAGCGTGTCGCTCACCGGGCCGGGGATGAGCTTGCCCTGGCCGTACCAGGCCACCTTGAGCAGGTGGTCGCGCTGGATGGAATGCGCAATCGCCTGGCGCACGCGCAGGTCTTGCAGCGCAGGGGTTTCCAGGTTGAACTCGGTGCGGTAGATGGTGTTGATGTACTGGTAGCCCTTGGTGTCGAGCACCAGATTCGGCTTGGCGCGCAGGCGCTCCACATCGCCCAGCGAGACAGGCGAGCTGGGCGCCAGGTGCACTTCGCCGCTTTCAATGGCCGCCGAACGCGCTGCCGCATCGGGGATGAAGCGCACGATGAGCCGGTCGATGTAGGGCTTGCCCTCGTCCCAGTAGGCCGGGTTGCGCTCGTAAATGATGTGGCTGCCCCGCACCCACTCCTTGAACAGGAAAGGCCCCGTGCCCACAGGGGCGTTGTTGGCCGGATTGGCGTCGGCCTTGCCGTGGCTGTAGAGGTGCTTGGGCACGATGGGGGTTTCGGACGCCGCCAGTGCCGACAGCAGGTAGGGCACGGGCTTGGACAGGCGCAGCACGACGGTGTGCGCATCGGGCGTCTGCACCTCGCTCAGCGCCGCCAGCGTGGCGCGCCCGCGCGGATGGAACTCCTTGACGAGGTTCAGCGAGTGCGCCACATCGGCCGCGGTGAAGGGCTTGCCGTCGTGCCACTGGACCCCCTGGCGCAACTTGAAGGTGTACTGCAGGCCGTCGGCACTGGCGCTCCAGGCGGTCGCCAGCTGCGGGCGGGGGTTGAGGTCAAAGTCGTAGGTCAGCAGGCCTTCGGTGACCTTGCCCGTGACAAGCACCGAGGATCCGGCCGTGTGGGCGATGGTGGTGAGCGTGGGGGGCTCGGGGAAGACCAGCAGCGTGAGCGATCCGCCGCGTTGCGGGGCCTCGGTGCCCTGGCCATGGGCCCACGGCACCAGGCCCGCCAGGCCCAGCCCGGCAGAGCCTTGCAGAAAGGCGCGGCGGGAGGCGTTGCGCTGAACGGCCGCAGCGGCCAGGGTGTAGAGATCGTTTTCAGAAGACATGGGGGTAAAGAAGCACAAGAGGGATGGGAACCCCGCCCCCATCGCCGATGCCGGGCCTTGCCCGGCGGTGCGCCGCATGGAACGGGAACGGTACTGACAGACACAACAAGGCCAAGGACAAGGGTTTCACGACGGGCCTGCGGCCTCCTGTAAGGCCCTGCGGCCCGCCTGGGCGCGCAGCAGGGCGTTGGGGGGCGCGTGGATCAGGCTGCACAGCACATTGCGGTGGTGGCGCTCGAGCGGATTGCGCCGGACCAGACCGTGGTTGCCCGCCAGCTCGAAGGCCTGGGCCACGGCCTGGACGGCGTTGTCGGTGACCACCTGCTTGACCAAGGCGCCCAGGTGGTCCGGGGCCGTCCCCGCGTCATGGGCCTGTGCGTGGCTGTGCAGCAGCCAGTCGTTGGTGGCCAGCAGCCCTTCGATCCGCCCCACGGCATCCTGGACGGTGGGCACGCTGGCCAGGCACGCCCCGTCCAGGGCACTCGGTTTGCGTTCATTCAAAAAGTGCAGCAGCCAGTCGCGCGCCGCCTGGGCGGCACCGTGGTAGACCGCGCTCACCTGGCCAAAGTACCAGGCGATGGCCTGGGCATCGCGGCGCAAGCCCAGGGGGGCCGGGCGCAGCCCCACCGTGTGGTCCAGGGGCAAAAGCACCCCGTGAAAGACCACATCGTGGCTGGCCGTGGCGCGCATGCCGATGGGGTCCCAGGTCTCGATGACCTCTACGCCCGGCGCATTCCGGGGCACCAGAAAGCTGCCCAGGCGGGGTTCGGCCTCGTCGGTGACGGCCAGCACGCTGATCCAGGAGAGCAGCGGCACCCCGGTCACGTAGCGCTTGTGGCCCGAAAGCACCCAGATGTCGCCCACGCGCCGCGCCACCGTGGCGGGCAGACCGCCGTACGAAGGGGACCCCAGCGCAGGTTCGACCTGCGCGGCATTGAGCAAGGAGCGGCCTTCGAGCGATTCGGCGATGAGCTGGTGCGCCAGCGCCTCAGGCCACTCGCCCAGGCCCTGTTGCAGGCTGCGTGCGATCTGGCTGTGCAGGCTGTAGTGCATCGACAAGATCAGCGCCACCGACGGGTCCCCATAGGCAAGGGCCCGGATGACCTCGCACGCCACCGCCAGACCAGCGCCGTGGCCGCCGTGCGCGCGGTCGATCGTGAGGCGCAGCAGACCGGCGGCACGCAGGGCCTCGAACTGCGCCTCGGGGGCCTGGCCCGTCGCGTCGTGTTCGGCCGCCAGCTCGGCAAACGCCGCGCCCAGTTGCCGGGCCCGCTCGATCAGGGCGGCATGGCCCGGGGCGGCAGAGACGCCCACAGGCGGTGCAGCCTGCAGGGTGTGGGACAGGTGGCTCATGGGCCGCTCCAGGGTTGGTGGTGCTTACAGGCGCAGACCCGCCTGCTTGAGCAGGGGCAGAATGCGGTCGCCGAAGAATTCCAGATCGGGCTTGAAATCAAAAAAGCTCAGCTGCAGCCCGTCCACGCCCGCGCGCTGGAGCGCGACGAACTGCTCCACCACCTGTTCGGGCGTCCCGATGACTTCGATGTTTCCGCCGATGGCACGGCGCTTGGGCGCATCCACCCCGACCCGGCCCTTCCAGGCGTGGGCATCGCTGTCAAAGCCGTTGAAACCCTCGGGCGTGCGGTGGTCCTGTGCGGCCACGATGGCGTCGTGGTAGGCCCAGGTCTCGGCTTCGGTGTCGCGGCTGATGACCATGGGGTTGAGCAGGGTGCGCACCTCGCGCCCCTGGGCGCGGGCTGCGGCCTTGATGCGTGCCGTGTGCGCGGGCAGCGCGGCGATGGCGCTGGCAAAGTCCGACCCAGCCGGGCTGGTGATGAACACCAGGTCGGAGGAACGCGCGGCATACGCAATGCCCGCGTCCG
>JAQUDN010000218.1 GCA_028685665.1 Burkholderiaceae bacterium | reverse complement strand
GGCCCGTGGCAAGCAGACGGGCCGCACCCAGGAGATCCAGCGCTTGATTGGCCGCTCTTTGCGGGCCGTGTTTGATCTGCCCTTGCTGGGCGAGCGCACGATCCAGCTGGACTGCGATGTGCTCCAGGCCGACGGCGGCACCCGCACGGCCGCCATCACCGGGGCCTGGGTGGCGGCGCACGATGCCGTGACCCATTTGATGTCCCGGGGCCTGCTGACGGCGTCGCCCCTGCGCGAACCGGTCGCGGCGATTTCCGTCGGCCTGGTGCAGGGTGTGCCCTTGCTCGACCTCGAATACACCGAAGACCAGGGCTGCGACACCGATATGAATGTCGTCATGACCGGCGCCGGCCGGTTCATCGAGGTGCAGGGCACGGCCGAGGGCCAGGCCTTTACCCGGGCCGAAATGGACCAATTGCTGGCCCTGGCCGAAAAAGGCATCGCCGAACTGGTGGTTCTGCAGCGCCTGGCACTCATAAAATAATAGCTACTTGCGCTTTATCGGTAAGCGTTAGAGAGGATTTTGACCATGAAACTGGTTTTGGCATCGAACAACCGCGGCAAACTGGCCGAGCTGCAGGCCTTGTTGGCGCCCCTGGGGATTGAGCTGCTGCCGCAATCGGACCTGGGCGTCGGCGAGGCCGAGGAGCCCCACCGTACGTTCGTGGAAAACGCCTTGGCCAAAGCGCGTTTTGCCGCGCAGCACACCGGCTTGCCGGCACTGGCCGACGACGCCGGTCTGTGCGTGGATGCCTTTGGCGGCTTGCCCGGCGTGGACACGGCGTATTACGCCACCCAGTTTGGCTACCCCAAGGGCGACGACACCAATGTGCGCGCCTTGCTGGAGCAGATGCAGAACGTGGACGACCGCCGCGCCGCCATGGTCAGCACGCTGGTGGCGGTGCGCAGCCCCCAAGACCCCGAGCCACTGATCGCCGTGGGGCGGGTGGTGGGCGAGATCACGCGGGCGCCGCGGGGTGACCAGGGCTTTGGCTTTGATCCCATCATGTTCCTGCCCGAATTCGGCAAGACCTTTGCCGAGTTGCCGGTCGAGGTCAAGAACGCGAACAGCCACCGGGGCCGCGCCGCGCAGCAGATGCTGGCGCTGATGCGCGAGCGCTGGTTCTGAGCCATGGCCCTGCCTCCCCTCGTTTCCGCCGGTGCCGTGGCCCCGCCTGCGCTGCCGCCACTGCGCGATCTCCAGCATTCGATGCGCCCCGGCACCTTGCAGCTGCCCAGCCTGCCGCCGCTGTCCTTGTATGTGCATTTGCCCTGGTGCCTGAAGAAGTGTCCGTATTGCGACTTCAATTCGCATGAGTTCCGCGCAGGCCATGGGCCCGAAGGCCTGCCCGAGCAGCGCTATCTGGACGCCCTGATGGCCGATCTGGAGGCGGCTTTGCCGCTGATCTGGGGCCGCACGGTGCACAGCATCTTCATGGGCGGCGGCACGCCCAGCCTGTTTTCGCCTGCGGCCATCGACCGCCTGATCGGTGGCGTCCGGGCCCGCCTGCGCTTGGAGGCCGATTGCGAGATCACCCTCGAAGCCAATCCGGGTACTTTTGAAAAAGACCGCTTCCGGGCGTTCCGGGCCGCCGGCGTCACCCGCCTGTCGGTGGGCGTGCAGAGTTTCAATGACCGCCATCTGCAGGCCTTGGGCCGGGTGCATGACCGGGCCCAGGCGCTGGCCGCGGTCGAGGAGGCTGCGCAGTCGTTTGACACCTTCAACCTCGACATCATGTACGCCCTGCCGGGCCAGACCCCGCAAGAGCTGGAGCAGGACATGGCGACGGCGCTGGCGCTGCAGCCCCCGCATATCTCGATCTACCACCTGACGATCGAGCCCAACACCTACTTCGCCAAGTTCCCGCCAGTCATCCCCGAAGACGACCAGGCCTACGCCATGCTCGACCGCATCACCGAGATGACCGGGCAGGCGGGCCTGCAGCGCTACGAAATCTCGGCCTACGCCCGGCCAGGGCATGGCTGTTTTCACAACACCAATTACTGGCAATTTGGCGACTACCTGGGCATTGGGGCCGGGGCGCACAGCAAGCTCAGCTTTGCGCACCGGGTGGTGCGCCAGGTGCGGGTCCGAGAGCCGGCGCTGTATATGGAGCGGGCGCTGGCCGGCCATGCCGTGGCGCAGGACGACGAGGTGCGCCGTGCCGATCTGCCCTTCGAATACATGCTGAATGCCTTGCGCCTGCGCGAGGGCTTTGCCTTGCAGGATTTTTCCGACCGCACCGGCCTGCCCCTGACGGCGATTGCCCAGGGGCTGGACGAGGCCGAGCGCAAGGGCCTGATCGAGCGCGACTGGCAGCGTGTGCGCCCGACCGAGCGGGGCTTTGATTTCCTGAGCGATTTGCAGGCGCTGTTTCTGGCGGATTGAGCGCAATTTGCTATTGAAATAATAGCTATCTGCGAAGGATGGGCGAGTGTTGGAGGGGTTTTTGACCTGAAGGGGGCCGCTGGCCTCCTTGGAAAAGGCCTGGGCTGGGGGCAGGCCACCAGAGTCTCCCGGGGCCCGCCAGAAAAAATCCCCGCTGCACCAGGGGCGCAACGGGGACGGGGCCCAGACCTGCGGGGCCGCGGGTCTGGGGCGAGGACCGCAGAGCGGTGCTCAGCCGGCCTCACTCATGGTGGGGATGGCATGGATCAGGTCATGCTCCCGGGCCTTGAGCAGGTCCAGCGCCACGTCCACGATCATGTCTTCCTGGCCACCCACCATGCGGCGCTTGCCCAGCTCCACCAGAATGTCCACCGCCTTCAGGCCGTACTTCTTCGCCGCCACTTCGCTGTGGCGCAGGAAGCTGCTGTACACGCCGGCATAGCCCAGGGCCAGGGTTTCGCGGTCCACGCGCACCGGGCGGTCCTGCAGCGGACGCACGATGTCGTCCGCCGCATCCATCAGCTTGTACAGGTCGGTGCCGTGGTTCCAGCCCAGGCGGGCGGCCGCGGCGATAAACACCTCCAGCGGCGCATTGCCCGCGCCCGCGCCCATGCCGGCCAGGCTGGCATCCACGCGGTCGCAGCCTTCTTCGACGGCCACGATGGAGTTGGCCACGCCCAGGCTCAGGTTGTGGTGGGCGTGCATGCCGGTCTGGGTTTCGGGCTTGAGCGTGTCCTTGAACGCGCGGAAGCGGTCGCGCACATCGTTCATGCTCAGCGCACCGCCCGAGTCCACCACGTAGCACACGGTGGCGCCGTAGCTCTCCATCAGCTTGGCCTGCTCGGCCAGGCCCTGGGGGGTCTGCATGTGGCTCATCATCAGAAAGCCCACGGCCTCCATGCCCAGGTGGCGGGCGTACTCGATGTGCTGGCGGCTGATGTCGGCCTCGGTGCAATGCGTGGCCACGCGCACGATGCGGGCTCCCGCGTCATAGGCGGCCTTCAGGTCGTGCACGGTGCCGATGCCGGGCAGCAGCAGCGTGGCGATCTTGGCGTGCTGGACCACGCTGGCCACCGCCTCGATCCACTCCACATCG
This sequence comes from Burkholderiaceae bacterium, assembly GCA_028685665.1. Classification (GTDB taxonomy): domain Bacteria; phylum Pseudomonadota; class Gammaproteobacteria; order Burkholderiales; family Burkholderiaceae_C; genus JAQUDN01. Next base: position 1,024 of record JAQUDN010000218.1, on the reverse strand, counting down.
GTGTGGGCGCCAAAGCCGTAGTTGAAGCTGCCGCCCTGCAGGCCGTCGCCGTGGGCGACTTCAATGGAGTCCACCTTGGCCTCGTCCAGGGCCTTGGCGATTTGCTTGGCCTGCGCGATGCTGTACTGGTGGCGAATGGCGTGGCTGCCATCGCGCAGGGTCACGTCGGAGATGTAGATTTTCTTGTCCATGGGGGGCTCCTCAGGTGGCGGCCAGGATACGGGCGGCCATGTGCTCGGCAGTGCGCAGACCGGCACTGGTCATGATGTCCAGGTTGCCCGCGTAGGCGGGCAGGTAGTGGGCCGCTCCTTCGACTTCCAGGAAGACGGAAGTCTTCAGGCCGCTCATGCGCTGGCCAACGCCCGGAATGTTGATGGGGTGGGAGGCCTCGATGCGGTCGAACTGCACCTTCTGCTTGAGGCGGTAGCCGGGCACGTAGGCCTGGACATCGGCGGCCATGCGCTCCACGGATTCGGCAATGGCGTCCTCGGAGGCGAAGTCGCTCAGGGTGTAGACCGTGTCGCGCATGATCAGCGGGGGCTCGGCGGGGTTGAGCACGATGATGGCCTTGCCCTTGGCGGCGCCGCCGACCACTTCAATGGCCTTGGAGGTGGTTTCGGTGAACTCGTCGATGTTGGCGCGGGTGCCGGGGCCAGCGCTCTTGCTGGAGATCGAGGCGACGATTTCGCCGTAGTGGACCTTGGCGACGCGGGAGACGGCGGCGACCATGGGGATGGTGGCCTGGCCCCCGCAGGTGACCATGTTGACGTTCAGGGCGTCCAGGTGGTCCTGGCCGTTGACGACGGGGATGCAGTAGGGGCCGATCGCTGCGGGGGTCAGGTCGATCATGCGGATGGAGGGCTTGAGCGAGCGCAGGAAGGCGTCGTTCTTGACGTGTGCGCCGGCGGAGGTGGCATCGAAGACGAAGTCGATGTCCTTGAAGACGTCCAGGCGGGTGAGGCCTTCGACGCCTTCGTGGGTGGTGGCGACACCCATGCGGGCGGCGCGGGCCAGGCCATCCGAG
>JAQUDN010000217.1 GCA_028685665.1 Burkholderiaceae bacterium | reverse complement strand
ACTGGTTTGACTCCCCCCCCGGCCGTTATCTGCTGGCCTGGGAGCAATTGCGTTTCGACGAGGCCGTTGCGGATCTCTTTGGTTACCAGAGTCTGCAACTGGGGATGCCTTGTCTGGACACCTTGCGGGCCAATCGCATGCCCTGCCGCTGGCTGGCGCTGGGGCAGGAGGCTGCGTCTGCCGAAGTTCTGCGCGGTCCGTCATCGGTGCCGGATTGGCAGGGGGCCGAATTCATGGGGGCTTTGCCCCGTCTCGCCTTGCTGGCCGAGTCGGTCGCCTTGCCGTTTGCCGACAGGAGCCTGGATTTGCTCGTGCTGCCCCACGCCCTGGAATTCAGCCCCGACCCCCATGCCACCTTGCGGGAAGTCGAGCGTGTGTTGGTCCCCGAGGGCCGGGTGGTGATCAGTGGCCTCAATCCCTTGAGTCTCTGGGGTTTGTGCCAATGGCGGGCGCATTGGGCGCATCGCTGGGGGCGTGGTCCTTCGTATGTGCCGCATGCGGCGGAGTTCATCGGCTACCGGCGGTTGCGCGACTGGTTGCGCTTATTGAATTTCGAGGTCGAGTCGGCACGTTTTGGCTGTTATCGTCCGGCCCTGCGCAGCCAGGATTGGCTGGAGCGATTTGGCTGGATGGACCGGCTGGGAGCGCAATGGTGGCCGGTATTCGGTGCGGCTTATTTTGTGGTGGCCATCAAACGCGTGCATGGCATGCGCTTGATGGAGCCCTCCTGGCGTACGGCAAAACCGCGCAGTGCAGCGGCCATGCCTCTGGCCCACCGTTCCGCGACCCGCCCTTTGGGCCCCGATCGCCCATGAGGCCGCGTGCAGAGCGCACGAAAAACGACAGGAATCAGTTTGAACCACGTTGAGATATATACCGATGGCGCCTGCAAAGGCAATCCCGGCCCTGGCGGGTGGGGTGTCTTGTTGCGCTCCGGGGCCCTTGAAAAAGAGCTGTTCGGCGGCGAGACCGACACCACCAACAACCGCATGGAACTGCTGGCCGTCATCGAGGCGCTGGCGGCGCTCAAGCGCCCTTGTGCCGTGACCTTGTTTCTGGACAGCCAATATGTGCGCAAGGGCATTACCGAGTGGATCCATGGCTGGAAAGCCAAAGGCTGGCGCACGGCCGCAGGGCAACCCGTCAAGAACATCGAGCTGTGGCAGCGACTCGACACCCTCGTGGGGTCGGGCGGGCACCGCATTGAATGGCGCTGGGTCAAGGGGCATTCCGGCGATCCCGGCAATGAACGCGCGGACGCCTTGGCCAACCGGGGGGTGGATCTGGCATTGGGGCGCCGTTAAGCACAGGCTCCAGTCGAGCGGCCGCGCAGGGCGCCATAGACCGGGAATCCAGGGGGCCGCAGGCAGTTTGTCGTGGGCGCTGCTACATTGGCAGGCTGTTTTTTGTAGCCCCACTGACCTCACTGTTCCATGGCGTCCAAAACCCGTTACACCGTTTTAGCCGCTGCAGGTATTGCTGCAGCCTCTGTGGCCGCATGGTGGCTTCAAAAACCACCGGTCTCGCCGAGGCCTGAGCCCGTAGCGGCCCAGGTGGAGAAAACGCCTGCGGGGGGGAGCGCCCGTCCAGGCGCGGCGGGCTCCAGGCCGGTGTCGGTCGAGGCCATCCTGGTGCAGCAGATGGCCATCAGCGATGACGCTGAAGCGGTCGGCAGTTTGCGCTCCCGCCAGAGCGTGGTCTTGCGTCCGGAGGTCAGTGGCCGCATTGCACAGCTTCATTTTCGTGACGGCGAGCGGGTGCGCAAAGGCCAGGTGCTGGTGCAGTTCGACGACCAGCTGCCGCGTGCTCAGATGCTCCAAAGCCAGGCAGAGCTGTCCATTGCCCGTGCCAACCACCAGCGGAACCAGGAATTGGTGGCCCAGGGTTTCATCAGCCAGCGCTCTTTGGATGAAAGCGCCGCCAATCTGGAAGTCGCCCAGGCCAAACTGGCTTTGGCCCAGGCGACCACGGCACGCCTGCGCCTGGTGGCGCCGTTCGATGGCATCGCTGGTATCCGGGGCGTGAGCGCCGGCGACTACCTCAAGGATGGCGCGGACATCGTCAACATCGAAGATCTGGACGCGGTGTTCGTGGACTTTCGTTTGCCCGAACGCCTGCAGGGCAAGGTGCGCACGGGCCAGGTCGCCCGCGTGGCGTTTGATGCCTTGCCCGGGGCGCAGTACCAGGCCATCGTGCTGGCGATCAATCCCCAGATCGATACCGACGGGCGCTCGCTGGCGGTGCGTGGCTGCATTGACAACCGCCATCTCCAATTGCGCCCCGGGATGTTTGCCCGGGTCACGGCCGTTTTTGGCCAGCGCAGCCAGGCGCTGGTCGTCCCGGAGGAGGCCATCGTGCCCGACGCCAAGGGCCCTTACGTGTTGAAATTGGTCGAAGGCAAGGATCCCGAAGGCAAAGTGGCCAAGCGCACGCCGGTTGTGCTGGGAGCGCGTCTGCCAGGTTTTGTGGAGGTGCTGGAGGGACTGATGACTGGCGACCTTGTCGCAACGGCCGGACAGCAGCGTGTCCAGCGCGATGGCATGGCCGTGCGGGTGGTGAAGGTGGGCCCGGCGGCGAAGGAGGCTGGTGCGTCCTCAGCGGCCGCCAGCCCTGCGCCAGCGGCTCCGGACGCCCCGCGCTCTTCTCCGGCGGCCCGGCTGAGTCCTGTTGCACCGGCGCTTGTGTCCGGACCCCATCCTTGCCAGGGCGCTGCAGGGACGGTTCGGCCCCTGGCTCGTGCAGCGCAACCGGCGTGATCTTCCCCGTTTTGCCACATTCCTTCTCCTTCCATGCAAATCGCTGAAATTTCGATTCGCCGCCCGGTCTTTGCCACCGTGCTGTCTTTGCTGGTGCTCTTGATCGGTGCGGTGAGTTTCACGCGCCTGTCTGTGCGGGAGTACCCCAAGATCGACGAGCCCGTGGTCACCGTCAGCGTGCGTTACGCCGGGGCTTCAGCCGAAGTGATCGAATCGCAGGTGACCAAGCCCCTGGAAGACTCGATTGCCGGGATCGATGCGGTGGATGTCATCACCTCCATCAGCCGGGCGGAGCAAAGCCAGATCAGTGTGCGTTTTCGCCTGGAAAAAGACGCCGATAACGCCGCCGCCGAAGTGCGTGACCGCACCGCCCGCGTCCGCAACCGCTTGCCCGAGGCGGTGGATGAACCCGTGATCGCCAAGGTGGAGGCCGATGCCTCGCCCGTGCTGTGGCTGGCCTTCAGCAGCGACACCCTGACCCCCTTGCAGATCAATGAGTTGCTCACGCGCGTGGTCAAGCCGCGCCTGCAGACCGTGACCGGGGTGGCCGATGTGCCGATCTACGGCGAACGCCGCTACGCCATGCGGGTGTGGCTCGACCCGGAGCGCCTTGCGGGCTACCGCTTGACGACCCAGGACGTCGAAGACGCCGTGCGGCGCAACAACCTGGAATTGCCCGCAGGCCGCATCGAGTCGCAGCAGCGCGAGTTCAGCGTGACATCCCAGACCGATCTGTCGAGCCCGGCGCAGTTCGCCAACATCGTCATCCGCACCGTGAACGGTTTTCCGGTGCGCATGCACGATGTGGCCCGCATTGAAGAGGGGGCGGCCAGCGACCGCAGCCGGGTGCGCCTGAACGGGCGCGATGCGATTTCGGTGGGCGTGATCCGCCAGGCCACCGCCAACCCGCTCGAACTCTCAGCCGGTGTGCGCGCCATGATTCCTTTGCTCAAGGCCGATCTGCCCCCCGGCATGACCATCGACGTGGCCAACGACAATTCCCTGTTCATTGACCGCTCGGTCAAAAATGTCTACACGACCATCATTGAAGCCGTGGTGCTGGTGGCCCTGGTGATTTTTGTGTTCCTGCGCACCTTGCGCGCTTCCATCATTCCCATCATCACCATTCCGGTGAGCCTGGTAGGGGCCTTTGCCCTGATGTCGCTGGCGGGTTTTTCGATCAACACCTTGACTTTGCTGGCCCTGGTGCTGGCCATCGGTCTGGTGGTGGATGACGCCATCGTGATGCTGGAGAACATCTACCGCCACATCGAAGAAGGCCTGGACCCGTTTTCGGCGGCCATCAAGGGCGCGCGGGAAATCGGTTTTGCGATTGTGGCCATGACGCTCACGCTGGTGGCGGTCTACGCCCCCCTGGCCTTCACCCCGGGCCGTACCGGGCGGCTGTTCATCGAGTTTGCCCTGGCCTTGGCCGGCGCGGTGCTGGTGTCGGGCTTTGTGGCCTTGACCCTGTCGCCGATGATGTGTTCGCTGCTGCTCAAGCACAACCCCCAACCCAATTGGTTTGACCGTTCGATGGAGCGCTGGCTCACGGCCTTGTCGGATGCCTACGGCCGCTTGCTGCGCTGGGTGGTCACGGCCCGGTGGGGGGGCTCGGACGCTGCTCGTGCGGGCTTGCGCGGTCTGATTTTCCAGGCGCGCTGGCTGGTAATCTAAAAATATCAGCTTTTAATAGTATTTGGTTGAATAGAATTGTTTTGATTATTGCCTGATAAATGATGAGTGCATCCGATGATTTGG
>JAQUDN010000052.1 GCA_028685665.1 Burkholderiaceae bacterium | reverse complement strand
GCACGATCCCTTCATCGATCTGGTGCCCGGCAGTTTTGGTGTGGCCGGCATCAAGCTCACCCCCAGGCACTACGCCTACCTGAAGATCAGCGAAGGCTGCAACCACCGCTGCACCTTTTGCATCATCCCCTCGATGCGCGGCGATCTGGTGTCGCGGCCCGTGGGCGATGTCCTCAGCGAGGCCAAGGCCTTGTTCGAGGGCGGTGTCAAAGAGCTGCTGGTGATCAGCCAGGACACCTCGGCCTATGGCGTGGACGTCAAGTACCGCACGGGCTTCTGGGATGGCAAGCCCGTCAAGACCCGCATGCTCGAGCTGGTGCAGACCCTGGGCGAAATCGCCGCGCCCTACGGCGCCTGGGTCCGCCTGCATTACGTCTACCCCTATCCGAGCGTGGACGAGGTGATTCCGCTCATGGCATCGGGCCTGGTCTTGCCTTACCTGGATGTGCCTTTCCAGCACAGCCACCCCGATGTGCTCAAGCGCATGAAGCGTCCGGCCAGCGGCGAGAAGAACCTGGAGCGCATCCAGCGCTGGCGCGAAGCCTGTCCTGACATCGTGATCCGCAGCACCTTCATCGCCGGCTTCCCCGGTGAAACCGAAGAAGAGTTTGCGCATTTGCTCGACTTCCTGCGCGAAGCACAGATCGACCGTGCCGGCTGCTTTGCCTACAGCGATGTCAAGGGCGCCACCGCGAACGACTTGCCCGGGATGCTGCCTCTGGAGCTGCGTGAAGAACGCCGCTCGCGTTTCATGGCGGTGGCCGAAGAGGTCTCGATGGCCCGCTTGCAACGCCGCGTGGGCGCCACCATGCAGGTGCTGGTGGACTCTGCCCCGGCGCTGGGCCGCAAGGGCGGTGTGGGCCGCAGCTACGCCGACGCTCCCGAGATCGATGGCGTGGTCCATTTGCTGCCGCCCGAGAAGATCAGCAAGACCTTCAAGGTGGGGGATTTCACCAAGGCCCGCATTGTGGGCGTGCAGGGGCACGACCTGGTGGCCCTGCCGATTTGAGCGCCGTGAGAGCCGGGGCGCGCTCCTGAAAAGAGAGTGGCTCCCGCATGTTGGGTAAGGCTTTGCGGCTGTTTTGGGTCGCAAAGCTTTTTTTTTCAGCGGTGCATGCTCTTATTTTTGATGGTGGCTCGCACCGCCTGCTGGAGTGTGCGGGCACAAAAAAGGCTTCCCAAGGGAAGCCTTTTTGACGTGGCAGAGGGGCCGGGAGTGTCCGTCCCCTTTTGCCATGGGCTTAGACGCGCTTGCGGTATTCGCCGGTGCGGGTGTCGATTTCGATCTTGTCGCCTTGCGACACGAACAGGGGCACGGGCACTTCGAAGCCGGTGGCGATCTTGGCAGGCTTCATGACCTTGCCGGAGGTATCGCCCTTGACGGCGGGTTCTGTCCAGGTGATTTCGCGTTCGACGCTGGTGGGCAGTTCGACCGAGATGGCCTTGCCGTCGTAGAACACCACTTCGACGGACATGCCGTCTTCGAGGTAGTTCAGCGAGTCGCCCATGTTTTCTGCTTCGACTTCGTACTGGTTGTATTCGGTGTCCATGCAGACATACATCGGATCGGCAAAGTAGGAGTAGGTGCACTCTTTCTTGTCGAGGATCACGTTGTCGATCTTGTCGTCGGCCTTGAAGACGACTTCGGTGCCGAAGTTGCCGATCAGGCTCTTGAGCTTCATGCGCACGGTGGCGGCGCCGCGGCCCCCACGGGCGTATTCGGTCTTCAGGACGACCATGGGGTCCTTGCCGTGCATGATGACGTTGCCGGCGCGGATTTCTTGAGCGATTTTCATAGCAGTTTTGCTGAGGTTGGGGCCGCTCAACGCGCGGGCGGGCGGCTGGAGGGCCTGGCCATGCCGATGCATATTCTGCGGCGGGAATGCGCTGGTGCGGGGCACCCGTGTGCCGCGCTTGTTTTGCGCAAAACCACGGATTTTAGCGTTTTTCCATGACGAAGCCCAAAAGCTGGCTCACCAGATCGTCCTGCGCCAGCAGCCGCGCCCGTGCGGCCTGAACGCAGGCGGTCCATTCCGCCAGCACGGTGGGGGCCGGCATTTCCAGGGGCGTGTCGTCAAGTTGGTTCCACGCGGCATGGAAGCGGCGCAGGGTGGGCGGCGCGTCCAGCCAGTCCAGAAAGGCCTGCAGCTTGTCGTGGTGGGCCTGGTCGTGCTGGGGGTAGATGTGCCAGACAAGGGCCTGGCCGGCCCACAGGGCGCGCACCAGTGAGTCCTCGCCGCGCACGGCGTTGAAGTCGCAGGCCCACAGCAGGTGGTCAAACGGGGCTTGGGGGCAGGGGTTGAGGTATGAAATACAGAGCTGCCCGCGCTGATCCGACAAGCATTTGAGCCCGATTTCATGCTTGACGCTCGTCGCGGGCGGCGGCACCAGCGCCTGCACGGCCTGCGTGGAGCGGCCGGGCGTGACGAGCAGGTGCGTGGGGTGTTGCTGCGCCCAGTCCAGCAAGGCGGGCAAGGCGGCCGGCTCGTAGCTGAACAGCGAGATCCAGCGGGCCTGTGCGACCCCGGGGCCATGGCCGGCCGCGGCGGCCGCTCGCCAGGCGGCCCGGTCGTGGGTGGCAAAGGCCTGCTGGCGCCGATGCAGATCGGTCTCGCGCAACAAACCTCCGGTGCGCGGCGTGAACCCGGGGTAGAAGAACCAGCGCGTCCAGCCCGCTGCCGGGCCTTGCTGCAAGGGGGAGGGCAGGCGGTGCATGCGCTCCACATAGCTTTCGGCCGACAGGTATTCGAGGTTGATCCACACCGGGCGCTGGCCCGTGCGCAGGGCGGTGGCGGTGCAATGCGCTAGGAAGGCCGGCGGGATCTCGCAGCCAAAGGCTTCCACCAGCACGTCGGTGGCGGCGTCCAGGGCGCTGGGGGGCGGGGCGTTCCAGTCGCGCAGCTCCACGCCGGGGCAGCCCTCGGGGGCCATCCAGGCCAGGGCCGAGGCATCGTCCACCCACAGGCGCACGCGCTGCCCGCGCGCGGCGAGCTGGCTGGCCAGGCGCCAGCACACGCCGATGTCGCCGTAGTTGTCGATGACCTGGCAGAAGAGGTCCCACTGAAGCGGGGGAGGGGTGTTCATGGAAGGGCGGGGCTCATGGCATGGAGGCCGTGGTCGGACGGGGTGCGCAGGTGCTGCACCAGCAGCTGGGCCACGCGGGACAGGGGTTCTTCCGAGCGCACGCACAAGGCGAGCTGCCGGTGCGCCCAGGGTTCGTTCAGCGTGAGGGCCCGGATCGCCAGCGTGCCCTGGTAGAGCGCGGCGCTGCCGCGGGGCAGCACCCCCACGCCCAGGCCGGCGTTGACCATCAGGCACAAGGCGTCGTAGCTGGTGACCTGCATGCGCATGCGCAGTGGCAACTGGGCTTCGGCGGCAGCGCGGATCAGCAGGTTGTTGATGGCGCTGCCCGGGTGTGCGCCCACCAGGTCAAAGGCCAGGGCTTCGGGCCAGGTGACGGCCTGGCGGTCCGCGAGGCGGTGCTGGGCCGGCACCACCAGCACGAGTTCGTCGCGGCGGTAGGGCAGCAGGGTGACGCGATCGCCGTAGTGGCCGGCGTTCAGGATGCCCACATCCGCCGCGTTTTCGGCCACGGCCTGGGCGATGGCGCTGCTGATGTGCTCCTGCAGCCGGACATCGACCTGCGGGTGCAAGGCCAGAAAGCTCTGCAACTGGGCGGGCAGGAACTGCGTGATGGCCGAAATATTGGCCACCACGCGCACATGGCCGCGCTGGCCGCTGCCGTACTCGCGCATCTGGCTGGCGATGCCATCCAGTTCATTCAGCACGCTCCGAGCCCGGTTCAGCAGGGCAAAGGCGGCGGCGGTGGGTTCGGTGCCGCGGTTGCTGCGGGTGAACAGCGCGACCTGCAGGGCCTCTTCCAGGTCGGCCAGGCGGCGGCTCACGGCCGAGGCGGCCAGGTGTTCGCGCGCGGCGGCGGCGGCAATGGTGTTTTCTTCCATCACGGCCACAAAGAGGCGCAAGGAGACGGGGTCGAGTTTCATGGGGCGCCCATGGTAGCAAGGCCGAGGTCTGCCATGCCGGTTTGCGATGGCAGCTTCACGCATCAGCGTTTTGCAAACAAGCCCCCGGCTGCGCATCATTGCGCGCACAGGGCTCGCACCGAGCCCTTTTTTGGAGCCCCTGGATGCATTCGTTGGTTTCCCCGCCCGCCTCCCCTTCGGCCTTGCACGGCGTGCGTGTCGTCGAGATGGGGCAGCTGATCGCCGGCCCCTTTTGCGGCAAGACGCTGGGCGAATTTGGCGCCGACGTCATCAAGATCGAGGCCCCCGATGCCGGCGACCCGCTGCGCAACTGGCGCCTGATCCAGGACGGCACCTCGGTCTGGTGGCAGGTGCAGTCGCGCAACAAACGCTCGGTGGCGCTGGATTTGCGCCAGGCAGAGGGCCAGGACCTGGCCCGCCGCCTGATTGCCGAGGCCGACGTGCTGGTCGAAAGCTTCCGCCCCGGCACGCTCGAAGGCTGGGGCATGGGCCCCGAGGCGCTGCACGCGCTCAACCCCGGCCTGGTGATGCTGCGCATCTCGGGCTACGGCCAGACGGGGCCTTACCGCGATCTGCCCGGCTTTGGCGCCATCGGCGAGGCCATGGGCGGCCTGCGCCACCTGACGGGCGAACCCGGCCGCGTGCCGGTGCGCGTGGGCGTGTCGATTGGCGACACCCTGGCGGCGCTGCACGGCACGATCGGCGTGCTGATGGCGCTCTACCACCGCAAGGTCAACGGCGGTCAGGGCCAGGTGATCGACGTGGCGCTGCACGAGGCGGTGTTCAACGTCATGGAAAGCCTGATCCCCGAATACAGCGCCTTTGGCGTGGTGCGCGAGGCCGCGGGCAGCGCGCTGCCGGGCATCGCGCCATCGAATGCCTACCCCTGCCAGGACGGCTGGGTGCTGGTCGCGGGCAATGGCGACAGCATCTTCAAGCGCCTGATGGACACCATTGGCCGCCCTGACCTGGGCCAGGCGCCCGACCTGGCCAACAACACCGGCCGCGTGGCCCGGGTGGACGAGATCGATGCCGCCATCGGCGCCTGGAGCGCGCAGCGCCGCGTGCAGCAGGTGCTCGACGCCCTGGCCGCCGCGCGGGTGCCGGCGGGCAAGGTCTACACCGCCAAGGACATTGCCGAAGACCCCCATTACCGCGCGCGGGACATGCTGCTGAGCCAGCAGACGCGGGACGGCCACACCCTCGAAGTACCGGGCATCGTGCCCAAGCTGTCGCTCACCCCCGGGACCGTGCGCAGCAGTGCGCCGGGCCTGGGCGACGACACCGATGCGGTGCTCGCCGAAGCGGGGTTGTCCGCCGCGCAGGTGGCCCTGCTGCGCAGCAAGGGGGTGGTTCGATGAGCCCGCAGCCTCCCAGCGTTTGGCATGGGGCGGGGCGCCGCATCCATGTGCAGGAGGTTGGCCTGCGCGATGGTCTGCAAATGGAGCCGGTGTTTGTGCCGACCAAGGACAAGATCGCGCTGGCCAATGCGCTGTCGGCAGCCGGACTGGCCAAGATCGAGGTCACCTCGTTCACTTCACCCACCGCCATCCCGGCCCTGCGGGACGCTGACATCGTGCTGCGTGAGATCACCCGCCGCCCGGGCACCGTCTACAGCGCCCTGGTGCCCAATGTGCGCGGGGCCGAGCGCGCCATCGAAGCGCGGGCGGACGAGTTGAACCTCGTCATGTCGGCCAGCGAAACCCACAACCTGGCCAATCTGCGCCAGACGCGGGCGCAGTCCTTTGGCGGCCTGGCGCAGGTGGTGGCCACGGCGCAATCCGCGGGCGTCGCGGTGAATGTCTCGCTGTCGTGCGTGTTCGGTTGCCCCATGGAGGGCGAGGTGGCCCCGGCCGAGGTCTGGGGCTGGGTGCAGCGCTTTGTCGACCTGGGGGTGCGCGGGGTGACGCTGTGCGACACCACGGGCATGGCCTATCCGACCCAGGTGCACCAGCTCACGGCCGCCGCCCGGGCGCGCTGGCCGGACGTGGATTGCACGCTGCACTTTCACAACACGCGCGGCATGGGCCTGGCCAATGTGCTGGCCGCCATGGCGGCGGGGGCCGACCGTTTCGATGCTGCGCTCGGCGGGCTGGGCGGCTGCCCCTATGCGCCTGGGGCCAGCGGCAATGTGTGCAGCGAGGAGGTCGTGCACGCGCTGCAGCTCATGGGCTATGACACGGGCGTGGACCTGTTGCAGCTCACGGCGGCGGCGCAGCGCCTGCCGGCCCTGGTGGGCCACGGTATTCCCAGCCAGATTGCCCAGGCGGGGCCGCGCGAGGCGCTGCACCCGGTGCCCGAGGGCTATGCCGCGCTGCGGGACCGCGCCCTGGCCCGTGGGGCATGAACCCCGCGGTCATCCCGGCAGGCCGACCCCTTTTACAAGGAGACTTTTGATGAGCCCCATCCTGCGTTCCCGCCGTTCCCTGGCCGCCCTGGGGGCGGTGACAGCCGTTCTTTCTGTGTTCTCTGGCGCCACGGCGGTCTGGGCCCAGGAGAAATTCCCGTCCAGGCCCCTCACGCTGGTCGTGCCCCAGGCGGCGGGCGGGGCCAACGACACCATCGCCCGGGTGCTGGCGCAAAAACTCAGTGAACAGCTGGGCCAGAGCGTGCTGGTGGACAACCGCCCCGGCGCGGGCGGCACCCTGGCCACCGCAGCCACCGCACGGGCCAAAAACGACGGTTACACCCTGCTGCTGACGTCCGACAGCGCCCATGTGATCGGCCCCGCGCTTTACCGCCAGCCCGGTTTCGATCCGGTCAAGGACTTTGCCCCCGTGGCCCCGATCGCCACCGCGGGTTATGTGCTGGTGGCCCATCCCTCGTTTCCGGCCAGCACCGTGGCCGAGCTGGTCGCGCTGGCCAAGGCCCAGCCGGGTAAATATGCGATGGCCTCGGCCGGCAACGGCACCCTGAACCACCTGATTGGTGAAATGCTGCAAAAGGCGGCGGGCATCCAGCTGCAGCACATTCCCTACAAGGGCTCGGCGGCGGCGGCCACCGACGTCGTCGGGGGGCAGGTGCCTTTGTCGGTGCAAAGCCTGCCCTCGGTGATGGCCTTCATCAAGGCCGGCAAGCTCAAGGTGCTGGGCGTGGTCAACGAAAAGCGGGTGGCCGCCTTGCCCGACGTCCCCACGATGGGCGAGACGCTCAAAGGCTTTGGCCAGGCGCCCTGGTACGCCCTGTTTGCCCCTGCGGGCACCCCCGCTGCCGTCGTGGCGCAATTGCAGGCCGAAGTGGCCCGCGCGCTGGAGCACAAGGACGTGCTCGACAAGCTGGCGGCCGTGGGCTGCGAGCCTTTCAAAGGCACGGCGGCCCAATTGGGCGCCCTGGTGCAGGCCGACCTGCCCAAATGGAGCCGTGTCGTGAAAGACACCGGCGCCACGGTCGATTGACCCCCTCACTTATTCCAGAAACCGGAGACACTGTGCCCCAAAAAATCACATCCACATATTTGTTCACGGCCCTGGCCGGCTTCGCCTTGGCCGGTGCGGCCGCCTCCACCGCCTGGGCCCAGGGCGCCTATCCCGCCCGGACCGTCACCCTGGTCGTTCCCACGGCGGCGGGCGGCACCACCGACCTGTCGGCCCGCATGGTGGCGCAGGCGCTGTCGCCCGTGCTGGGGCAGTCGGTGGTGGTGGACAACAAGGGCGGCGGCAACGGCAGCATTGCTGCGGCGCAGGTCAAGCGCGCCGAGCCCGATGGCTACACGCTGCTGATGCAGTACTCGGGCTACCACGTGATCTCGCCCCACCTCACCCGGCAAAAGCAGTGGGAGCCGGCCGACTTTCAGCCGGTGGCCCAGGTGATCTCGGCCCCGCAGATCATCGTGGTGCGGGCCGATCTGCCCTTCAAGACCCTGCCCGAGCTGATCGCCTATGCCAAGGCCCATTCGGGCCAGCTCAACTACGCCTCGTCGGGGAATGGCTCGCTGCAGCACGTGACGGGCGCCATGCTGGAGCAGCAGGGCGGCATCAAGATGGTGCATGTGCCCTACAAAGGCACCGGCCCCGCGCTGCAAGACCTGCTCGGCGGGCAGGTGGACCTGACGTTTGGCACCGCGCCGCCCTTCATGCCGCACATCGCCAGCGGCAAGCTGCGCGTGCTGGCCGTGACGGGCAAAGAGCGTCTGCCCAGCCTGCCCGAGGTGCCAACCACGGCGGAAGCCGGCTACCCCAAGGTCGATGCGACCTCCTGGTTTGCGGTGTTTGCCCAGGCCGGGGTGCCCAAGCCGGTGATCGACAAACTCAGCGCCGACATCCGCACCGTGGTGCAGAACCCCGAATTCCGGCAGAAGGCCCAGGCCCAGGGGGCAAGCGCCGACTACCAAAATCCGCAGCAACTGGGCGACAAGGTGAAAGCCGAGCTGGCCAGCTGGGCCACGGTGGTCAAGGCCTCGAAAATCGAGGCCGAATGATGCTCAGGCATCCAATCAGGCTCTGGCGCTTGATGGGTAAGCAGTTGTAGCTATATTTTTGATAGCTTTTGAAGCGGGGGGCATACCGCTGCATCGCCCCCCCGCCGGGTCAGCGCAGCGGAAAACCCATGCGGTGCAGGGACTCGACCAGCAGATGGCGGCCGCTCAGGCACTCGGGGCCGTGCAGGCGCTCCACGACCTGTTGGCTCCAGTCCTTGATCGGCATGCCCTGGCTGGCCTGGAAAGCGCGGTGGTGCGCGTCGTAGTCGCCCACTTCCTCGGCCAGGGTGGTCGGGGTCTGGTATTGCTCGTGGTGCAGTACCTTGGATTGCGGCAGGCGGGGCTTGATGGCGGCGGGCTTGGCCGGATCGGGGTGGCCCACCACCAGTCCAAACACCGCGAACACGCCGGGCGGCAGGCCCAGTTCCTGGGCCACGGCTTCCGGTTGGTTGCGCATGCCGCCGATGTACACCGTGCCCAGGCCCAGGGCTTCTGCGGCCAGCGTGGCGTTCTGTGCGGCCAGCGTGGCATCGATGGCAGACATCAGGAAGGTGTCGAGGTAATCGGTGCCGGCCACCGGGGCCTGCAGCTGTTCGCCCATGCGGCGGGTGCGGGAGAGGTCGGCCAGCCAGACCAGCAGCAGGGGCGCCTGGCGGATGTGCGCCTGGTTGCCAGCGAGTTGCGAGAGCCGGTCGCGGCGTTCCTGCGATTGCACGGCGACCACGCTCCAGGTTTGTAGGTTCGAAGAACTGGCCGCCGACTGCGCCGCTGCCAGCAGGGTGGGCAGGGTCTGTTCCGGCAAGGCGTCGGGCAGGAAATGGCGCACCGATGCGTGGGCCAGCAGGGTGTCGAAGATCGGCAGTGCGGGCAGCGTGACGGCGGGCGGGGTGCCGCCGTAGCGGGACGAGAGAGACAGGGCGGTCTGGGACATGGGGCTCCTTGGGGGTCCGGGGATCAATCAATGCAAAGAGGGACTGTAGCGCTGCGCTTTCTCCTGTGCTGCATATGGCTATGGCCCCGGGGAATATGCCGCCGCCCGGGGCGAGGCCTTCGGGGCGCCGCCACAATAGGCCCCATGTCTGACGTGCACTCTGAAGAATTGCTGGCCCAGGTGGCCGCCTTGCCTGCCCTTCCGGGGGTTTACCGGTATTTCGACGCCCAGGGCGCCCTGTTGTATGTGGGCAAGGCGCTGCACCTGAAGCGGCGGGTGTCCAGCTACTTCCACAAAAACCATGGCGGCACGCGCATTGGCCACATGGTCAGCAAGATCGTGCGCATGGAGACCACCGTGGTGCGCTCCGAGGCCGAGGCGCTGCTGCTGGAAAACAATCTCATCAAGACGCTGAACCCCAAGTTCAACATCCTGTTCCGGGACGACAAGAGCTACCCCTACCTCAAGATCACGGGCAGCGCCCAGGCGGCCCCGCGCAGCGAGGGGCCGGGGCAGGTCTTTCCGCGCATGGCGTATTACCGGGGCGCGGTGGACAAAAAACACCGTTATTTCGGTCCGTACCCCAGTGCCTGGGCCGTCAAGGAGACCCTGCAGCTGCTGCAGAAAGTGTTCCGGCTGCGCACTTGCGAAGACACGGTGTTCAGCAACCGCACCCGGCCCTGCCTGCTCTATCAGATCAAGCGCTGCAGCGGCCCCTGTGTCGATCTGATCAGCCCCGAGGCCTATGCCGCCGATGTGCAGCATGCCGAGGCCCTGTTGCGGGGCGAAACCCAGGAGCTGCTCCAGTCGCTGGAAGTGCGCATGATGGCGCATGCCGAACAACTGGCCTTCGAGCAGGCCGCCGAGGTGCGCAACCAGATCCAGGCCCTCGCGCGCGTGCTGCACCAGCAGTCCATCGAGACGGTCTCCGACAAGGATGTGGACATCCTGGCCGTGCGTGTGCAGGGCGGGCGTGCCTGCGTGAACCTGGCCATGGTGCGTGGTGGCCGCCATCTGGGGGACCGCCCGTACTTTCCCGTGCATGTCGAAGACGCCGCGGCGGTGTTTGCGGAGGAGGAGGGCGAAGGGCTTGACGAGGCCGCAGCGGGTCCCGCGCGCCGCGTGGAGGTCCTGGTTCTCGAAGCCTTCCTGGCGCAGCATTACATCGGTGTTCCCGTACCGCCGGTGCTGGTCACCAGCGAACCCGTGGACAAAGGGCTGCTGGAGGCGCTGTCGGAGCAGTCCGGCGTGCGCGTGAGCGCCGTGCACCAGCCGCGGGAGCAGCGCCGCGCCTGGCTGGACATGGCCCAGCAAAACGCGGCCTTGCAACTGGCCCGCCTGCTGGCCGAAGAGGGCTCGCAGCAGGCGCGCACCCGGGCCTTGGCCGAGGCGCTGGACTTGGTGGCCGACGACCTGGATGCGCTCACCATCGAGTGCTTCGACATTTCGCACACCGCCGGAGAGGCCACCCAGGCCTCGTGCGTGGTGTTTCACCACCACAAGATGCAGAGCAGTGAATACCGGCGCTACAAGATCGAGGGCATCACGGGGGGCGACGACTATGCCGCCATGCGCCAGGTGCTGACGCGCCGCTACACCAAGGTGGCCGAAGCGCTGCGCGAGTCGGGCGGCGTGGAGCCGCCTTCTGGCCGCGGCCGCCTGCCCGACCTCGTCCTGGTGGATGGCGGCAAAGGCCAGGTCAGCATGGCGCGTGAAGTCTTTACCGCGCTGGGGCTGGACCTGTCGCGCATCGTCGGTGTGGAAAAAGGCGAGGGGCGCAAAGTGGGTCTGGAAGAGCTGGTGTTTGCCGACGGCCGGGACAAGGTGTCCCTGGGACGGGATTCCGCCGCGCTGATGCTGGTCGCCCAGATCCGCGACGAGGCCCACCGTTTCGCCATCACCGGTATGCGGGCCCAGCGGGCCAAGGTGCGCGTGGGCGGCAGCCAACTGGAAGACATTCCGGGCATCGGTCCCAAGAAGCGGGCCCGCCTGCTGCAGCGCTTTGGCGGTGTGCGCGGCGTGGCATCGGCCAGTGTCGAAGACCTGCTCACCGTGGACGGTATTTCGCGCGAACTGGCCGAGGACATTTACCGCGCATTGCGCTGAGTTCCTGCTGCCGCCGCCCTCAGTGGGAGCCCCATCCCCTCATGACACAATCGCCCCATGTTTCTGACCATCCCCACCATCATGACCTGGACGCGCATCGTCGCGATACCTTTGATCGTGGGGGTCTTCTATGCACCCCTGGATGAGCCCGCACGCAACCTCATTGCCACGGTGATGTTCGTGGTGTTCGCCGCCACCGATTGGCTTGATGGGTACCTGGCCCGCAAGCTCAACCAGGCCTCGTCGTTTGGGGCCTTTCTCGACCCGGTGGCGGATAAGTTCCTGGTCTGCGCTTCGCTGCTGGTGCTGGTGCACCTGCAGCGCGCCGATGTCTTTGTGGCCCTCATCATCATCGGCCGCGAAATCGCCATCTCGGCCCTGCGCGAATGGATGGCGCAGATCGGTGCCAGCAAGAGCGTCGCAGTGCACATGATCGGCAAGGTCAAGACCACGGTGCAGATGGTCGCCATCCCCTTTTTGCTCTACAACGGCCTGCTCTGGGGGACGGTTGATACCGGTGTGTGGGGCACTTGGCTGATCTGGGCCTCGGCCGTGCTGACGGTGTGGTCCATGGTGTATTACCTCCAGAAAGCCCTGCCCGAAATCCGGGCGCGGGTGCGTTGATTTTGGGCGTTTTTGCCCTCTCAGGCTGGCGGCATCCGCATCAGTAGCTTCTGAATCAGGAGCCATTCTGGCCTTGCGTGGCCCGTCCTGCCCGGTGCCCGCATCGATCGCTCCGGTGTCTGCGCAGGCCATGTCGGCCTCGGGTGCATGGGGGCCAGCGCATTTTTTCACCCCTTTTGTCCTCGTGCATGGCCTGTCCACAGGACATGGCATCCGTGTGACACGATTCCGACAAAAGCACCCGGGTGAGACGGCCATGCCAGGAAATGCGCATAGAATTCCAGCCAACGCTGTTGTGAGGCAGCGCATCCTATTGATACGAACAAGGTTCATGGGTGCAGGGTACCGCGAATGTTCATTCGCTCCATTTCATGCTGCAAAACGCATGAACCTGTTTCAAAAGCTGTCTCCAGGGTCGCTGTTTGAGAACCCCCCAAAACCTTTAAGCATTTTCCCGAGAGGCTTCTTGTGAACAAAACCGAATTGATCGAGCACATTGCGACCAACGCCGATATTTCGAAGGCCGCTGCAGCACGTGCATTGGAATCAACCATCGACGCCGTCAAGAAAACCCTGAAAAAAGGCGGTACAGTCTCTCTCGTTGGTTTTGGTACATTTGCGGTCGGTAAGCGCGCCGCTCGCACAGGCCGCAATCCCCGGACAGGGGCTGCGATTAAAATCAAGGCAGCCAAGGTTCCAAAGTTTCGTCCAGGCAAAGCATTGAAAGATGCTTTGAATTGATCAGAAGTTAAGGTGGGGTGCTTAGCTCAGTTGGTAGAGCGGCGCCCTTACAAGGCGTAGGTCGGCGGTTCGACCCCGTCAGCACCCACCACCGATGCAAAGGCGAACGAAAGTTCGCCTTTTCTTTTTTGTCTCTGAAAGATCGACCATGTTTGAATCCATCCGCAAGCATTCCAGGATCGTGATGATCTTGCTGTTCTTGTTGATCATTCCTTCGTTTGTGCTGGTGGGCATCGACAGCAACTATTTCTCTGAAAAAAGTCCTGTCGTTGCGCTGGTGGATGGACACAAGATCAACCAGACCGATTGGGACAATGCCCATAAGTCTGAAACCGACCGTATTCGGGCGCAGTCGCCGTCGATCGATCCCAAATTGCTGGATTCACCAGAGGCCCGCTATGCCACGCTGGAACGTCTGGTGCGCGACCGGGTCCTGCAGGCTGCAGCCCAAAAGATGCACCTGGTGGTGAGCGACAGCCGCTTGGCGCGCAGTCTGCAGGAGATTCCCGCCATTGCTGGCTTGAAGCGTCCTGACGGATCACTCGATGCCGAGGCTTATCGGGCGCTGGTGGCTGCACAAGGCATGACCCCCGAAGGTTTTGAGGCCAATGTCCGCCGGGACCTGGCGTTGAACCAGGTCATGGGCAGTGTGATGGGAACGGCCGTGGTGGGGGAGTCTTTGAACAAGCTGGCGTTTGATGCGCTGTACCAGCGTCGGGAAATCCAGGTTGCCCGGTTTCTGCCCAGCGACTTTGCTGGCAAGGTTGCGGTGGCCGATCCAGACCTGGAGGCCTACTACAAAGCGCACACGGCTCAATTCCAGCAGCCAGAGCAGGCGGCGATTGAATATGTCGTCCTTGACTTGGAAGGCGTTCGTGCCGGAATTGCCTTGAACGAAGAAGACTTGCGCACTTATTACAAGGAAAACATCGCACGCCTGGGAAGTAAAGAGGAGCGTCGTGCCAGCCACATCCTGATCAATGCGGCCAAAAACGCCCCGCCTGCCGAGCGTGAAAAAGCCAAGGAGCGCGCTGCGCAGTTGCTGGAGCAGGTGCGCAAGGCACCCGCCAGTTTTTCCGAGCTTGCCAAGAAATCTTCGGAAGATACGGGATCGGCAGCCTCTGGTGGCGATTTGAACTTCTTCGGTCGCGGTGCCATGGTCAAGCCTTTCGAAGATGCGGCTTTTGCCATGAAGAAAAATGAGCTCAGTGACGTGGTCGAAACGGATTTCGGCTACCACATCATTTTGCTGACAGACATCAAAACACCCCGTCAGCCTTCTTTTGAGGAGTTGCGTCCCTCTCTGGAGGCTGAATTGCGCCAGCAGCAGGCCCAGCGCAAATACGCCGAAGTGGCGGAGTCGTTTGCAAACGGAGTCTATGAACAATCCGACAATTTGCAGTCCGTGGCTGACAAACTGAAGCTCAAACTGCAGAAGGCTTCTGGCCTCGTGCGTACGCCTGCACCGGGGGCCATGGGTGCGCTGGCCAACAGCAAGTTCCTGGAGGCCCTGTTTTCAGCCGACTCTCTTGAGCACAAACGAAATACCGAAGCGGTTGAGATCGGTCCTAACCAGATGGTGGCAGGGCGGGTCACCGCGTATACGCCAGCGCGCAATCTGCCCTTGGACGAGGTCCGTGACCGGGTGCGTGCCCTTTATGTGGCGGACCAATCGGCTGCCTTGGCACGCAAAGAAGGCGAAGCAAAAATGCTGGCATGGAAAGCGAGCCCCGACAGTGCGTCTGGCCTGTCCCCTGCGATCGTGGTTTCGCGCGATCAGTTGCAAAACCAAGCACGTCCTCTGGTCGATGCCGTCCTTCGCAGTGGGACGGAAGTGCTGCCTGCCTGGACAGGGGTCGATCTGGGTGAGCAAGGCTATGCCGTGGTGAAAGTCAACCGACTGGTTCCCCGTGCAGCGGTCTCCGAGACCCAGGCCCTTCAGCAGCGACAGCAGTATCTCCAGTGGTGGGCCAGGGCCGAAGCGCAGGCCTATTACGAGGTGCTCAAGGAGCGTTTCAAGGTCAAGTTCAAGGTGCCTCGGCCCCCCATATCGGTACAGGGTTGAAGTTAAATGAATTTCACCCAAAATCATGGATTTTTAGGGCTATAATTCAAAGCTACGGTGGCTGTAGCTCAGTTGGTAGAGTCCAGGATTGTGATTCCTGTTGTCGTGGGTTCGAGCCCCATCAGCCACCCCAAATAAAAACCCCTGCTATCAAAAGTAGCAGGGGTTTTCCTTTGTCAGCCTTGTCCCCTGTGTTGTCCGTTCATTTCCGGATGGACCTGTTCCGCCTGGGGCTCGTGCAGGTGTCTAAAAACAGCGTGACGTCTTCTGGGCGCTTCTGTCACCTTTGCGTGTGTGAAAATTGCAGCGGTGTGTGGGTGGTCCTTGAGAATTAAGGTATAATAAAAATCTTTCCAGGATACATCGTGATTGATGTGCCTGAATGCGGGAATAGCTCAGTTGGTAGAGCGCAACCTTGCCAAGGTTGAGGTCGAGAGTTCGAGACTCTTTTCCCGCTCCAAAATTTGCAAGGGAAGCTTCGGCTTCCCTTTTTTATTGTGGTTCGATAAGGCGCGTTGGGTGTTCTCTGCCGTGGTCACGCGCAGGGTATTGCGCACAACGGCTGCCGGGTTTAGTCTGCCGCTGTGCCATCGCGCGCTGCAGTCGGCGCCCCGATGGTGAAATTGGTAGACACTGCGGACTTAAAATCCGCCGCTTCTCGAGAGAGGGCGTGCCGGTTCGATCCCGGCTCGGGGCACCATTACGGTTCAATCATGTCTAGTTACAACGCTCCTTTTGAAATTCATGTCCATGGACAGGTCCCTTTGCGTGCTGACGCTGGCTTTGAGCAGTTGCAGGAAGCGCTGAAGCCGCTCTGGAAATACGCGGGTGCTCGCTCTTTGGTGGATGGTGCTGCCAGTGCTTATGAAGAAGAGCCGGGAATCAAGTTCGATCCGCAGACGCACTTGCTGCAGATTTGCTGGACGGTCCGGGGCGATGAAGACTTTCGCCAGTCCCTCGACGAGATGTGCATGAGCCTCAATGAGCTGGCCGATCAGGGAGCCGCTCTGGAGGTCACGTTCTATGACACCGATTTTGATGAAGACGAGGAAGAAGAGGGCGCCGAGTCACGGGATGACTTTGTGATGTTGTTCGTCGGGCCGACCCCTGCCGCCATCATGCAGGTGCAGCGTGATTTGCTGGTTCAGGATGTCGTGAACATGATGGAGCGCCATTTTGATGGGGCCGAGTTGGGGGGCGTTGTGGCGGAGATTGACAAGCTTTTCGGCCAGCGCTTCGATGATCTGGTGAACTCCTTGGAAATCGGCAAACCCCCCCGGGGACCGGGGGGGGCTGGCAATGGCCATGGCGGCGGACGCCGGCCCCGCCATCTGCATTGACTCCTGTCGGTGGGGAGGGGGGCATGGATGAGGCCGCCAGACCTTGTCCCAAGAGGTTGATCGCTGAGCCGCAGGGGCTGTCCTGATGAAGACCGATCTTCCGTACCTGCGCTCCTATCCCGAGCCGCTCCAGGTCCAGGCCCGCGATCTGTTGGCGCAGGGGCGCCTTGGTGCTGTGTTGCTGCGCAAATACCCACAAGCCCACACGGTACGCAGTGACAAGGCCTTGTACGACTACGCCTCAGAACTCAAGGGCCGTTACCTGCGCAACGCAGGCACCGTGAACAAGGTCGTTTTTGACAGCAAGATCCATGTCGTGCGGCATGCCTTGGGTTTGCACACTGCAGTGTCCCGTGTGCAGGGCAATCGCCTGGCGGCGCGCCACGAGATTCGCATTGCCTCCTTTTTCAAGCAAGTGCCTGGCGAATTCCTGCGCATGATCGTGGTGCACGAACTGGCGCATTTGCGGGAGAAGCAGCACGACAAAGCGTTCTACCAACTCTGCGAGCACATGGAACCTCAGTACCACCAGTTTGAGTTCGATGTGCGCCTGTACCTGACGCATCTGGACCAGGCGGGTGATTGCTTGTGGTCGGTTGAAGAACTATCAAATTAATAGCTATCACCGCTTTCCGGATGTGCTCTGCAGCGTGTTTTTGCTGTTTTTCTGGGAGTTCAAGGTACGACCACTGCGGCGCAGCAGCTGGAAGGCAATTGCAGCCAGTGCTGTGCCACCGTCTGCAGGTGGGCCAGGGAGCCTGTCGTGAGCAGCTGCAATGCCGTTTCCCGCGAAAGGGGTATGTCCTCTGAGTGGAGCAGTCCGGCGGTCTGTAGCAGGCGGCGTGTCTGGCGGGCTACTGGGGCCCCTGTGTCGATGAATTGCACGCCGGGCCCCACCAGCGCACGCAATGCATCCCGGGCAAAGATGTAGTGGGTACAACCCAGCACCAGGGTGTCGATTTGCCCTTTCTCGACGCCAAAAGAGCCCATTGCCTTGAGATAGCGGTCGCAGAGTGTTCTGACTTCTAGAGCGTGCGGAGGCATGCCTGGCTGGCTGCAGGCGGTAGCGCGTTCAATGGCATGGGCCAGGCCATCGCAGGCCTGCACCACAATATCTGCCTCGCCGGCCAGGGAGGCGAGCAGCTTGCCAAACTTGGCGCTGGACAGGGTGCCCCGGGTCGCTATCACGCCGATGCGCCCTGTCTTGCTCCGTGCGACCGCAGGTTTCAGGGCTGGTTCCAGGCCGACCAGGGGCAGGTCGGGATGGCTGCTGCGCACTTCGTGGATGGCGGCTGCGGTGGCGGTATTGCATGCCACGACCAGGGCCTTGATGTGGTGGACGTCACGCAGGTATTGGGTGATGGCGTGGGTGCGCGCTGCCACGAAGGCATCACCGCGCTCTCCGTAAGGGGCGTTGGCGCTGTCGGCCAGGTAGACAAAGCGTTCGTGGGGTAACTCAGTGCGCAGCGCCTGCAAAACACTCAGTCCACCCACGCCACTGTCGAAAACACCAATCGGCTGTTCCGGGGCCAAGGTCATCGCATCGGTATGGCCCTTCATCGGGCCAGTGGGGTGAAAAAGGGGGGGGGTCACCGCGTGGCAGAGGCCCGCGCGGTGACCCAGAGGCGATCAGGCCGAAGCGACGTTGATGCCCTTGAATTCGCCTGTGGCGATGCGTTTTTGCCATTCGGACGGGCCGGTGATGTGCGCGCTGGTGCCACCCGAATCGACGGCCACGGTCACGGGCATGTCGACCACGTCGAATTCGTAGATGGCTTCCATGCCCAGGTCTTCAAAGCCGACCACTTTGGCGGTCTTGATGGCCTTGGAGACCAGATAGGCCGCGCCGCCCACGGCCATCAGATAGGCGCTCTTGTGGTTCTTGATGGATTCGATGGCCACCGGGCCACGCTCGGCCTTGCCGATCATGGCGATCAGGCCGGTTTCTTCCAGCATCATGTCGGTGAATTTGTCCATGCGCGTAGCGGTGGTGGGGCCTGCGGGGCCCACGGCTTCGCCCTTGACCGGGTCCACAGGACCCACGTAGTAGATGACGCGGTTGGTGAAGTCCACGGGCAGCTTTTCGCCCTTGGCCAGCATGTCCTGGATGCGCTTGTGGGCGGCATCGCGGCCCGTGAGCATCTTGCCGTTGAGCAGCAGCGTTTGGCCTGGTTTCCAGCTGGCCACCTGTTCCTTGGTCAGGGTGTTCAGGTCCACGCGCTGGCTCTTCTCGGTGTCCGGGGTCCAATCAACCTTGGGCCACAGGTCCAGGCTCGGTGGGTCGAGGTAGACGGGTCCGGAGCCGTCCAGCACGAAGTGGGCGTGGCGGGTGGCTGCGCAGTTGGGGATCATGGCCACGGGTTTGCTGGCCGCGTGGGTGGGGTACATCTTGATCTTGATGTCGAGCACGGTGGTCAGGCCACCCAGGCCCTGGGCGCCAATGCCCAGAGCGTTGACCTTTTCGAACAGTTCCAGGCGCAGCTTTTCCACGTCATCGAGGGCGCTGCCGCTGGCCGCCTTGGCTTGCAGTTCGTACATGTCCAGGTCGTCCATGAGGCTTTCCTTGGCCATGAGCACGGCTTTCTCGGCCGTGCCGCCGATACCGATCCCCAGCATGCCTGGAGGGCACCAGCCGGCACCCATGGTGGGCACGGTCTTGAGCACCCAGTCCACGAGGTTGTCGCTGGGGTTCATCATGACCATTTTGGATTTGTTCTCGGAGCCACCGCCCTTGGCGGCCACGGTGATGTCCACGGTGTTGCCAGGCACGATCTCCGTGAAGATCACGGCGGGTGTGTTGTCCTTGGTGTTCTTGCGGGCGAACTGGGGGTCGGCCACGACGCTGGCGCCCAGCGTGTTGTCGGGGTGGTTGTAGCCACGGCGCACGCCTTCGTTGATGGCGTCGTCCAGGCTGCCGCTGAAGCCTTCCCAGCGTACCTCCATGCCCACTTTCAGAAAGACGTTGAC
>JAQUDN010000216.1 GCA_028685665.1 Burkholderiaceae bacterium | reverse complement strand
GCCGCTGGTTCGTCGAACAGCAGCTGGTGGATGCGCCGCGCCTGGGCCTGGAAGTCCGCCCCGCCCAGGCTGTGCAGGCCGAAGGGGTGGCTGTTGACCTCGGCGCGCAAGCGCCCCGGGTGCGGCGAGAGGATGGCGATGCGGTGGCCCACCACCAGCGCTTCCTCGATGGAATGGGTGACGAAGATCAGCGCGAAGCGGAACTCCTCCCACAGCGCGAGCAGCTCTTCCTGCATGCGCCGGCGGGTCAGCGCGTCCAGCGCGGCAAAGGGCTCGTCCATCAGCAGCACCTGCGGCTGTAGGGCCAGCGCCCGGGCAATCGCCACGCGCTGCTTCATGCCGCCCGAGAGCTGGTGCGGGTGCACGTCGGCAAAGGCCGTCAGCCCCACCTTCTCCAGGTAGTGCCGCGCGCGCTCGGACGCCTCGGCCCGGCTGCAGCGCTTGGACGCCAGCAGCGGAAACATCACGTTCTCGCGCACCGTCTTCCAGGGCGGGAGCTGGTCGAACTCCTGGAACACCACCCCCCGGTCCGGGCCCGGCTGCGTGACGGGCTGGCCGTGGAGCCGGATCTGGCCCTCGCTGGGCGGAATGAAGCCGGCAATCGACTTGAGCAGCGTGGACTTGCCGCAGCCCGAGGCGCCCAGCAGCACATAGCGCTCGGCCGCGTGCACTTCGAACGAGACCTGGTGCGTGGCCCGCACCACGCGCTCGCGGGTGCGGTAGTCGATGCTCACGCCCTCGACCTGCAACAAGGGCGCCTGGGCGTTTGGCTGCGGGGCGACGGCTGCTGCAGGCGTGGGGGCGGCCACCGCGGGCAGCCGTCCCATCCAACCACCGACCCGGGGCAAGGTGCTTCGCAAAGACATCGGCATCAGGCGGCGTCAGTTCCCGCCCTGGGTGTGCGGGTCGTCGAAGAAATAGTCCTGGATCGAGGCCGGCGGGTTCTTGATGGCCCCCACGCGGTGCAGGAACTGGCCCATCTTCAGCGTGTTTTCCGGGCGGATCTTGAACTGCACCTCCGGGTTCTTGAGCACGCTCAGCAGCAGCTTGCGGTCGGTGTGGCCGCCGGCCAGTTTCAGGTAGATGTCGGCGGCCTTCTCGGGGTGGGCGGTGGTGAACTTGGCCGCTTCGTCCAGCGCGTCCAGCAGGGCCTTGTAGGTCTTGGGGCTCTCGGCGCGGAATTTCTCGGTGGCGTACAGCACCGTGCCCGACGAGGGGCCACCCAGCACGTCGTAGGACTTGAGCACGGTGTGCGCATGCGGGTTGCCCGCCAGCTCCTGCTCCTGGAAGGGCGGATTGCCAAAGTGGGCGTTGATTTCGGTGCCGCCCTTGATCAGCGCCGCCGCCGCATCCGGGTGGGGCAGCGCCACCTGCAGCTTGTCCAGGCGCTGGTAGTCCTTGTCGCCCCAGAGCTTGGCCGAGGCCATTTGCAGGATGCGCGATTGCAGGGACACGCCCACGGCGGGCAGCGCGATGCGGTCCTTGTCGCCGAAGTCGGCAATCGACTTGACCTGGGGGTTGGTGCTGATCAGATAGTTCGGGAAGTTGCCCAGCGAGGCCACACCCTTGACGTTCTGCTTGCCCTTGGTGCGGTCCCACAGCGTGAACAGCGGCGCGATGCCCGCGCCCGCGATGTCGATGTTGCCGGACAGCAGCGCATCGTTGATCACCGGCCCCCCCGAGAGCTTGACGAACTCGACCTGGATGTCCACGCCAGCGGCCTTGCCGTGCTTTTCGATCAGCTTCTGGTCCTGCGCCACGTTCAGCAGCAGATAGACGACGCCGAACTGCTGCGCAATGCGCAGCTGGCCTTCGGCGGCCCGGGCGGGCGCGGACAGGCCCAGGCCGGCCAGCAGCAGGCTGGCGGCCGTGGCGGCGCTGAGGGCCCTGCGGCCCAGGAGGGTGGTGAGAGGTGCGAAAGCGGGCATGGGAGAAATTTCAGTCAAAAGTGGCTGTAGGCCAATGGATACCAGCGGTAATAGCTATCAAAAGAGGAGTTCTTCAGACGGGCACATCGCCCTCGACCGTGGTGCGGTAGAGCTTGCGGCGCTCGCTGTCGGGCGTGCCGGAAGCCAGGTGCTGCACGGCACGGTTGTCCCAGAACACCAGGTCGTGCGGCTGCCAGCGGTGGCGGTAGACCAGGCGGGCATCCACGCTGGCCCCGAACAGTAGGTCCAGCAGCTCGCGGCTTTCGGCCTCGGGCAGGCCGACGATGCGGGTGGTGAAGTGCTCGTTGACGAACAAGGCCTGGCGCCCGGTTTCCGGGTGGGTGCGCACCACCGGGTGCACGGCGGGCGCCACTTCGGCCTTCTGCGCCGGGGTCAGCGCGGGGCGCCAGGGGCTCTTGGCGCGCAGTTCCTCGTACTTGGCCAGGTAGCTGTGCTCGGCCCGCAGGCCGTGCAGGCGCGCCTTCAGGTCCTCGGGCAGGCGCTCCCAGGCGGCGTACTGGTCGGCGAACAGGGTGTCGCCGCCCTCGCCCGGCAGCTCCTGCGCGTGCAGCAGCGAGCCCAGGCTGGGCACGGCCTTGTACGACAGGTCCGAATGCCAGAAATGCCCGGCATCGCCCAGGCCGATGGGCTGGCCGTTCTCCAGGATGTTGGACACCACCAGGATTTCCGGGTGGCCGGCGAGCTGGAAATTGCGCAGCACATGGATCTGCAGCGGCCCGAAGCGGCGGCTGAAATCGATGTGCTGCTGCGGCGTGATGCGCTGCTCGCGGAACACCAGCACCGGGTGCGCCAGGTGCGCCCGGTGGATGCGGGCGAAGTCGCCGGCATTCAGCGGCCGGGACAGGTCCAGCCCCAGGACTTCGCCAGCAAAGCCGCCGGGGGCCTCGGGCAGGGCCCGGACCTCGAAGTCCTGGTCGGGAATGGCCGCCTCGGCGGGGGCCCGCAGCGGATGAATGGCAAGCACAGCAGACACGGAAAACTCCTTCACAGCGACCCGCCGGCGCACAGGCCGGCGTGTCCATCACCGTGAAAAGGAGTCTAGGCAGCGGTCCTTCTGCAGAGAAGGAAGCTTTCTGCGCTTGTTTAGCCGAAAAACGCATAAGCCCGGCACGAGGCCGGGCCCTGCGGGGTGGGCGCGTTCAGCCGGTGCGCCGCTGCGCGGCCAGGCGCTGCACGACGGCGGTGAGCCGGTCGATTTCTTCGAAGGTGTTGTAGAACGCCAGCGAGGGCCGCACCGTGGTCTCCACGCCCATGCGCCGCAGGATGGGCTGGGCGCAATGGTGGCCGGTGCGCACGGCAATGCCTTCCTCGTTCAGCGCCTCGCCCACCTCGGCCGTGGTGTAGCCGGCCAGGGTGAAGGACATCACGCTGGCCTTGTCGGCCGCGGTGCCGATCAGGCGCACGCCCCGGATCTCGCCCAGCGCGCGCATGCCGTAGGCCAGCAGCTCGTGCTCGTAACGGGCGATGTTCTCGATGCCCAGGCGGGTGACGTAATCGATGGCCGCGCCCAGGCCCACGGCGTCGGCGATGTTGCCGGTGCCCGCCTCGAACTTGTTCGGGATGGGCTGGAACACCGTCTTCTCGAAGGTCACGTCGGCAATCATATTGCCCCCGCCCTGCCAGGGCGGCATGTCTTCGAGCACCTCGCGCTTGCCCCAGACCACGCCGATGCCGGTGGGCCCGAAGACCTTGTGGCCCGAGAACACGAAGAAGTCCGCACCGAGGTCCTGCACGTCCACCCGCAGGTGCGAGATCGACTGCGCACCGTCCACCAGCGCCTTGGCGCCGGCGCGGTGCGCCATCTCCACGATCTGCTTGACCGGCACCACGGTGCCCAGCGCGTTCGACACCTGGGTGACGGACACCAGCTTGGTGCGGGGGTTGAGCAGCTTCTGGTACTCGTCCAGCAGCACCTGGCCGGAGTCGTCCACCGGGATCACGCGCAGCCTGGCCCCCTTGGCGGCCGCGAGCTGCTGCCAGGGCACGATGTTGGCGTGGTGTTCCAGGTTCGAGACGATGATTTCGTCGCCCTCGCCGATGTGCTGCCAGCCCCAGCTCTTGGCCACCAGGTTGATGGCCTCGGTGGTGCCGCGCACGAAGATCACCTCGTTCACATCGGGCGCGTTGATGAAGCGGCGCACGCGCTCCCGGGCGCCTTCGTAGGCGTCGGTGGCGCGGGCGGCCAGTGCGTGGGCGGCGCGGTGGATGTTGGAGTTCTCGTGCGCGTAGAAGTGGGCGATGCGGTCGATCACCGACTGCGGCTTGTGCGTGGTGGCGGCGTTGTCCAGCCAGGCCAGGGGCCGGCCGTTGACGCGCTCCTGCAGCACCGGGAAGTCGCGCCGCACCGCGTGCACGTCAAACGCCGGGTGCGCGCTGTGGCCCGCGTGGGGCACGGCGGCCGGCGCGGCATGGCCCGGGGTGACATAGCCTTCCGGCAGCACCACGGCATCGGCAAAGTAGAACTTTGGCGCGGTCGAGGGCTGGGTGGACGGCAGGCCCGGGCCTGCCGTGGGCGAGACCACGCGCGGCACCTCGGGCGGGGCCAGAGAGGCCGCAAAAGGCAGGCGCGTCAGGGCGTCAAGGCCAACGGGAGGGGCC
>JAQUDN010000051.1 GCA_028685665.1 Burkholderiaceae bacterium | reverse complement strand
GACGATGTCGGCGATCTGGCGGCTGCTCTGGTTGATCTCTTCCATCGTGGACACCACCTGCGCCACCACCGCGCCGCCGCGCTCGGCCACGCCCGAAGCACTGGCGGCCAGGCTGCTGGCCTGCTCGGCATGGCGGGCACTTTGCTGCAAGGTGCTGGTGAACTGGTCCAGGGTGCCTGCGGTTTGCTGCAGGTTGCTGGAAGTCAGCTCGGTGCGCGCAGAAAGGTCCTGGTTGCCCGACGCAATCTCGGCACTGGCCACCGAAATGCTGTCGGTACTGTGGCGAACCTGGGAGACCATCTGCGCCAGGGCGGCGCTCATGGCGTACTGCGAGCGCAGCAAATCGCCGAATTCGTCTCCGCGCTGCACCTGTGCGTGGGCGGTGAGGTCCCCCTCGGCAATGCGCCGGGCCAGGCCATGGGCCTCGGCCAGGGGCCGCTGAATGCGGCCAATCAGCCCCCAGGCACCCACCACAATCAGCAGGGCCAGCACCGCCACGGCCGCCCCAGCCATCTGCAGCGTCGTGCGGCGCATGTCCGCCATGTCCTGCGAGCGGCTCCGGGCGGTCTCATTCTGCAGGCGGACAAAGTCCTGCAGGGTCTGCAGATAGGCCGCAACCGCCGGGTTGTAAGTGCGCTGGATCAGCACCACCGCTTCGGCATGGCGACCCTCGCCCTTGAGCTTGCGGGCCTGGGTGCGCAAATCGATCATGGTTTTCCGGGCGCTGGCAATGCGGGCCATTTGCGCCTTGTCGGCGTCGCTGGTGACCGTGGCCTCCAGGGCCTTCTGGACCTGGTTGATCTCGGCCGTGGTGGCGGCGATCAGGTCCTTGAATTCGGCCTCGACGGCGGGATCGTTGCTCACGATCAGGGCCTGGGTGCGGGCGGCGTTGGTCTCGGTCAGGCCCGACCAGCGCATGGCGGCCGCCCGGCGCTTGTCCATTTCCTGGACCATCGCATCCGCCTGCGCCTGCACCTGGGACCAGCGAAAAGCCGACATCCCTGTCACCAGGACCAAGGCGGCCAGGATCAGAAAAATGGCCATCCACAATGTGTGCGCCAGGCGCAGGGTCTTAAACATGGGGTCTCCCGTCATCACCAGGAACGGTGGGGCTGCCATGGTGCGCCTGGACGCCCCCTTTGCCCGGTGGGGCTGCCATGGTGCGCCTGGACGCCCCCTTTGCCAATAGAGAGAACCGAGCCGCCGCGGGCAAGGGCCCAGGAGGCCGGCCTTACTCGACCCGGACGATGCGCTGGGGCTTGAAGCCCAGATCGGCTGCCTTGCCCTTGCGGCCCCGGGGGGCGCGCGCATTGTTGAGCGAGCGGATCTCCAGCGTCTCCTCGCGCTCCTTGCCGCCCCGGCCAAGGCCCTCCAGGCGCACGCTGCGCGTGTAGGCCGCCGCGCCCGCAAGCGGGTCCTTGTCTTCCAGGTCGATCAGCATCAGGCCGCGGCCGCCTTTTTCCTGGGTCTTGAGATCGCCGATCTCGAAGGTCAGGATGCGCCCGCCCATCGAGGCGCAGGCCACGTGGGTGGCGGGCACCAGCGGCTGGCTGCCCGAGCTGACCGCCGCGTGCGAGGGCGGGCAGACCGTTTCGCCCTCGCCCAGGGTGATGAAGGCCTTGCCGCTCTTGTTGCGCGCGGACATGTTCTCCACCGTGGCCAGAAAGCCATAGCCCCCCGAGCTGCAGAGCAGCAGCAAGGCGGCGGCAGGCCCGGCAAAGTAATGCACCGGCTGGGTGCCGGCTTCGAGCTCGATCAGCGTGGTGATCGGCTGGCCATCGCCGCGCCCACCGGGCAGCAGCGCCACGGGCACCGAATACACCCGGCCATTGCCGCCAAACACCACCAGGGTATCGACGGTGCGGCATTCAAAGGTGCTGCGCAGGCCGTCTCCTGCCTTGAAGGCAAAGGCCGCAGCCTCGTGGCCATGGCCGGTGCGCGCGCGCACCCAGCCTTTGTCGGACACCACCACCGTCACGGGCTCATCGACCACCTTGACCTCGGCCACGGCTTTCTTTTCGGTCTGGATCAGGGTGCGGCGTGCGTCGGCAAACTGCTTGGCGTCGGCCTCGATCTCCTTGACCATCAGGCGGCGCAGCGCATTCGGGTTGCCCAGGATGTCTTCGAGCTTGCCCTGGCTGTCGCGCAGTTCCTTGAGTTCCTGCTCGATCTTGAGGGCTTCGAGCCGGGCCAGCTGGCGCAGGCGGATTTCAAGAATGTCCTCGGCCTGGCGGTCGCTCAGGGCAAAGCGGGCGATCAGCGCGGCCTTGGGCTCGTCGCTGTGGCGAATGAGGGCGATGACCTCATCGATGTTGAGCAGCACGGTCTGCCGCCCCTCCAGGATGTGGATGCGGTCGAGCACCTTGGTCAGGCGGAACTGCGAGCGGCGGGTGAGGGTGTTCTGGCGAAAGGCCACCCACTCTTCGAGCATCTGGCGCAGCGACTTTTGCGTGGGCCGGCCGTCCAGCCCGACCAGGGTCAGGTTGATGGGCGCCGAGGTTTCCAGGCTGGTGTGGGCCAGCAAGGCGGTGATCAGCTCCTGCTGGGGCACTTTGCCGGTCTTGGGCTCGCAGACCAGGCGCACCGGGGCGTCTTTGCTGGACTCGTCGCGCACCCCATCGAGCACGGCCAGGATGCTGGCCTTGAGCTGGGTCTGCTCCTGGCTCAGCGCCTTTTTGCCGGCCTTGACCTTGGGGTTGGTGATTTCCTCGATTTCTTCGAGCACTTTTTGCGTGCTGACGCCGGGCGGCAATTCGGTGACCACCAGCTGCCACTGGCCCCGCGCCAGGTCTTCGATTTTCCAGCGCGCGCGCACCTTCAGGC
The DNA here is from genome assembly GCA_028685665.1 of Burkholderiaceae bacterium. Lineage (GTDB taxonomy): Bacteria > Pseudomonadota > Gammaproteobacteria > Burkholderiales > Burkholderiaceae_C > JAQUDN01. The sequence continues at coordinate 16,416 of JAQUDN010000051.1, read as the reverse complement.
TGCCCCGGCCGGTGCGGTAGGCCTCGGCGATGTCGGTGGGGCTGCTGATGATCTGGCCGCCCCCGGGGTAGTCGGGGCCGGGCAGCAGCGCCAGCAGGTCTTCGGGCGAAAGCTGGGGGTTCTTGACCAGGGCCACGCAGGCGTCGGCCACCTCGCGCAGGTTGTGGCTGGGAATCTCGGTGGCCAGGCCCACGGCAATGCCGCTGGCGCCGTTGAGCAAGGCAAACGGCAGGCGCGCGGGCAGCTGGCGCGGCTCCTGGGTGCTGCCGTCGTAGTTGGGCATGAAATCGACCGTGCCTTCGTCGATCTCGTCGAGCAGCAGGCCGGTGATCTTGGACAGGCGCGCCTCGGTGTAGCGCATGGCTGCGGCGCCATCGCCATCGCGCGAGCCAAAGTTGCCCTGGCCGTCGATCAGCGGGTAGCGCTGGGCAAAGTCCTGGGCCATGCGCACCAGCGCGTCGTAGGCCGACTGGTCGCCGTGCGGATGGAAGCGGCCCAGCACATCGCCCACCACGCGGGCGCACTTGACGGGCTTGGCGGGGGTGTTGCCATTGGGCCCGCTCCAGGCCAGGCCCATGCGGTCCATGGCGTACAAAATGCGCCGCTGCACGGGCTTGAGGCCGTCGCACACATCGGGCAGCGCCCGGCCCTTGACCACGGAGAGCGCGTATTCGAGGTAGGCGCGCTGGGCGTAGGCGCCCAGGCTGTCGGGATCAGCGGGGAGCGAGGGGGTGTCCAGAATCAGATCGGTCATGGAGGGTTCGTGGGGGTTGCGAAAGCGGCCAATCGCTCATGAATACAGAGCACCTGGCGCTTATCTGGTAAGGCCTGGATGCCAAAAAACCTAAATATCGACATCCACCTCGTCGCCGTGCAGTTCCATCAGGGCGCGGCGGGCGGCGGCCTCGCCCTTGCCCATGAGCTGGGTGATCAGGCCCTCGGTGGCGGCAAAACCCAGGTCGCCCAGCTGCACGGGCAGGAGGCGGCGGGTGTCGGGGTTGAGCGTGGTTTCCCAGAGCTGCTCGGCGTTCATTTCGCCCAGGCCCTTGAAGCGGCTGATGGCGCATTTCTCGCGCGGCACGCCGTCTTTGGCGGACTTGTCGAGGATGGCCTGCAGTTCGCCATCGTCGAGGGCGTACATCTTGCTGGCGGGCTTTTTGCCCCGCGCGGGCACATCGACGCGGAACAGCGGTGGGCGCGCCACGTAGATATGGCCGGTCTCGATGAGCTTGGGGAAATGCCGGAAGAACAGGGTCAGCAGCAGCACCTGGATGTGCGATCCGTCCACGTCAGCGTCGCTCAGGATGCAGACCTTGCCGTAGCGCAGGCCGCTGAGGTCGGGTTCGTCGAGGGGACCGTGCGGATCGACGCCGATGGCCACCGAGATGTCGTGGATTTCGGTGTTGGCGAACAGGCGGTCGCGGTCGACTTCCCAGGTGTTGAGCACCTTGCCGCGCAGGGGGAGCACGGCCTGGCTTTCCTTGTCGCGGCCCATCTTGGCGCTGCCGCCGGCCGAGTCGCCCTCGACCAGGAAGACTTCGTTGTGCGCCAGGTCGCGGCTTTCGCAGTCGGTGAGCTTGCCAGGCAGCACCGCCACGCCCGAGCCCTTGCGTTTTTCGACCTTCTGACCGGCTTTTTGGCGGCTCTGCGCGGCCTTGATGGCAAGTTCGGCCAGCTTTTTGCCGTATTCGACATGCTGGTTCAGCCACAGCTCCAGCGCCGGGCGCACAAAGCCCGACACCAGGCGCACGGCATCGCGGGAGTTCAGGCGCTCTTTGATCTGGCCCTGGAACTGGGGGTCAAGCACCTTGGCGCTCAGCACATAGCTGGCCCGGGCAAACACGTCTTCGGGCAGCAGCTTGACGCCCTTGGGCAAGAGGCTGTGCAGCTCGATGAAGCTTTTGACCGCGGTGAACAGGCCGTCGCGCAGGCCGCTTTCGTGGGTGCCGCCCGCGCTGGTGGGAATCAGGTTGACGTAGCTCTCGCGCATGGGGGCGCCGTCTTCGGTAAAGGCCACGCACCAGGCTGCGCCCTCGCCTTCGGCAAAGCTGTCGTGGCCGCTGTCGGCAAAGCCTTCGCCTTCGAACAGGGGAATGACGGGCTCGGCGCTCAGGGTCTGCGCCAGGTAGTCGCGCAGGCCGCCCTTGTACTGCCAGGTCTGGGTGTCGCGGGTTTTTTCGTTGACCAGCGACACCAGCACCCCGGGCATGAGCACGGCCTTGCTGCGCAGCAGGTGGGTGAGGTCGCCCATCGGGAGCTGGCTGGACTCGAAGTATTGGGCGTCGGGCCAGGCCCGCACCGTGGTGCCCTGCTTGCGCTCACCGGCTTCGAGTGCACGCACCTGCAGGGGCTCGACCACATCGCCGCCCGAAAACACCAGGCTCGCCCGCTGCCCCTCGCGGTGGCTGCTGACTTCGAGCCGCGTGGCCAGCGCATTGGTCACGCTCACGCCCACGCCGTGCAGGCCGCCGGAAAAGCTGTAGGCGCCGCCCTGGCCCTTGTCGAACTTGCCGCCCGCATGCAGGCGGGTGAAGACCAGCTCGATGACGGGGGCTTTTTCCTCGGGGTGCATGCCGAAGGGGATGCCCCGGCCATCGTCCTCGATGCCGACCGAGCCATCGGCGTGCAGGGTGACCTTGATCTTTTTGCCATACCCGGCCAGCGCTTCATCGGCGGCGTTGTCGAGCACTTCCTGGATGATGTGCAGCGGGTTGTCGGTGCGGGTGTACATGCCCGGGCGCTGCTTGACGGGCTCCAGGCCCTTGAGCACGCGGATCGAGCCTTCGGAATATGCGCTTGCGGACACGGAAGTCGGTTTGGATGCCATGGCGCGGATTGTAGTGCGGCAGCCGGGTAAAAACTGTATGAAACCACAGCCCTCTTCCGTCGCGGAGCAGGCCTTGGCAGCCCGGCGGGTCGTGCAGGTGTCAGGCCCGGCGCGGCAGATTGGCTACAGTCACGGCATGCAGAAGACCGCTCCTTCCCTGTCGATGTTCCAGGTGCTCGCCTGCGGCGCAGCCATCGTGACCCTGTCCATGGGCATCCGCCATGGCTTTGGCCTGTGGCTGCAACCGGTGACGCAGGAGATGGGCTGGACACGCCAGTCGTTCGCGCTGGCCATGGCGATCCAGAACCTCTCCTGGGGGCTGATGGGCATTTTTGCCGGCATGGCCGCGGACCGCTTTGGCGCGTTTCGGGTGCTGCTGGGTGGGGCCGCCCTCTACGCCCTGGGCCTGGCGGGCATGGCCTGGGCGCCCACCCCGACCGCGTTTGCACTGACCGCAGGGGTGCTGATCGGCACCGCCCAGGCAGGCACGACCTATGCCGTGATCTATGGCGTGCTGGGCCGCCAGATCGCCCCCGAAAAACGCTCCTGGGCCATGGGGGTGGCCGCCGCGGCGGGCTCGTTCGGGCAATTCCTGATGGTGCCTTTGGAGGGCTGGCTGATTGCCGACCTGGGTTGGCAACAGGCCTTGCTGGCCCTGGCGCTGATGGTGCTGCTGGTCTGGCCCCTGGCGCTGGGCCTGCGCGAACCGGGTTTTGGGGGCGCCACGCGCCCGCAGCGTGCGCAAACCATCGGCCAGGCGCTGGGCGAAGCGTTTCGCTACCCCAGCTTTCTGCTCTTGATGGCGGGGTATTTCGTGTGCGGCTTCCAGGTGGTGTTCATCGGGGTGCACATGCCCAGCTACCTCAAGGACCACGGCCTGTCGCCCCAGGTGGCCAGCTATGCCCTGGCGCTGATCGGGCTGTTCAATGTGTTTGGCACCTATATCGCCGGCACGCTGGGCCAGCGCATGCCCAAGCGCCATATCCTGGCCTTCATCTATTTCGCCAGGGCGGTGATCATCAGCGTCTTTGTGCTGGTCCCGCTGTCGCCCCTGTCGGTGTATGTGTTTTCTGCCGCGATGGGGCTGTTGTGGCTGTCCACCGTGCCCCCCACCAATGCAACCATTGCCCAGATTTTTGGGGTGCAGCACCTGTCCATGCTCGGCGGCTTTGTGTTTTTCAGCCACCAGGTGGGCAGCTTTTTCGGGGTGTGGCTGGGCGGGTATCTGTACGACGCCACGGGCAGCTACAACATCGTGTGGTACATCGCCATCGCGCTCGGTGTTTTCGCGGGGCTGATCAACCTGCCCGTCAAGGAACACGCCATTTCCCGCGACAGCGTCGCCCCCGCCTGAGGGCCCTGCCCCAAGGACGCCTTCCCATGCCCCGCTTGCACGCCACCGCCCTCCCCCGCCTGCTGCGCTGGTCGGCCGTCCTGGCAGCCATGGCCGCACTGGCCGCGGTTTTCGCCTGGTACACCGCGCCCGACTTCATGGTGCGGCTGGCCGACCAGATGTGGGCGTGCTTTTGAGATTCTGAATGCTTGAGCCCTCCAGGCCTTGTCCCATATACCTTTTTAGCTATTGATTCAGGAGCATTGATGCACGGTACCGAAGCCGCCTCCGACTGGGTGCGCCGCTGGACGCCGCTGATCCCCCCTGGCAGCACGGTGCTGGACGTGGCCTGCGGCGCGGGCCGCCACCTGCGCTGGATGCGGCAACAAGGCCATGCCGTGGTGGGCGTGGACCGCAACGCCGAGGCGCTTGCAGCCTGCGCCGGACTGGGCGAGACCGTCTGCGCCGACATCGAATCAGGCCCCTGGCCCTTCGCGGGGCGCACGTTTGGCGCCGTGGTCGTCACGCACTACCTGTGGCGCCCGCTGCTGGCCCCCCTGGTGCAGAGCGTGGCGCCCGGGGGCGTGCTGATCTACGAAACCTTTGCCCATGGCCATGCCGCGCTGGGGCGGCCGTCGCGGCCCGCTTTTTTGCTGCAGCCGGGCGAACTGCTCACGGCCTGCGCCGGTTTGCGGATCGTGGCCTACGAAGACGGCTTTCTGCCCGAACCCGCCCGCTGCGTGCAGCGCATTGCGGCCGTGCGCGCCCTGGCGGGGGAGGGACCACCGGACCGATACCCGCTGGCGGGCCCGCTCTAGTTAGAATGCCCTTTTTGCGTTTTTCCTCACGGACATGACCTCTTCCACCGTCCCCCTCACCGGCAGCATCGTCGCCCTTGTCACCCCCATGCACGAGGACGGCAGCGTGGACTACCCCACCCTGCGCAAACTGATCGACTGGCACATTGCCGAGGGCACCGACTGCATTGGCGTGGTCGGCACCACGGGCGAATCCCCCACGGTGAACGTCGAAGAGCATTGCGAAATCATCCGCGTCACCGTCGAGCAGGCCGCCCAGCGCGTGCCCGTGATGGCCGGCTGCGGTGCCAACTCCACCGCCGAAGCCATCGAACTGGCCCGGTTCGCCAAGAAGGTCGGTGCCGACACGCAATTGCAGGTCGTGCCCTACTACAACAAGCCCACGCAAGAGGGCCAGTACCAGCACTTCAAGGCGATTGCCGAGGCCGTGGGCGACCTGCCCACCATCCTCTACAACGTGCCTGGCCGCTCGGTGGCCGATATGCAGCACGACACCGTGCTGCGCCTGGCCCAGGTGCCCGGCATCATCGGCATCAAGGAAGCCACGGGCAATATCGAGCGCGCGCAATGGCTGATCCGTGACCTGCCCAAGGGCTTTGCGGTGTATTCGGGCGACGACCCGACCGCTGTCGCCCTGATGCTCTGCGGCGGACATGGCAATGTCAGCGTCACCGCCAACGTGGCGCCCCGCTTGATGAGCGCGCTGTGCGCTGCGGCGCTGGCCGGCGATGCCCGCCGGGCCATGGAAATCCAGTTCCAGCTGATGCCCGTGCACAAGCAGCTGTTCGTCGAGGCCAACCCCATCCCCGTCAAGTGGGCCATGGCCCGCATGGGCCTGTGCGGTGGCACCTTGCGCCTGCCCATGACGCCCCTGAGCACAGGCTATGAAGCGGTGGTCGAATCGGCCCTGCGTGCCGGCGGCCTGCTCTGAACCCGCCCTCCGGCTCCAAGCTAACCAAGGATTTTTGCGTGAAACACAATGCACGATGGGGCCTGCTGGGCCTGGCCATGGCGCTGTCCGCCTGTTCTACGCTGGACAGCGACAAGATCGACTACAAAAGCGCCAGCAAGGGCTCGACCCTGGAAGTCCCGCCCGACCTGACCCAGCTGACACGCGACTCCCGCTACGCCCTGCCCGGCAATGCGGTCTCGGCAGCCGCTTTCCAGGTCGGCCAGAGCACCAAGGCCAGCAGTCCCGCGGGCAGCACGGGGGCGGCGCAGATCGGCGATGTGCGCATCGAACGCAATGGCAACCAGCGCTGGCTGGTCATCGACCGCCCCGCCGACAAGCTCTGGGAACCCGTGCGCGATTTCTGGCTCAGCAGCGGCTTCAACCTGGAGCAAGACCAGGCCCAGCTGGGCATCATGGAAACCGAATGGGCCGAAAACCGTGCCAAGCTGCCGCAGGACATGATCCGTGCCACCCTGGGCAAGCTGTTCGATGCCCTGTATTCCACGGGCGAGCGCGACAAGTTCCGCACCCGCCTGGAGCGCAGCGCCAACGGTGGCACCGAGATCTACATCACGCACCGCGGCATGGTCGAGGTGTATGCCTCGGCCACCAAGGACAGCACGGTCTGGCAACCCCGCCCCTCGGACCCGGAACTCGAAACCGAATTCCTGCGCCGCCTGATGGTCAAGCTGGGCGTCACCCAGGAACAATCGCAGGCCATCGTCGCAGCCCCTGCCCTCAAGGCCGCGACGGCCCGGCTGACCACGGCCAACAACATCCCTGTGGTACAGCTGGACGAAGGTTTCGACCGTGCCTGGCGCCGTATCGGCCTGGCCCTGGACCGCACGGGCTTCACGGTGGAAGACCGCAACCGCAATGACGGGATGTACTTTGTCCGCTACGTGGCCCCCACCGACAAGAAAGAGCCGGGCTTCTTCAGCAAGCTGCTGGGCGGCGGCGGCTCAGCCACCGCGCCCCTGAAATACCGGGTCACGGTGCGCAGCCAGGGCGAACAAAGCACGGTGTCCGTGCTGAACGAAGCAGGTGCACCGGAATCCTCTGCGAATGCCGAACGCATCCTGCGGGTGCTGGCCGATGATCTGAAGTGAACCCAGGGCCTCCCGCAGGGGCCCCATGAAAAAACCCCGCCCTGTAACAGGAGCGGGGTTTTTTCATGGGCAGCGCCACCAGGGCGCCAGCCAGGAAAAGCGCAAGGATTACTTGGCAGCAGGAGCGGCAGCTGGAGCAGCAGCGGCGTCAGCAGCAGGAGCGGCGGCTGGAGCAGCAGCAGCGTCGGCAGCAGGAGCGGCGGCGGGAGCAGCAGCAGCGTCAGCAGCAGGAGCGGCGGGAGCAGCAGCAGCAGGTGCTTCGACAGGTGCGGGTGCGGGAGCAGGAGCGGCTTCTTCCTTCTTGCCACAGGCGGCGAGGGCGGCGGCAGCGATCAGGGTAGCCAGAACGAGAGAGTTCTTCATTTCAATTTTCCTAGTAGAGGACAGACAAAATTTTGGAGGCTGGCACTGCGACCGGCTGGATCACCGTGCCACTTGGACAGTTTGTGCCGTGGGCATTCGCACACCAACAGCAATTATATTGAGATTTCGTCAATACCCACTTACGCTGACATCTTGTGACGGCCATACAACAAAGCCCCCTGCCACCAGGACGGCAGGCCGCACAGCCACCCGCGTCCCCTCACACACCGCACAACCCCGGCCTCCAAACCGGGCACCACGGCGCAAGACAGGCGTAAGACAGGTGTAAGACGGTCGACTACAGGCCCAGCGTCGTGGCAGGAAACCCGGGGGTGCTCTTGCTGTGCAGCCATTCATTCAGCAACTCGCGCACCCGCACCAGGCGCTCAGGCTCGCGGCCCGAAATACCCACACTGTGGACAGGGTCCAGGCGCTGCAGCACCCAGGCAGGCGACCACAGGGCGCTGGGAATGTTGAGCGGATCTGCCGAACGGCTGCGGCGGCAGACGACGATGGGATCCCAGGTCACGCGCCAGCGCACAAAGCGCGGATGCCGGCGCACCAGCGCATCGAAATCGCAGGCCAGCATCGACAGGCGCCGCCCCCGGCGCGCCCAGCGCTCGAGCGATTCGATGACCGCCCGCTCTCCCAAGGGCCAATCGTCAAAATCGGCATCGCTCAGCACGATTTCAGGCCAGCCCTCATGGGCCGCAGCGGCCAAGGCATCGCGCACCGATTGCTGAAAGGCTTCCAAACCGTGGAAAGGCCCGACAGGCACACCCGGCCCCGGCGCCGGAGCAGCCCAGGGCTCGGGCTCTGTCATGCATCCGCCTCTGTGCGTGGCCGGGAATGGGCCCAGCCGGCATCGCACCAGGACGACAACAAGGCCAGGGCATCGTCGCTGGCGCGGGCGAGATCGCGGTGGTCGAGCCAGCGCTGGTCAGCCAGGCGGCGCATCAGGGTCGCATCCCGGCCTGCGGCGCGGTAGCTTTCGCCGTTGATGAAGACATGGTGCGCGTCATACATCATGCGGCTGCGGCGGTCCAGCGCCACGCCTTCGAGCATGACCGCAGCCGCCTCGGCGTCGAACCAGACATTCGACTTGGGCTCGGTCAGGTACTCGCCCAAGGCCCGCTCCAGCGCCAGGGGCTCGGCCAGCGCCCGCTGCAGGGCATCGCGCGCAAACGCCTGCAGGCCCTCGGGAATCGCCCCGGGCTGCGCCACTGCAGCCTGGGTGGCATCGCGGTAAAGCACCGGCCGGTCCTCGGCATCGGCTTCTTCGGACAGGCGGGTGAGCAACTCCTGGGCCAGTTCGGCCCGGGCCGGCGCGCGAAAACCGATCGAATAGGTCATGCATTCGCCCTCGGCGATGCCGTCATGGGCATAGCGCGGGGGCAAATAGAGCATGTCGCCGGGCTCCAGGACGTATTCCTCCTCGGGCTCGAACTGGGCCAGCACCTTGAGCGGGACATCGTCGCGCAGCGAAAGGTCTTTCTGGCGGCCAATGCGCCAGCGCCGGCGGCCATGGGCCTGCAACAGAAACACGTCGTAGCTGTCGAAATGCGGCCCCACGCCCCCGCCATTGCTGGCATAGCTGATCATCAGGTCGTCCAGGCGCGCCTCGGGCACAAAACGAAATTGCTGCAACAAGGCATGGGCCCGCTCATCGTGCAGGTCCACCCCCTGCACCAGCAGCGTCCAATCGGCTTGCTGCAAAGCGGGCAAGGCACGCCGGGCGAAGGGGCCCTGGCGCATGCGCCAGGTGCCTTCGACCTGCTGCACCAGCCTCGACTCGACCTCTTCCCGGGCCGCCAGCGCAAACACCTCGGCACGCGACAGGGGCGCGCTCCATTGCGGCAGCGCCTGGCGCACCAGCAAAGGCTTTTTCTGCCAGTGGCGGCGCATGAACTGGGCAGCCGTGAGGCCGCCCAGCAAGGAAAGGGGTTGCTGGATATCCATGAAAGTCGTTCTGCCCCGTGGGGGCGGTTGGTCAAACTGCGACAATTCTCCTATGGAAATTATTGAACAATGTGTGGTCGCACTGACCTGGACGCTCAAAGACACCCTGGGCGAAGAATTGGACGTGCTGGACGATCCCGTGGAATTCCTGGTGGGCGGCGAAGACCTGCTGGGCCGCATCGAGGAAGCCCTGCAAGGGCACAGCCAGGGCGACACCCTGGCCCTGCACCTCGAACCCGAAGACGCTTTTGGCGATTTCAATGACCAGTTGCTGTTTCTGGAGCCGCGCGGGCTGTTCCCTGCCGAGATCGAGGAAGGCATGACCTTCGAGGGCTCAGCCTTGCCCGAAGACTGCAACCCGGATGCGCCGCGCAGCGGGCTGTACACGGTGACGGAAATCTACCCCGAGCATGTGGTGCTGGATGGCAACCACCCCTTGGCGGGCATCGCGCTGCGCCTGCAGCTCACCGTCGAGGGCGTGCGCGAAGCCACCGAAGAGGAAATCGGCAAAGGCACGGCCGGCACGGGCTTCTTTCGCATCCAGCCACAGGCACCGGGCAACGCCTTGCTGCACTGACCGATAAGCTTCCAGGGGCGCCGCTGCGCAGCGGCCCCCAGGACATCCCAAGGCTCAGTAGCGGGTGATCTGGCCGTTGAACAAGCGCACCCGGTCACCCACGCGCAAATCTCCGGGCGTCCCCACGTCGTAGCTGCGGTAGCCTCCCTGGTCCAGCTGGATCGAAATGCGGTAGCCCTGCCCCGCCTCGCCCCGGCTGTTGCGCTGCTCCACGGCATTGCCGACCACGGCGCCCCCAATCGCACCGACCGCGGTCGCGGCGACACGGCCCGAACCGCCGCCGACCTGGTTGCCCAGCACGCCGCCCACCACGGCCCCGAGCACCGCACCAACGCCCGACGCCTGGCCGGGCGCCTGGCCTTGGGCGTATTCAATATGACTGACCCGGCCGTATTCGGTGCCCGCAGGCACCGCGGAATAGCCCGGCGCGGGCGTCTGGTAGCCGCCGCCGTAGCCATACGGTGCAGGGGCCGAACGCTGGGGCGCACAGGCGGTCAGCGCACCAAGCAAAGCCAAAGAACCCGCCCAAGCGGCGGAACGGATGAAAGTCTGCATCATGAATCTCCTTGAAACCGGGCACCGGCCACGGCGCCCCCGAGGGGCCTCACTCTACGCCGATGCGTTCAGGCCTTGCCGGTCGAACCGTAACCGCCCTCCCCCCTTTGGGAGGCGGGAAACTCGGTGACGACCTGGAACTGGGCCTGCACCACGGGCACGATGACGAGCTGGGCCAGACGCTCCATCGGCTCCAGCGTGAACGGCAGGCTGCTGCGGTTCCAGGCGCTGACCATCAAGGGGCCCTGGTAATCGCTGTCGATCAAACCCACCAAATTGCCCAGCACGATCCCGTGCTTGTGCCCCAGGCCGGAACGCGGCAGGATCAGCGCCGCATAGCCAGGGTCCTGGAGGTAGATGGCAATGCCCGTGGGCACCAGCTGCCAGGCATTGGGCTCCAGCGTCAGCGGCGCATCCAGGCAAGCGCGCAAATCCAGGCCGGCACTGCCCGGCGTGGCATAGGCAGGCAAGGCATCCGCCATGCGCGGGTCGAGAATCTTGACGTCAATCTTCACAAGGAACTTTCAAAAAAAGCCACGCCCACGGCGCGGCCAGGATCACGTGGCCACCGGCAAAGGCGGCAGGCGCCTGGCAATCTCGGCGACCAGCTGCTGGGCCAGCACGCGCTTGGAGGCACGGGGCAGTTCGCGGTGACCATGGGCATCGACGAGCAACAAGGCGTTGTCGTCCTGCCCGAAAGTGGCGGGACCAATATTGCCCACCAACAAAGGCACGCCCTTGCGCTGGCGCTTGGCCGTGGCATGTGCCAGCAGGTCATGGCTCTCGGCGGCAAAACCCACGCAGAACAAATCGCCCACCAGGGCATGCTCCGACGAGGCCACCCGCGCCAGGATGTCGGGGTTTTCCACAAAGCCGAGCACGGGGGTCTGGCCCGAGCCGTCCTTCTTGATCTTCTGGCCCGAGGCCGTGGCGGGACGCCAGTCGGCCACCGCGGCCGTTGCTATGAAAACAGAAGCTAATTGCGCCCGTGGTTCAACGGCTTCAAGCATCTGCAAGGCCGACTGCACCGCAATCCGATGCACCCACCGCGGCGTGGGCAGGTGCACGGGGCCGGCCACCAGCGTGACCTGGGCGCCCGCCTCCCGGGCCGCGCGGGCAATGGCAAAACCCATCTTGCCGCTGGAGTGGTTGGTGATGCCGCGCACCGGGTCGATGGCTTCAAACGTCGGCCCAGCCGTCACCAGCACCTTGCGTCCGGCCAGCACCTTGGGCGTGAAAAAAGCCACCAGCTCCTCGAGCAGCTCGGCGGGTTCCAGCATGCGGCCGTCCCCGGTTTCGCCGCAAGCCTGGTCGCCATGGCCCACGCCCAGGACCACGGCGCCGTCCTGCACCACCTGGGCCAGATTGCGCTGGGTCGCGGGATGGGCCCACATTTCGCGGTTCATGGCCGGGGCCAGCAACAGGGGCACGCGCTCGGTGGGCCGGGCCAGGCACAGCAGGCTCAGAAGCTCGTCGGCCCGCCCCTGGGCCAGGCGCGCCACGAAGTCCGCACTGCAGGGCGCGATCAGCACCGCATCGGCTTCGCGGCTGAGGTTGATGTGCGGCATGTTGTTCGGCTCGCGCGCATCCCACTGCGAGCCATACACCGGGCGGCCCGACAGGGCCTGCATCGTGACCGGCGTGATGAACTGCTCGGCCGCCTCGGTCATGACCACCTGCACGGTGGCGCCCTCCCGGAGGAGCTGGCGGCACAGATCGGCCGCCTTGTAGCAAGCCACGCCTCCACTCAAACCCAGGACAATGTGTTTACCGGCAAGCTCATTCATGGCGGCGAATTTAGCAGACGGGGAGCGAGGGTTCTGCAAACCAGCCGAAGACAGCCCACTTATAATCCCGGTTTCCCACCACCAAAAAAGACATGACCAAATTTGTCTTCGTCACCGGCGGTGTGGTGTCTTCCCTGGGCAAGGGAATCGCCTCAGCCTCCCTTGCCGCGATCCTCGAATCGCGGGGACTCAAAGTCACCCTCATCAAGCTCGACCCGTACATCAACGTCGACCCGGGCACCATGTCGCCTTTCCAGCACGGCGAGGTCTTCGTGACCGACGACGGCGCAGAAACCGATCTCGACCTGGGCCACTATGAGCGTTTCATCGAAACGCGCATGAAAAAGTCCAACAACTTCACCACCGGAAAGATCTACCAATCGGTGCTGGAGAAGGAGCGCCGTGGCGACTACCTGGGCAAGACGGTGCAAGTGATTCCGCACGTCACCAACGAGATCCAGGAATACATCAAGCGCGGCGCCGGCATTGGCACGGCCGATGCGGTCGATGTGGCCATCTGCGAAATCGGCGGTACGGTCGGCGACATCGAGTCGCTGCCCTTCCTGGAAGCCGTGCGCCAGTTGAGCCTCAAGCTCGGCCCGAACAACTCCGCCTTCGTGCACCTGACCTACCTGCCCTGGATTGCCACGGCCGGCGAGCTCAAGACCAAGCCCACCCAGCACACGGTGCAGGAGCTGCGCAAGATCGGCATCCAGCCCGATGCCCTGCTGTGCCGCGCCGAACGCAAGGTGCCCGAGGAAGAGCGCGCCAAGATTTCGCTGTTCACCAACGTGCCCGAGTGGGGCGTGATCAGCATGTGGGACGTGGACACCATCTACAAGGTCCCGCGCATGCTGCACGAACAAGGCCTGGACGGCCTGATCTGCGACAAGCTGCGCCTGAACACCCCGCCCACCAGCCTCAAGCGCTGGGATGCTCTGGTCTATGAAACCGAACACCCGCAAGGCCAGGTGCGCATTGCGATGGTCGGCAAATACGTCGACCTGTCCGACAGCTACAAATCGGTCAACGAAGCGCTGCGCCACGCCGGCATGCAAAGCCATGTGCGCGTGAAGATCGACCACATCGACTCCGAAACCATCACCCCGGACGGCGTGGCCCGGCTGGGCCAGTACGACGCCATCCTGGTGCCTGGCGGCTTTGGCCAGCGCGGCGTGGAAGGCAAGATCTGCACCGCCCAATTCGCCCGGGAACACCAGGTGCCCTACCTGGGCATTTGCCTGGGCATGCAGGTGGCCACCATCGAATACGCCCGCCACGTGGCCGGCCTCGAAGGCGCCAACAGCACCGAGTTCGAACCCCAGACCCCGCACCCGGTGATTGCGCTGATCCACGAGTGGAAAGACGCCGACGGCAGCATCCAGAAGCGCGACGCCAGCTCCGACCTGGGCGGCACCATGCGCCTGGGCGCCCAAAGCTCGGATGTGGCGCCCGGCACGCTGGCGCACCAGATCTACGGCGACGTGGTCACCGAGCGCCACCGCCACCGCTACGAAGCCAACGTCCACTACCTGGACCAGCTGCGCGAAGCGGGCCTGGTGATTTCCGCGCTGACCCAGCGTGAGCACCTGACCGAAATCGTCGAGCTGCCCCAAAGCGTGCACCCGTGGTACGTGGGCGTGCAGTTCCACCCCGAGTTCAAGTCCACGCCCTGGGACGGCCACCCGCTGTTCAACGCCTTCATCAAGGCGGCCATCGCACGCCAGAAAACCACCGGGCAGTCGGCCACCCCCGCCTGACCCCCTGCCAACAGGAACCTCCGCCATGAAACTCTGCGGCTTTGACATCGGACTGGAACACCGCTTTTTCCTGATCGCCGGTCCTTGCGTGATCGAGTCCGAACAGCTGCAGATGGACGTGGCTGGCCAGCTCAAGGACATCACCACGCAGCTGGGCATTCCGTTCATCTTCAAAAGCAGCTTTGACAAGGCCAACCGGTCTTCGGGCACCAGTTTTCGGGGCCCTGGCCGCGACAAAGGCCTGGAAATCCTGGCCAAGATCAAGCGCGAGCTGGGCGTGCCGGTGCTGACCGACGTGCACACCGAGGAAGACATCGCCGAGGCCGCGAAAGTGGTCGATGTGCTGCAGACCCCGGCCTTCCTGTGCCGCCAGACCGACTTCATCCACGCGGTGGCGCAGTCGGGCAAGCCGGTGAACATCAAGAAGGGCCAGTTCCTGGCGCCCCACGACATGAAGAACGTCATCGACAAGGCCCGCGCCGCCGCACGCGAGGCGGGCCTGCCCGAGGACAACTTCATGGCCTGCGAGCGCGGGGCCAGCTTTGGCTACAACAACCTGGTGAGCGACATGCGCAGCCTGGCCATCCTGCGTGAAACCGGCGCCCCGGTGGTGTTCGACGCCACGCACAGCGTGCAGCTGCCCGGCGGCCAGGGCACCAGCAGCGGCGGCCAGCGCGAGATGGTGCCGGTGCTGGCGCGGGCCGCTGTGGCCGTGGGCGTGGCCGGTTTGTTCATGGAAACCCACCCCAACCCGGCCCAGGCCTTGAGCGACGGTCCCAATGCCGTGCCGCTCAAGCACATGCGGGCCCTGCTCGAAACCCTGGTCGCCCTCGATGGCGTGACCAAACAACACGGTTTTCTCGAAAACCAATTCGGGGCTTGAGCTTCCTGTTTTGATAGCTGACAGTGCTTACCCCGTAAGCCCTGGAGGCGGATTTGACTGGAAAATCACCACTCCCGATCGCCCTTTACTTACTTTCTCAAGGAAAAAACCATGAGCGCCATTGTTGACATCGTAGGCCGCGAAGTGCTGGACAGCCGCGGCAACCCCACCGTCGAATGCGACGTGCTGCTGGAATCCGGCGTGATGGGCCGCGCCGCCGTGCCCTCGGGCGCGTCCACCGGTTCGCGCGAAGCCATCGAACTGCGCGACGGCGACAAGGGCCGGTATCTGGGCAAGGGCGTGCTCAAGGCCGTGGAATACATCAACACCGAAATCGCCGAAGCCGTGCTGGGCCTCGATGCCTCCGAGCAGGCCTTCCTGGACAAGACCCTGATCGACCTCGACGGCACCGACAACAAGAGCCGCCTGGGCGCCAATGCCATGCTGGCCGTCTCCATGGCCGTGGCCCGCGCCGCCGCCGAAGAATCGGGCCTGCCCCTGTACCGCTACCTCGGCGGCATGGGCGGCGTGCAACTGCCCGTGCCGATGATGAACGTGATCAACGGCGGCGCCCACGCCAACAACAGCCTGGACCTGCAGGAGTTCATGATCATCCCCGTGGGCGCCCCCACCTTCCGCGAAGCCGTGCGCTGGGGCGCTGAAGTGTTCCACGCCCTCAAGAAAATCATCCACGACAAGGGCATGAGCACCGCCGTGGGCGACGAAGGCGGCTTTGCCCCCAGCGTCGAGAACCACGAAGCCGCGATCCAGCTGATCCTGCAGGCCATCGATGCCGCCGGCTACACCGCAGGCGAACAGATCGCCCTGGGCCTGGACTGCGCCGCCAGCGAGTTCTACAAGGACGGCCACTACGTCCTCGAAGGCGAAGGCGGCCTCAAGCTCACGGCCCAGCAATGGACCGACATGCTGGCCACCTGGGTGGACAAGTACCCGATCATCAGCATCGAAGACGGCATGCACGAAGGCGACTGGGACGGCTGGAAGGTCCTCACCGAGCGCCTGGGCGACAAGGTCCAGCTGGTGGGCGACGACCTGTTCGTCACCAACACCAAGATCCTGAAGGAAGGCATCGACAAGCGCATTGCCAACTCGATCCTGATCAAGATCAACCAGATCGGCACCCTGACCGAGACCTTCGCTGCCATCGAAATGGCCAAGCGCGCCGGCTACACCGCCGTGATCTCGCACCGCTCGGGCGAAACCGAAGACAGCACCATCGCCGACATTGCCGTGGGCACCAACGCCGGCCAGATCAAGACCGGTTCGCTGAGCCGCTCGGACCGCATCGCCAAGTACAACCAGCTGCTGCGCATCGAAGAAGACCTGGGCGAAATCGCCGTCTACCCCGGCCGCGCTGCGTTCTACAACCTGCGCTGAACCCGGGCTGACGCACCGCCATGGGCTCCCGTCTTGTGCCTGTCGTGCTGCTGGCCTTGCTGGCGGCACTGCACGCCCAGCTCTAGCTGGGACGG
>JAQUDN010000215.1 GCA_028685665.1 Burkholderiaceae bacterium | reverse complement strand
AGCGCGCCGGCCAGGAGCAGGGCCGCGAGTGAGGAGGAGCGTGTTTTCATGACGAGGCCTTGGCTGGATAGCTTTGGAAGATGCGGGTGCCGCCGTCGCGCGCCACCAGCAGCACATCGTAGGGGTCGCGGCGTTGGCCGTACACCGCGCCGTCCATGCCGGGCGAGCCGATCGGCATGCCTGGCACCGTGAGGCCCAGGGCTGGAGGTGCGAGCCGGAGCAGGGCGCGCACATCGCTGGCGGGCACATGGCCTTCGATCAGGTAGCCACCCACCCGGGCGGTGTGGCAGGAGCTGAGTTGGGGTGGCAGGCCCAGGCGCGCGCGCACTGCGTCTTTGCCGGTGTGGTGCACGGTGCAGCGGAAGCCATGGGCTTGCATGTGCACGATCCAGTCTTGGCAGCAGCCGCACTGGGGGTCTTTCCAGACCTCGACCGGGGTGGCGGTGGCTGCGCGCCCCCAGCGCGGGGCGGCCAGGGTGGCGCCAGCCAGGGGCAGTGCCATTTGCAGCAGGCGGCGGCGGTTCAGGGGGCGCTGCAACGGGGGCGGTGCTGCGGAAACAAGGGGGTGGTTCATGGTGGATGCCTTGAAGAGGGGGCTGTCAGCGGCTGCGGGGCCGCACGGTGATCGTGCCGCTCATGCCGGCCTGGTAATGGCCGGGGATCAGGCAGGCAAAGTCAAAGGTGCCGGCGCGGTTGAAGTGCCAGACGATGTCGCCCCGCCCACCGGGGCGCACATGGGCCATATCGGGCTCGTCGTGTTCCATGCCGGGATGCTTTTGCATCATCTGTGCGTGCGCCTCCAGGTCGGCCTGGGTGCCCAGCACGATCTCGTGCAGCACCTTGCCCTGGTTCTGGGCGCGCAGGCGCACGGTCTCGCCTTCCTGCACTTCGATGTGGCGCGGGCTGAAGCGCATGTTGTCGCCCATGCGCAGGGTGATGGTGCGGCGTACGGCCTGGGCGTCGCCGGCCATGCCCCAGGCTTTCTGCTCCTGGCGCACGCGGGTCTGGGCCTTGGTTTGGGCGGGATGCCGGTTTTCATAGCCAAAAGACGCGCCAGAGCTTATGTATAAAGCACAAATAGCTATGATTTTGATAGTTTTCATGGGGGTTTCGTGCTCAATGGGCATGTCCGCTGGACGCCGGTTTGCGCACGCTGGCGGCACCGGGGCTGTTGCCGGGGGGCTCGGTGCGCGCGGGCTGTGGGGTGCTGGCAGGGGGGCCTTGCCATTCATAGGCCTGGGTACCGGGGGGCTGGGGGTAGTCGCCCGGGTCGCGGTAGTCGCCGGCAGCCAGGTCCGCGCGCACCTTGAGGGTGGTGAACATGCCGCCCATTTCCAGCGGGCCATAGGGGCCGGTGCCGGTCATCATGGGGAGGGTGTTGTCGGGCAGGGGCATTTCCATCGCGCCCATGTCGGCCATGCCGCGTTCGCCCATCACCATGTAGTCGGGCACGATTTTCTGGATCTTGCCGACCAGGCCGCGGTGGTCCACACCGATCAGGGTGGGCACGCTGTGGCCCATGGCGCCCATGGTGTGGTGGCTTTTGTGGCAATGCAGGGCCCAGTCGCCCGGCGCGTCGGCGATCAGTTCGATCTGCCGCATTTGCCCGACGGCCACGTCGGTGGTCACTTCAGGCCAGCGGGCGCCGGGGGGCACGGGGCCGCCGTCGGTGCCGGTGACTTCGAATTCATGGCCGTGCAGGTGGATGGGGTGGTTGGTCATGGTGAGGTTGCCCACCCGGATACGCACCCGTTCGCCCTGGCGCGCCACCAGGGGGCTGATGGCCGGGAAGACGCGGCTGTTCCAGCACCAGATGTTCTGGTCGAGCATGGTGTTGACTTTCGGGGTCATGCTGCCGGGCTCGACATCGAAGGCGTTCAGCAGGAAGGCGTAGTCGCGCTGCACGGGGGCGATGTGCGGGTGCCGCCCCCGGGGGTGGGTGATCCACAGACCCATCATGCCCATGGCCATCTGCACCATTTCATCGGCATGCGGGTGGTACATGAAGGTGCCGGGGCGGCGCGCCACAAACTCGTACACAAAAGTCTTCCCGGGCAGGATGGCCGGCTGGGTGAGCCCGCCCACGCCGTCCATGCCGTTGGGCAGGCGCTGGCCATGCCAGTGGATGGTGGTGTGCTCGGGCAGGCGGTTGGTGACAAAAATGCGCACCCGGTCGCCTTCCACGACTTCGATGGTAGGGCCGGGGCTCTGGCCGTTGTAGCCCCACATGTTCACCAGAAAGCCGGGGGCGACTTCGCGCACCACGGGCTCGGCCACGAGGTGAAATTCCTTGACGCCGGCGTTCATGCGCCAGGGCGTGGTCCAGCCGTTCAAGGTGACCACCGGCTGGTAGGGGCGGCCGTTGGGCGGCGCAAGCGGCGGGGCGGTGCCCGCGTGGGTCTGGAGGGCGGGTTCGGGCAGTGCGGCCAGGGCGGCGCGGCTGACGGTGGTGGCGGCCGCGACGGTGGCGGCGCCGGTGAAGAATTGGCGTCTTTGCATGTCAGTGGCCTGGTGCGGGGAGGGGCGTGGCGTTGCCCGGGGTCAGCCTTTGCAGCGCTCCAGGGGAGGTGCCGGTGAGGGTGAGTTGCAGGTCGGTGTCGGCCAGCCAGAAGTCGCGCTGGGCTTCCAGGGCGTTGGCCACCGCTTGCGTGCTGGAGCGCGCTTCGCTCAGCAGGTCCCACACGCTGGCGAGCATGCCGTTGTAGCGCAGCGTGGTTTCGCTGGCGATGAATTGCCGCAGGGGCACCACCTCGTCGCGTTGCTGGCGCGCGAGGTCGTGCGCCGTGCGGTAGCTGTGCCAGGCGCTGCGGACTTCGCTGCGCGCACGCACGGCCGCCTCTTGCAGCAGTGCGGCGCTTTGCTCGACCTCGGCCTGGGCGCGGCTGCGGGCGGCACCGCCCCAATCGAACAAGGGCAGGGGCAGGTCCAGCTCCCAGCCGCGCCGCAGGTCGCTGGCGCCGGTGGCGGTCTCGGTGCGCGTGCTGCGGCTGTAAGCCAGGCCGATGTCGCCGAACACGGTGGCTGCACCCGCCCAGCCCTGGCGGCGGGCCAGGCTGTCGAGTTGGCGGCGGGCGGCCTGCAGGTCCAGGCGCTCGCGCAGGGCCGTGGATTCCAGCCCTTCGGCCGGTTGGAGGGCTGTGGGCAGCGTCGGCAACTGCGAGGCCAGGGCGTAGCGGGTGGACACGCCCCACAGGCCCAGGCGCTGGTTGAGTTGTTCGCGTTCGGTGGCGGCGGCGAGCCGGGCCCGGGCCCAGCGGGCGCTGCTGTCCGCCAGGAGGGCTTGTTCGCGCGCCATCTGCAGGCGGCTCCAGTTGCCCACCTGGGCCATGCGCCGGGCCAGTTCCGCGCCGGTTTCTGTGGCTTCGTGCATGCGTGCGTGGGCGGCGGCGACTTGTTCGGCGGTGACGGCGCGCAGCCAGGCGCGGCGCGTGTCTGCGGCCAGCAGCAGGACGTCTTGGGCGGTTTGCAGCACGGCGATGTCGAGCTGCAGGCCCTGCCATGGGGCGCGCCAGGGCAGGGTCAGAAGATCAATCAGGCTGAAGGCCAGGCTGCGTTCGATCTCGCGTTCCTGGCTGCTGCGCAAGCGCCCGACGGTGAGTTGCGGGTTGGGCAGGGTCAGGGCCTGCACGCGCCGGGCTTCGCTGACGCCCAGGCCGGCCAGCCGGGCTTGCAGCCCAGGGTTGTTCAGCAAGGCGATGCGCACGGCCTTGTCTTCGCTCAGGGGCGTCGACAGCCAGGTCTGGATGGCGGCCTGCGCATCGGCGCGGCTTTGCGGGTCGGGGCGGGGCAGGGGGGCTTCGATGCCCTGGGTGCGCGGGACTGTCAGGGCCTGCACATCCTGCAGGCGCCGGTCAGGGGCCACGGTGGCGCAGCCGGCCAGCACGGCCACGGCGCCCAGGAGGATCAGCGGAGAGCGGGCTTTCATGGACGAGCTCCTGCGGGGTGGTGGTGCGCCCCGGGCGGGGCCGGGGGCGCACCAGCTTCGGGAGGGTGGCGGGCTTCCCACTGCAGCAGGTCGGCATGCCCGCGGGGAAAAGCGCCGACGGCCGCGTTGGCGCTTTTCCAATCCAGCAGAGGGGCGTCGGCGACGCTCCCGGCGCGCAGCGCGATCCCCTGGTGCTCCAGCCGGGCGGCGGGGGCTTCCGGGGAGTCCGCGCTAGGGGGCGCAAGGGCGAAAGAGGCGCCAGGCAGGGGCTGGGCTGTGCTCAGCCAGGGGGTGAGCAGCACCAGGCAGGCCCATCTTGGCAAAGAGCGGGTCACAAAAGAGGGGGGCATGGGGATCTCCGGTCAACCAGTTCAACAGCGCGTCCAGCACGGCCCGGACCGCAAGCCAGGGCGGGGCAGACGCATTTCGGGTGTCGAAGCTCAGGCGATGGGGGGCTTGTCCGCCAGGGCCGAGGGCGCGCTGGTATATGACAGCCGGGGGCTGGTGGGCGGGCTGCGGGGCGCGGGGTCTGTGGCCCACGGTGTTCCGCTGGGCAGGATGCCTGCGGTGTGGCAGATCTCGCATTGCGCGCAGCCTGCGCCATGGTCATGCGGGGCGCTGGAGGGGGGGGCCGCGGCATCTGGCGGCAAGGGGGGATGC
>JAQUDN010000050.1 GCA_028685665.1 Burkholderiaceae bacterium | reverse complement strand
GACCCCGGCGATCAGAAACCCTGCGGTCAGTGCCGAGGCGAGGAGCTTGTGCCCCAGCCGGTAGGGAAAAGACGGGTTGAACACAATCGCCAGCCAGTCCACGGCGTGGAATGTGCCCTCGATGATTTCATAGCCAGCCGGTGTCTGCATCCACGAGTTCAGGCTCAGGATCCAGAACGCAGACAGGGTGGTGCCAAAGGCGACCATCAGGGTGGCTACGAGGTGCATGCGCTCCGACACGCGCTCCCGGCCAAACAGCATGATCCCCAGAAACGTGGCTTCCAGGAAGAAGGCCGTGAGCACTTCGTAGCCCAGCAGAGGCCCGGCAATATTGCCCACATGCTCCATGAACCCTGGCCAGTTGGTGCCGAACTGGAAGCTCATCGTGATGCCGGACACCACGCCCAGGGCGAAGGTCAGTGCAAACACCTTGGTCCATAAGTAATAGGCCTGTTCCCAGCCCAGGGCCGCAGGGCGGCCGCGCGTGGCGGTGTGGCGCAGGCGAAAAAACACCAGAAACCAGCACAGCGCAATCGAAATCGTCGGAAAGAGGATGTGAAAACTGATGTTGGCGGCAAACTGGATCCGCGACAGCATGAAGGTATCCATGGTTTCAAGCTCCTGTGGGGGGTCTCAGTCCTTGGCGGGGCCGCTCTTGCCGGTCCAGCGGTCCTTGAACTCCAGCACGCGGGTGACCGCGGCACCCATGCCCATCAACTGCATGGCGGTTTCAGGGGCCAGCCGCTGCACATCGTCAAACCAGGTCATCAGCCTGTCGATCAATTCGTGCATATCGCGCATCCGCTCCTGGGCATGGCGCTCCTCGTCGGAGGTGGGGGCTTCGAGCAGGGCCATGCGCAGCATCGACAGGGTTGGTTCGATCTCGCGGCGCCGGCGCTCTTCGGCCAGCACCCGGAAAATTTCCCACACATCCTTGGGCGCTTCAAAGTATTCGCGCCGGTCACCGGCCTGGTGGCTGAGTTTGACCAGGCGCCAGGCCTGGAGTTCTTTCAGCCCCATGCTGACGTTGGAGCGTGAAAACTCCAGCGTTTCGGCAATCTCGTCCGCATTGAGCGGGCACGGCGACAGAAAGATCAGGGCGTACATCTGGCCGACGGTGCGGTTGATGCCCCAGCGGCTGCCCATTTCGCCGAAATGGGCCACGAACTGGCGGTTCAAAGGGGGTAAATGGTTGACATAGGTCATGGAACGGTATTTTGCCTTGAATTTATCGAATTTTCAGTAAATACTGAAAATTCAGAATTTACACCCCCCAAGTGCCCGGTGTCCCTCCCGGCCTTTACGGGTGGATACGGGTGTGACCAGCACAAAGTCCGACGGCAGGGGACAATAGAGGGTTCTGAACGGCCCGTGCCCAGCGCAGGGCTTTTGCTGTTTTTTGCCACCGCATGACTTCTCCCTCTTCCCGCACGCCCCTGATCGACATGGTCAAGGGCTTGGCGTGCATCGCTATCGTGGGCCACCACCTCGCTTTTTATGGACCGATGTCCGACATCGCCCTGGCCTTGGCTCCGGGGTGGATCGCCTGGCTGTCCGAGCACGGGCGCATGGCGGTCCAGGTTTTCCTGGTGCTGGGCGGCTACCTTGCGGCGGCCAGCCTGGCGCCCCGGGGGGTGGCCCGTTTTGAGTTCGCGGGGCATGCGGTGGCCAAGCGTTTTGTGCGTTTGGTGGTGCCCTATGCCGTGGCCTTGCTGCTGACGGTGGTGGTGTCTGCCCTGGTGCGGACATGGATGGACCACCCTTCGGTGCCCGACGAGCCGACCCTGGCGCAGCTGCTGGCGAATGCCTTGTTTTTGCAGGACATCGTGCAAGAGGAGGCCTTGTCCGCCGGTGTCTGGTATGTGG
Source organism: Burkholderiaceae bacterium (assembly GCA_028685665.1). GTDB lineage: Bacteria > Pseudomonadota > Gammaproteobacteria > Burkholderiales > Burkholderiaceae_C > JAQUDN01. Next base: position 17,462 of record JAQUDN010000050.1, on the reverse strand, counting down.
CCATCGACTTCCAGCTTTTTGCCCTGAGTGTGCTGTTGTGGGCCGCGGTCCGGGCCTGGCCTGGGGCCTGGGGGCAGCGGCATGCCGCGAGCGTGGCCCGCACGCTGGTGGTGTTGCTGACGGCTGCCTCGTTGTGGATCTTCAACCGCATGCCTGGCTTGGACATGTGGGCGCTGTACTTTTTTGGGGCGTATGGCCTGGGCATGCTGGCCCACACCGCGGTGCATGCCCGCTATGCCAGTCCGTGGCTGGCGCTCTTGCTCCTGCTCGGTGGCTCGGCTTTATGGATCGATTACCGGGGGCGCATCGCGGTCGCTTTGGTGACGGCGCTGTGCCTGGTGGCGGCCTTGCGCTCGGAGCGCGTCCGTGCCTGGGGCGGTATCGCACCGTTGGTGCGCATCGGCCAGATGTCCTATTCGGTCTTTCTGGTGCACTTTGCCGTGTGCCTGCTGGTCAATGCCGTGGTCAGCACCTGGTGGCCGGCTTCGCCGGCCTTGAATGCCATGGGCATGGTGCTGGCCTTGGCCCTGTCCTTGTGCGCAGGCCGTTGGCTTTACCTGCGGGTGGAGCGTCATGTGCCCTCATGGTCTACGGCGCTGCGTTGGCAGTTGGGCTTGGTCGGTGCGGGCATGCTGGTGGCTTTCCCGCACAACTGGGCTTGAGGGCGGTTTTTTCGGGGCTTCGGTCTTTTTGTCCGATGTGGGGCGGCGGCCCCGGGCTTACTGGGGCCCCTCGTCGTTACAGGCCCAAGCCCCGCGCATGGAAATCCAGATGGTCCGCCATGAAGCTCTGGATGAAGTAGTAGCCATGGTCGTAGCCCGCATGCCGGCGCAGGGTCAGGGGCTGGCCGATGGCCGCGCAGGCGGCTTCAAAGTGTTCTGGGTGCAATTGCTCGGCCAGAAATTTGTCTGCCAGGCCCTGGTCGATCAGGATGCCGCCAGGGTAGGGGGCGACAGGCTGGTTCTGCATGAGCACGGTGGCGTCATGTTCGATCCAGGCCGTGCGGTCCGCGCCCAGGTAGCCGGTCAAGGCTTTCTGGCCCCACGGGCATTGCGTCGGTGCACAGATGGGCGCAAAAGCCGAGAGGGTCTGGAACCGACCCGGGTGCCGCAGGGCGAGCGTGAGCGCGCCATGCCCGCCCATCGAGTGGCCGAAAATCCCCAGGCGCTGGCCATCAATGGGCAGGGCCGAGGCCACCAGGGGCAGCAACTCTGTGAGCAGATAGCTCTCCATGCGCCAGTGCGTGGCCCAGGGGGCTTGCGTGGCGTCGAGGTAAAAACCCGCGCCGACACCAAAATCCCAGCTGTCCGCTTCGCCAGGCACCTGGGCGCCGCGGGGGCTGGTGTCGGGGGCAATCAGTGCCAGGCCCCGTTCGGCCGCCAGGCGCTGGGCGCCGGCCTTGGCCATGAAGGTTTCTTCGGTGCAGGTCAACCCCGCGAGGTAGACCAAGGCCGGCACCGCGCCTTGCTGCGCCTGGGGCGGCAAAAACACCGAGAACTTCATCGGCAGACCGATGGTGCTGGAGGCATGCTGGTAGAAGCGCTGCACGCCACCAAAGCAGGCGTGTTCGCTGAGCAAGTCAGGGGCAGAAGGGTTCATGGTTATCAAAAAGAATAGCTGCCAGCGCTTGCTGGATAAGCGCTGGCAGCCTATTTAGTGCATGGGATGGGCGGGCGTGCTCAATAGAGGACCACGCCGCGAATCGACTCGCCGCGCTTCATCAAATCAAAGCCTTTGTTGATGTCTTCGAGCGGCATGGTGTGGGTGATCAGCGGGTCAATGCTGATCTTGCCTTCCATGTACCAATCAACGATTTTGGGCACATCGGTGCGGCCCCGGGCGCCGCCGAAGGCCGAGCCTTCCCATTTGCGGCCCGTGACGAGCTGGAAGGGGCGGGTGCTGATTTCGGCACCGGCTTCGGCCACGCCAATGATGATGCTGCGGCCCCAGCCCTTGTGGGTGCATTCGAGGGCCTGGCGCATGACCTGGGTGTTGCCGATGCATTCGAAGCTGTAGTCGGCGCCCCCATCGGTGAGCTGGACGATGGCGTCCACCACGTTCTCCACTTCCTTGGGGTTGATGAAGTGCGTCATGCCGAATTGGCGTGCCATGGCCTGGCGTTCGGGGTTGATGTCCACGCCGATGATCTTGTCGGCGCCCACCATCTTGGCCCCCTGGATCACGTTCAGGCCAATGCCGCCCAGCCCAAACACCACCACATTCGCACCGGCTTCCACCTTGGCGGTGAACAGCACGGCACCGATGCCCGTGGTCACTCCGCAGCCGATGTAGCACACCTTGTCGAACGGTGCGTCTTCGCGGATTTTGGCCAGCGAGATTTCGGGGGCCACGGTGTAGTTGCTGAAGGTGCTGGTGCCCATGTAGTGAAAGATGGGCTTGCCGTCCAGGCTGAAGCGGCTGGTGGCGTCGGGCATCAGGCCCTTGCCCTGGGTGCCACGGATCAGTTGGCACAAATTGGTCTTGCGGCTCAGGCAGAACTTGCACTGGCGGCATTCGGGGGTGTAGAGCGGAATGACGTGGTCGCCCTTTTTCAGGGTGGTCACGCCGGGGCCCACGTCGACCACAATGCCCGCACCTTCGTGGCCGAGGATGGCCGGAAAAATCCCTTCGGGGTCGGCGCCCGAGAGGGTGTAGTAGTCGGTGTGGCAGATGCCGGTGGCCTTGATTTCGACCAGCACTTCGCCGAAGCGGGGGCCTTCGAGGTCCACGGTTTCAATGGTGAGGGGCTGGCCAGACTGCCAGGCGACGGCGGCGCGTGTTTTCATGGGGGAGGTCTTGCAGTGGTAAAAAAAGAGAGTGTCGCACCAGGGCGGCAACCCCCTTTGGGGCTGGCGTATTTTGCCCGCAGCACGTCGAAAATATCTCGCCCACTGCCAGGTTGCTGGGGGGCAAAGGGCTTCTTTCCGGCGTCCTGGGGGCGGGGTCAAAGCGGCTCCTTGCGGCAGGCGCACACAAAAAAGCCCGCCAGGGGCGGGCTTGGAAGCAGAGCGCAGGGCGCCCGTGCTTAGCGCTTGTCCAGCGGTGGCACGTCGCGGCTCACCGCACCGGTGAACAGCTGGCGTGGGCGGCCGATCTTGTACTCGGGGTCGCTGATCATTTCGTTCAGCTGGGCAATCCAGCCCACGGTACGGGCCAGCGCGAAGATGCCGGTGAACAGGTTGACCGGGATGCCGATGGCCCGTTGCACGATGCCCGAGTAGAAGTCGACGTTGGGGTAGAGCTTGCGCGAAACGAAGTAATCGTCTTCCAGGGCAATCTTCTCCAACTCCTTGGCCAGCTTGAACATGGGGTCGTTTTCCAGGCCCAGTTCGGCCAGCACTTCGTTGCAGGTTTCCTGCATGAGCTTGGCGCGGGGGTCGTAGTTCTTGTAGACGCGGTGACCGAAGCCCATCAGCTTGACGCCGGAGTTCTTGTCCTTGACCTTCTCCATGAACTCGCCGACCTTGGCCACGCCACCTTGGCGCTGGATGTCTTCGAGCATGTTCAGGCAGGCTTCGTTGGCACCGCCGTGGGCAGGGCCCCACAGGCAGGCCACGCCGGCTGCAATGGCGGCAAAGGGGTTGGTGCCGGACGAGCCGCACAGGCGCACCGTGGAGGTCGATGCGTTTTGCTCGTGGTCCGCGTGCAGGATGAAAATGCGGTCCAGAGCGCGTTCGATGACGGGGTTGACCTTGTAGTCTTCACAAGGAGTGCCGAACATCATGCGCAGGAAATTGCCGGAGTAGCTCAGATCGTTGCGGGGGTACATGTAAGGCTGGCCGATGCCGTACTTGTACGCCATGGCCACCAGCGTGGGCATCTTGGCGATCAGGCGGATCGCCGCGATTTCGCGGTGTTCCGGGTTGTTGATGTCGGTGCTGTCATGGTAGAAGGCCGACAGAGCGCCCACCAGGCCCGTCAGAACGGCCATGGGGTGGGCATCACGGCGGAAGCCACGCAGGAAGAACTGCATCTGCTCGTTCACCATGGTGTGGTTGATCACCAGGTTGTGAAACTCCTGCTTTTGTGTCGCGTTGGGCAGTTCACCCTTGAGCAGCAGGTAACAGGTGTCGAGGTAGTTGCAGCTGGTGGCCAGTTGCTCAATGGGATAGCCACGGTACAGCAATTCACCCTTGTCGCCGTCGATGTAGGTGATGGCAGACTGGCATGAAGCGGTCGACAGGAAGCCGGGGTCGTAAGTGAACATGCCCGTCTGTGCGTACAGCTTGCGGATGTCGATGACGTCCGGACCGATATTGCCTTGGTAAACCGGCAGTTCCAGGCTGGGGCTGCCGTTACTGAACGACAGGGTGGCTTTATTGTCAGCTAGCTTCATGGTTGATTTCCTTGGATAAATTGCCGATGGTCATCCGGTTTGTGGGAGCAGGGTCGAGAGATCAGTTTGCACGCGTGGCGTGAACCGCTCCACCTTCTCGCAGCATGCGCAGTACTTCCAGCACGTCCGGGGTCTGAAGTGCACCTTCAGGCTCACGTCTGCGCAGAAGAAGATCGAGCAAGTCGTTGTCCGTGAGATCCATCAAGGCCGTCAGGCCCTGGGCATGCCACACGGTCAGTTCGGGCTCAAAGCGGGAGAAAAACTGCTCGATGAACAAATCGTTTTCCAGCAGGCCGCGCCGGCAGCGCCAATGCAGCTTGCTGAGCTCACGCTCCGTGAGCAGCTCGGAAGCTGCCCGCGGTTCAGTCGTTTGGGGGGTACCCATAGAGTGAGCTGGAGGGTCAGATGGCGCGACGCACCATCAATTCCTTGATCTTGCCGATGGCCTTCGTGGGGTTCAAACCCTTGGGGCACAGATCCACGCAGTTCATGATGGTGTGGCAGCGGAACAGGCGGTAGGGGTCTTCCAGGTTGTCCAGGCGCTGGGCCGTGGCGTCATCGCGGCTGTCGGCGATGAAGCGGTAGGCCTGCAACAAGCCTGCGGGACCCACAAACTTGTCAGGGTTCCACCAGAAGCTGGGGCAGCTCGTGGAGCAGCTGGCGCACAAAATACATTCGTACAGGCCGTTGAGCTCGTCCCGCTCTTCCGGGGATTGCAGCCGTTCTTTCTCGGGCAGCAGGTCCTCGTTGATGAGGTAGGGCTTGATCGAGTTGTACTGCTTGAAGAACTGCGTCATGTCCACGATCAGGTCGCGGATGACAGGCAGACCGGGCAGGGGCTTGAGCACGATCGTGCCGGGCAGCGTGTTCATGTTGGTCAGACAGGCCAGGCCGTTCTTGCCATTGATGTTCATGGCATCCGAGCCGCACACGCCTTCGCGGCAGGAGCGGCGGAAGGACAGGGTGGGGTCTTGTTCCTTGAGCTTGACCAGCGCGTCGAGCAACATGCGTTCATGGCCGTCGAGTTCGATCTCGATGGTCTGCATGTAAGGCTTGGCATCCTTGTCCGGATCGTAGCGGTAGATTTGGAATGTGCGTTTTTGCATGGTTCTTCTCTTGAGAGGCTACTGTTTTAGAACGTCCGGACCTTGGGTGGAACGCTGTCCACTGTCAGGGGCTTGAGGTTCACTGGCTTGTAAGACAGGCTGTTGTTTGCGCTGTGCCACAAAGTGTGCTTGAGCCAGTTGGCATCGTCACGGCCCAGAGGGGCTGTGGGATGGTCCGCAGGGTGTTCATAGTCATACACCGTGTGGGCGCCACGGCATTCCTTGCGGGCGGCGGCCGAGACCATGGTGGCTTGTGCCACTTCGATCAGGTTGTCCACTTCCAGGGCTTCGATGCGCGCGGTGTTGAACACCTTGGATTTGTCCTGCAGCGTGACGCTGGCCACCTGGCTGCGCAGTTCGGCGATCTTTTGCACGCCTTCGTCCATGCTGACCTGGGTACGGAACACGCCGGCATGCTGCTGCATGGCCGAACGGATGTCGCCTGCCAGCGCTTGCGAGTAGGTGCCGCCCGTCGATTGGTCGAGCTGGTTCAGGCGCTCCAGCGTGCGGTCGGCCGCATCGGCCGGCAGGGGCTTGTGCTCCTTGTTCTTGGCGTTGAACTCGACGATGTGGCGGCCAGCGGCCTTGCCGAAGACCAACAGGTCCAGCAGCGAGTTGGTGCCCAGGCGGTTGGCGCCGTGCACGCTCACGCAAGAGCATTCGCCCACGGCGTACAGTCCATTGACGACCTGGTTGGCCGTACCGTCATGGGTCACGACCTGGCCATGGATATTCGTCGGGATACCGCCCATCTGGTAGTGGATGGTGGGCACCACAGGGATGGGCTCTTTAGTGATGTCGACGTTGGCGAAGTTCACGCCAATTTCATACACCGAGGGCAGGCGCTTGTGGATGGTGTCGGCACCCAGGTGGTCGAGCTTGAGCAGCACGTAGTCCTTGTTCGGACCACAGCCACGACCTTCCTTGATTTCCTGGTCCATCGAGCGGGACACAAAGTCACGGGGGGCCAGATCTTTCAGGGTGGGCGCATAGCGCTCCATGAAGCGTTCGCCATTGCTGTTGAGCAGAATCGCTCCTTCGCCGCGGCAACCTTCGGTCAGCAACACGCCGGCACCCGCCACACCGGTGGGGTGGAATTGCCAGAATTCCATGTCCTGCAATGGAATGCCGGCACGCGCCGCCATGCCCAAGCCGTCGCCGGTGTTGATGAAGGCATTGGTCGATGCGGCAAAAATACGGCCAGCGCCTCCGGTGGCCAGCAGGACGGTCTTGGCTTCGAGGATGTACAGGTCGCCGGTTTCCATTTCGATGGCGGTCACACCGACCACATCGCCATCCGCATCGCGGATCAGGTCCAGGGCCATCCATTCGACGAAGAAGTTCGTCTTGGCCTTGACGTTTTGCTGGTACAGCGTGTGCAGCATCGCGTGACCGGTGCGGTCCGCTGCAGCGCAGGCGCGTTGCACGGGTTTTTCACCGTAATTGGCGGTGTGGCCGCCAAAAGGGCGCTGGTAAATCGTGCCATCCGGGTTGCGGTCGAACGGCATGCCGAAGTGCTCGAGTTCGTACACGACCTTCGGGGCTTCGCGGCACATGAATTCGATCGCATCCTGGTCGCCGAGCCAGTCGGAACCCTTGATGGTGTCGTAGAAGTGATAGTGCCAGTTGTCCTCGCTCATATTGCCCAGCGAGGCACTCACGCCGCCTTGGGCTGCCACGGTGTGCGAACGGGTCGGGAACACTTTGGACAGCGAGGCCACGTTCAGACCTGCACGGGACAGTTCCAGTGCAGCGCGCATGCCGGAGCCGCCAGCGCCGACGATGACGACGTCGAACTTACGCTTGGTGATATTGGCTTTGGTATAGCTCATTGTTTGCCTTCAGTCGCAGTAATTAGAGACGCCACAGAACCTGGATGCCCCAGCCGGCACAGCCGACCAGCCAGACAATTGTGAAAACTTGCAGGGCCAGGCGCAGGCCCACAGGCTTGACGTAGTCCATGAAAATGTCACGGACACCCACCCATACGTGCCATGCCAGGGCCAGAATGACCGAAAAGGTCAGAACCTTCATCCATTGGCTGGAAAAAATACCCGCCCATTGGTCATAGCCAATAGGGCCTTGGGAAAGGAGCACCTGGGCCAGCAGGAGCACCGTGAAAAGGGCCATCAAGCCTGCCGTGACGCGCTGGCTGAGCCAGTCGCGAAGACCATAGTGGGCACCGACGACGACACGCTTGGAACCGTAATTGACGGACATGGTTGTTTCCTCTTGATTGGGGTTCCGGGCCCAGAACCAGTCTGGGTCCGGCGGGTTGTTTAGTACAGGCCGAAGAGCTTGGCGCCGAGGACCACTGCCAGGGCAATGCTGACGGCCAAGGTGAAAAGGGCGGACGATTTGCCGAATTCTTTGGTGACTGCGTCATGGCTGACGTCCATCCACAGATGGCGCAGGCCTGCAATGAAGTGATGGAGGTAAGCCCAGATCAATGCCAAAGCCATCAACTTGAAGAACCAACCGGGCACGAAACCCGCACCTGCCGCGAAGACGGCGGTGAACTGGTCAAAGGAGATTTCAGACGAGACCGACTTGTCAAACATCCAGAGGATGAAAGGCAGCAGAAGGAACATGATCACACCGCTGGCACGGTGCAGGATGGAGACCCATGCTGCCGGCGCCATGCGGTAAGTCGTCAAGTCCTTGAAGGCATTGATGTTGCGGAATTCAGGCCGTTTTTTGGCAAGTTCTGTCATGTCTAGTGCTTTCGTGGAGTAACTGCTGAGTAATTGGAACTATGCAAACAGCTCAAAATTCTATTGCAATGCAATAAGTGCTGTTGTCAAAGGGCTTGAATTATCGATGTTTCTGCTCAAGTGACCGAGGCCAAATCAGCTTAATTCGTTGTGGTAGTGGTGGGTGTCGGTGCGGTAAAGGCCTCGCCGCAATTCCATGGGCGCATCGTTGTAGGTGTAGGCAATGCGTTCGACGCTCAGCAAAGGCGTATCCAAGGGGATTTGCAGCAAATGGGCTTCTTCTGCGGCAGGTAAGACGGCCCGTATTTTTTCTTCTGCGCGCACCATGCGCACGCCAAATTCCAATTCGAACATGGCATAAGTCGGACCCTGGTAGTTGGCCAGAAGCTCTGCTGTCAGGCCCTTGAAAGCCAAACCGGGCAGCCAGATGTCTTCCAGGATGGTGGGGACCCCGCCAAAAGACAAAATGCGCTTGGCATGCATGACGGCATCGCCACTGCGGATGGCCAGCCCGCGGGCGACATCGGCGCTGGCCCGCACCCGGCGGCATTCCAGAACCCGGCGCTGCGCAGGGCCTTCGACGCGCACGTCGCCGGAGTCCGGCAGGAGTTTCAGAAACCGGTATTGGACCTGCTGTTCCGCGTGCGTGGCCACGAACGTGCCCTTGCCTTGGCGCCGGATCACCAGGTTTTCCGCTGAAAGCTCGTCAATCGCTTTGCGCACCGTGCCCTGGCTGACCCGAAAGCGTGCGGCCAGCTCCATTTCGCTCGGAATGGCTTCGCCCGGCTTCCATTCGCCTTGTTGCAGGCTTTGCAGAATCAGGGCCTTGATCTGCTGGTAGAGCGGGCTGAAGGCCGGTGTGACACCTGCTGTGCCGCTGAACGGGGCCGGAATCGGTTCTGGGGTCAATGGAATCGAAGACATGGTGGTCGATGGGTCGTTGTCCGCGGTCGGGCCCGCACACGCTGACCGGCTTGAATCATATCTTATATAAGACATAAGACAAATTGACTGGAGCCCAAAATCAGCGGTACACTCCAGCGCTGTTTTTGCGGTGTACGGGCTGCTGGCAACAGGCGCTGGTGCAACGCGAATTCCCTGTCTGTTTTCACTTCCTGGAGTTCTCACCATGAGCAAGAAGCCCGTTCGTGTCGCCGTTACCGGTGCCGCCGGCCAAATCGGTTATGCCCTGCTGTTCCGCATCGCCTCTGGCGAAATGCTGGGCAAAGACCAGCCCGTCATCCTGCAACTCCTGGAAGTTCCAGTGGAAGGTCCTCAGAAAGCGCTCAAGGGCGTGATCATGGAACTCGAAGACTGCGCTTTCCCTCTGGTGGCCGGCATCGAAGCCCACAGCGACCCCATGACCGCTTTCAAGGACACCGACTACGCCCTGCTGGTCGGCGCCCGTCCCCGTGGCCCCGGCATGGAACGTGCGGACCTGCTGGCCGCCAATGCCCAGATCTTCACCGCCCAGGGCAAGGCCCTGAACGCCGTGGCTTCGCGCAATGTCAAGGTGCTGGTCGTGGGCAACCCCGCCAACACCAACGCCTACATCGCCATGAAGTCTGCACCGGACCTGCCCGCGAAGAACTTCACGGCCATGCTGCGTTTGGACCACAACCGCGCTGCCAGCCAGATCGCCACCAAGCTCAACATCGCTGTGGGTGACATCGAGAAGCTGACCGTCTGGGGCAACCACTCGCCCACGATGTACGCCGACTACCGTTTTGCCACCGCCAACGGCCAGAGCATCAAGGACGCCATCAACGACCAGGTCTGGAACAAGGACGTGTTCCTGCCCACCGTGGGCAAGCGCGGTGCCGCCATCATTGAAGCGCGTGGCCTGTCGTCGGCTGCCTCGGCCGCCAACGCCGCCATCGACCACATGCGCGACTGGGCCCTGGGCTCCAACGGCAAGTGGGTCACCATGGGTGTGCCTTCGAATGGCGAATACGGCATTCCCAAGGACGTCCTGTTCGGTTTCCCCGTGACCACTGAAAACGGCGAATACAAGATCGTCGAAGGCCTGGAAATCGATGCGTTCAGCCAGGAATGCATCAACAAGACCCTTGCTGAACTGCAAGGCGAGCAGGACGGCGTCAAGCACCTGCTGTAAGCGTGTCCATACATCCGCTGCCCGTGGCGCCAGGCCTGCCAGCCGGGCCATCCTCCTCTCTGGGGGAGGTGGCCAAACTCTCCAGCCCCCGCCACATCCTCCTGGATGCCCAGGCGCAGACCGGTTTTCTGCCGGTTTGCGACCATTACAGCGGTGTGGAGGCGCGGATGCGCAAAAGCCTGCAATTGCAGGCCGAAATGGCGCAGGAGTTCGGCACCTGCGTCTTTGATGTCACCCTGGACTGCGAAGATGGTGCTCCCGTGGGCGCCGAGGCGGCCCATGCGGCCCTGGTAGCTTCTCTGGCCCAGGGCGCAGCCCCTGGGGCCCGGGTCGCTGCGCGCGTCCATCCTGTCGGCCATCCCGCTTTTGCCAACGACATGGCCGCCATCGTCGGAGAAGCCGGCCATCGCCTGTGCCACATCATGGTGCCCAAGGTCGAGTCGGTGGACGATGTGCTAGAAGCCGAAAAAGCGCTGTACCGCGCATCGGGCGGCCATGTGCCGCTCCATGTTTTGATTGAATCTCCGGCCGCTGTGCACCGTGCCTTCGAAATCGCCGCTCATCCCCGCGTGCAAAGCCTGAGCTTCGGGCTCATGGATTTCGTGTCGGCCCATGGCGGTGCGATTCCCTCGTCGGGCATGAGCTCGGTGGGGCAGTTTTCCCACCCCCTGGTGGTGCGCGCCAAGCTGGAGATCGCCGCGGCCTGCCATGCCCACGGCAAAGTGCCCTCGCACTGCGTGGTCACGGAGTTCAGCGATGCCTCCGCCATGCAGGCTGCCGCCGGGCGCGCTGCGAACGAATTTGGCTATACGCGCATGTGGAGCATCCATCCCGGGCAGATCCGCCCGATCCTGGAAGCCTTTGCGCCTGCCCGCGGCGAAATCCAACTCGCCGCCACCATCCTTTGCGCCGCCGCTGCGGCCGATTGGGCCCCCATCAGCCATGAGGGGACTTTGCACGACCGAGCCAGCTACCGCTACTTCTGGCAGGTGCTGGAGCGTGCGCACCGGACCGGCCGCGCACTGCCAGACGCAGTGCAAGGCTGGATGTCCAACGATCCCCAGTGAGGGCATCCCGTGCCCCAACAGGAATTCCCATGAAAACTTTGATTGCCTCTGCGTTCCTGCTGCTGGCCCCCGTTCTGGCACTGGCGTCGAATGCGCCGGCCGACAAGCCGACAGCGAAGGCGCCTGTGTCTGAAAAGGCCAAGGCCAAAACCACCGCCAAGCCGGCGGCCAAGCCCGTCACGGTCGCCAAGGCCGAAACCAGCAGCCGTGTGCAGCTCAAGAGCGCGGCCAACCAGGTAGCCACCGGCATCCTGGCCGCCGAGGCGGCTTTGTCGCCCCAGGAGCTGGCCATTGCCGACCAGGTGCACGTGGGCCGCATCGCGTGTGAACTGGGCGCCTACGTGACCGTCTCGTCCGATGCCACCGCCCCGGGCCACTTCCATGTGGAGGGCAAGGGCTTCAAGTACCACATGTCGCCTGTTGCGACCACTACGGGCACGGTGCGCCTGGAAGACACCAAGGCCGGGGCCGTGTGGCTGCAGATTGCGAACAAATCCATGCTGATGAACCAGAAGCTGGGACAGCGCCTGGCGGATGAGTGCAAGAGCCCTGAGCAGATTGTGGTGGCCGAGGCCATCAAGAAGAACCCGCCGCGCAGCGTGCTGGATTGATTCACCCCCCCCTTAATAGACCCCCTCGCGGTGCCCTGAACGTGCCAAGCACCGCAGACTTTTTCGTACGCAACTGGAGAAAATCATGTTGAAAGCCTACCGTGACCATGTGGCCGAGCGTGCCGCCCTGGGCATCCCCCCGCTGCCGCTGACTGCCAAGCAGACGGGCGAGCTGATCGAGCTGCTGAAGACCCCCCCCGCTGGCGAAGAAGCCACGCTGGTCGAATTGATCACGCACCGCGTGCCTGCGGGCGTGGACGACGCCGCCAAGGTCAAAGCCAGTTACCTGGCCGCCGTGGCCCATGGCACAGAGCCATCGCCGCTGATCAGCCGTGACAAGGCCACCGAGCTGCTGGGCACCATGCTGGGCGGCTACAACCTGACCCCGCTGATCGACCTGCTCGACGACGCCGCCGTGGCCTCCGTGGCCGCTGAAGCGCTGAAGAAAACCCTGCTGATGTTCGACCAGTTCCATGACGTCAAGGAAAAGGCCGACCAGGGCAATGCCCACGCCAAGGCCGTGCTGCAAAGCTGGGCCGACGCCGAGTGGTTCACCAGCCGCCCTGAAGTGCCCCAGAGCATCACCCTGACCGTGCTCAAGGTCACCGGCGAAACCAACACCGACGACCTCTCGCCCGCCCCTGACGCCTGGAGCCGCCCCGACATTCCGCTGCATGCCCTGGCCATGCTCAAGAACAAGCGCGACGGCATCACCCCGGAAGACGACGGCAAACGCGGCCCGGTCAAGTTCATCGAAGACCTGCGCGCCAAGGGCAACCTCGTGGCCTATGTGGGCGACGTGGTGGGTACCGGTTCGAGCCGCAAGTCGGCCACCAACAGCGTGCTGTGGTTCACCGGCGAAGACATCCCCTTCGTTCCGAACAAGCGTTTCGGTGGCGTGTGCCTGGGCTCCAAGATCGCCCCCATCTTCTACAACACCATGGAAGATGCCGGCGCGCTGCCGATCGAGCTGGACGTGAGCCAGATGAACATGGGCGACACCATCGAGCTGCGCCCCTACGAAGGCAAGGCCCTCAAGGGCGGCCAGGTCATTGCTGAATTCACCGTCAAGAGCGATGTGCTGTTCGACGAAGTGCGTGCCGGCGGCCGCATTCCGCTGATCATCGGCCGTGGCCTGACCAGCAAGGCGCGCGAAGCCCTGGGCCTGCCCGCCAGCACCCAGTTCCGCCTGCCCCAGGTTCCCGCAAGCCATGGCAAGGGTTTCACCCTGGCCCAGAAGATGGTCGGCCGCGCCTGCGGCCTGCCCGAAGGCCAGGGCGTCCTGCCCGGCACCTACTGCGAGCCCAAGATGACCTCGGTCGGTTCGCAAGACACCACCGGCCCGATGACCCGCGACGAGCTCAAGGACCTGGCTTGCCTGGGCTTCAGCTCGGACCTGGTGATGCAGTCGTTCTGCCACACCGCGGCCTACCCCAAGCCCGTGGACGTCAAGATGCACCACGAGCTGCCTGATTTCATCAGCAACCGCGGCGGTATCTCCCTGCGCCCTGGCGACGGCATCATCCACAGCTGGCTCAACCGCATGCTGCTGCCTGACACCGTCGGAACCGGTGGCGACAGCCACACCCGTTTCCCGATCGGCATCAGCTTCCCCGCCGGCTCCGGCCTGGTGGCGTTCGCCGCTGCCACCGGCGTGATGCCCCTGGACATGCCTGAATCGGTGCTGGTGCGCTTCAAGGGCCAGATGCAGCCGGGCGTGACGCTGCGCGATCTGGTGCATGCGATCCCGCTGTACGCCATCAAGGCCGGCCTGCTGACCGTCGAGAAAAAGGGCAAGAAGAACATCTTCTCCGGCCGCATTCTCGAAATCGAAGGCCTGCCCGACATGAAGGTCGAACAAGCATTCGAGCTGTCCGATGCTTCCGCCGAGCGCTCGGCCGCAGGTTGCACCGTCAAGCTCAACAAAGAGCCGATCATCGAGTACATCAACAGCAACATCGTGCTGCTGAAGAACATGATCGCCCAGGGCTATGCCGATGCACGCACCATTGGTCGCCGCATCAAGGCCATGGAAGCCTGGCTGGCCAACCCGAACCTGCTCGAAGGCGATGCCGACGCGGAATACGCGGCCGTCATCGAGATCGACCTGGCCGAGATCACCGAACCCATCGTCTGCTGCCCCAACGACCCCGATGACGCCAAGACGCTGTCGGACGTGGCCGGTGCCCAGATCGATGAAGTGTTCATCGGCTCCTGCATGACCAATATCGGCCACTTCCGTGCGGCTTCCAAGCTGCTCGAAGGCAAGAAGGACATCCCCGTCAAGCTGTGGATGGCCCCTCCGACCAAGATGGATGCCCACCAGCTGACCGAAGAAGGCCATTACGGCGTGTTCGGCGCGGCCGGTGCCCGCATGGAAATGCCTGGCTGCTCCTTGTGCATGGGTAACCAGGCACAGGTCAAGGAAGGCGCGACCGTGATGTCGACCAGCACCCGCAACTTCCCGAACCGTCTGGGCAAGAACACCAATGTGTACCTGGGTTCTGCCGAGCTGTCGGCGATCTGCTCCAAGCTGGGCCGCATCCCGAGCAATGCCGAGTACCTGGCCGACATCGGTGTCATCAACCAGAACAGCGACAAGATCTACCAATACCTGAACTTCGACCAGATCGCCGAGTTCAAGGACGTGGCCGACACCATCGCCAGCTGATCCACCGATTGAGGGGGCCTTGCGCCCCCCGGTCTGTGCCTTTGGCGCCAGCCCCGCAGCGTGCACCGCTGGCGGGGCTTTTTATTTTTTGATAGCTGACAAGGCAGAGCGGACGGGCGTTACCGCCTGTTTTGGCTAGAGGAGCCAGAGGGGCCAGAGGAGCTAGAGGAGCCAGAGGAGCTAGAGGAGCTAGAGGAGCCCGAGGGGGCTGGCCAGGGTCCGCAGCCGCAGAGCGGCCGCCGGACACGCGCCCCCGCGGGGGCGGTGCGCGCGCGGCCTCGCCCGGGCGCGCGTTGTGCGGGCTGGGGTTCTAGTCCTGCGGGCGGAAACCGATTTCCAGCGCGGGCGGTACCCGGCCATCGGCATCGCGGGGCAGCGCCGCCGTTTTTTCCAGGGCCCTGACCACGGCGTCGTCCCAGGCCTTGTTGCCGCTGGATTCGATCACCTTGATCTGGGTGATCGTGCCATCGGGCGCGGCACGCACCGCCACCACGGCACGCGGGTTGCCGAGCAGGGCATCGGGGTAGACGATATTGGGTTTGACCTTGGCGGCCACCCGGCCGCCATAGGCTGCCGAGGGTGGGCCGTTGCCGCTGCCACTGCCTTTGCCGGCCTGCGGGCTGCTGTCCTGTTTGGCGTTGCCCGTGGCGTTCTCTGCACCCGTGGCGCCGGCCATGCCCATCAGGCGGCGCATATTGGCTTCACGCTGGGCGGCCAGTTGCTTGGCCTCGGCGTCGCTCTTGCGTTTGGCCTCGGCGTCGGCCTTGCGCTTGGCGTCGGCTTCCGCCTTGTGTTTCGCTTCGGCCTCGGCTTTGCGTTTGGCGTCGGCTTCTTCGGCCTTGCGCTTGTCCTCAGCCTGTTTCTTTTGTTTGTCGAGCTTGTCCTGCTCGGCTTTTTTCTGTTCGGCGACCTGTTCACGCCGCTCTTTGTCACGCTGGTCTTTTTCTTTTTGCAGGCGCTCTTTCTTTGCCTGCTCCAGGCGTTCCTTGCGTTCTTCTTCCTTGCGCTCGCGCTCCTGCTCGCGTTTTTCGCGTTCGCGCTTGTCACGCTCCAGTTGTTGCTGGCGTTCTTTCTTTTGCTTTTCGAGGCGTTTTTTCTCGCGCTCGATGGCGATGTCGGCTTCGCGATCGTCCTGCGCGGGCACGGCCCGTGGGGGCGGTGGAGGCGGGGGCGTGACCGGTGCTGCGGCAGGCGGCCGTGGCGGGCGGGGGGCTTCGGCGGGTGCAGGGGGCGGCGGCAGCGCCATTTCGGGCGGTGCGGCCTGCTGGGGCAGTGCCGACCAAAGTTCGGCCTGCATCGCCGCTTGCAGGGGCTCGCTGCTTTTCCAGTTCACGCCCCAGGTCAGGGCGGCGATCAGCAGGCCGTGCACCAGCAGGGCCAAACCGAGCGCGCGCAGGCGTGCGGGGGGGCGGGGCGGGGCCAGTTGGTCGCGTTCGGCGTGCGCTTGCATGGCGGTGGGTGGGGGCCGGGTCAGCCGCCTTGTTTGACGGACAGGCCGACGCGCTGAACGCCGGCCTTTTGCAGTGCATCCATGGTTTTGACCACGGTTTCGTAGGCAATGCCTTTGTCGGCGCTGATGATGACGGCCGTCTCCTGGGTCTGTTCCTTTTGCCAGCGCCGGGCCGCCTCCCCGAGTTCGCGCCCCGAGAGGGTGCGCGTGCCGTTCGGGGTCTTGAACTGCACTTGCCCGCCTTTGTCGATCAGGATCTGCGCCACCAGCGGGGGTTGCTTGGCGGCTTTGCCCACGCTGGGCACATCGATCACTCCCGGTGTGAGCATGGGGGCTGTCACCATGAAGATGATGAGCAGCACCAGCATCACATCGATGAAGGGCACCATATTGATTTCATTGATGGTGCGACGGCCTCGGCCGCGGGACGCCATGGCGGGCATAAGGGGCTCCTTGGGGCTTCAGTGGCCGCTGGCCGAGGGGGCCGGGTGCGCGCCCAGGTTGCGCTGCAGGATGTTGGAAAACTCTTCGATGAAGGTTTCCTGGTGGTTGGCGACACGGTCGATGTCGCGCGCAAAGCGGTTGTAGGCAATCACGGCCGGAATGGCCGAGAACAGGCCAATCGCGGTGGCCACCAGGGCTTCGGCGATCCCCGGTGCCACGGTGGACAGGGTGACTTGCTCCATGCCGGCAAAGCCGGTGAAGGCGTGCATGATGCCCCACACCGTGCCGAACAGGCCCACATACGGCGACACCGAGCCGACCGAGGCCAGGAACGACAGGCTGGACTCCACCACATCCATTTCGCGCTGGAAGCTCGCGCGCATGGCGCGGCGTGCGCCGTCGAGCAGGGTGCCGGCATCGGTGATGCGGCGCTCGCGCAGTTTCAGGTACTCGCGCATGCCGCTGGCAAAAATGCGCTCCATGGGGCCGGCTTCCTTGGCGTTCTGCACGGCGCTGCTGTAGAGGTCGTTCAGGCTGGCCCCCGACCAGAACTCGCGCTCGAAGTCTTCGTTCAGGGCCTTGACCCGTTTGAGCGAGAACAGCTTGCGAAAAATCGCCGACCAGCTGGCCACCGACACGCCGAGCAGCAGCAGCATCACGAGCTGCACCACCCAGCTGGCGTGCAGCACCAGGTTGACGATGGACATGTCTTGGGAGTTCATGAAAGTTGTTCCAGAAGGGTGCTAGGGATGCGCGCAGGGCGCAGCGTGGTGGCGTCCACCCAGCCGATGCGGATGGTGCCTTCGCTGAGCAGCGTCGGGGTGGTGTTCATGGGCTCTGGCTTGAGGAGCGCTTGCTGCACGATGGTCAGGGAGGCCCCACCGTGGGCTTGCAGCTCTGCGGTAACAAGGAGTTCATCGTCCAGCCGTGCCGGGCGCAGGTAGCGC
>JAQUDN010000214.1 GCA_028685665.1 Burkholderiaceae bacterium | reverse complement strand
TGAGGGCCTCCACCACCTTGCGGTCCATCAGCCGGAAGTCGCCGGCATTGGGCGGAATTTCGACCCGGTTACCCCAGTTGATGAGCCGGTAGAAGATGCGCGTCAAGCGGGCGTGCAGGGCCGACTGGTCATGGCGGGTCCGCCGCACGGCATACACCACGTCGCTCCCTTGCTCCCATTTAAGGAGCATCTCAGGCAGCATGGATATGGGGTGCTGGCCATCTGCATCCATCAGCACCACGACCTCGCCGCGCGCGGCATCCAGGCCGGCAGTCAGGGCCGCTTCCTTGCCGAAGTTGCGCGACAGATCGATCAGCACCACCCCCGGGTGCGCCCTGCACAGGGCGCGCGCGACGGCGGCCGTGTCGTCGCGGCTGCCATCATTGACCAGCACCAACTCGGCCTGGGGCGACAGGGCCTGGAGCGCCGCCAGCACCTGCGGCACCACGGTGGCCAGATTGCGGCCTTCGTTGTAGGCAGGCATCACGCAGGAGAGGGTGGGAGCGCGGAGGGTGCGGCGGGTCATGGTCGGATCGGCAGGAAAAAGAAGAGGGTGAACGTCTGTGGGGGGGGCATGGCGCGGGGGCCGGTCGCAATGCACCGGCCCCCGCCATGCCGCCAGGGTCTGGAGGGCCCACGCGGCCACGAAGGGGGTGGATTCCGGGGCCGGGGCCCCGCCTATTCCACCATATATGGCAGGGTCCAGACCGACAACGTGGCGCACCGCGCTCCCGAGTCCCTGTCCGGCCCCGTAAAATCCCGCCATGCTTTCTGCCAAACAAGATCTTCTGGCGGCGCTGGCCGCCGAGTTGGACAAGATTTCCCCCCAAGCCGGCGCCAAAGCCGCATTCGAATCCCCCAAGGTGGCGGCCCACGGCGACTTCGCCTGCACTGCCGCAATGCAGCTGGCCAAGCCACTCAAGCTCAATCCGCGCCAGGTCGCCGAGACCCTGCGGACGGCGCTGCTGGCCACGCCGGCCTACCAGCGCTGGGTGTCCGACATCGAAATTGCCGGCCCGGGCTTCATCAACATTCGCCTCCAACCCGCTGCCAAGCAGCAAATCGTCCGCGAGGTGCTGGCCGCTGCGGAGCGCTTTGGCTTTCAGCCCCCGCGCAACGAGCGCGTGCTGGTGGAGTTTGTGTCGGCCAACCCCACCGGTCCCTTGCACGTGGGCCATGGCCGCCAGGCCGCGCTGGGCGATGCCATCTGCCATTTGTTTTCCACCCAGGGCTACCACGTTCACCGCGAGTTCTATTACAACGATGCGGGGGTGCAGATTCAAACCCTGGCCAACAGCACCCAGTTGCGTGCCCAGGGCTTCCGGCCCGGCGACCCGGAATGGCCAGAGCAGGCCTACAACGGGGACTACATTGCCGACATCGCCTCCGACTTTCTGGCCCGCAAAAGCGTTCAGGCCGACGACCGCCACTACACCGCCAGCGGTGATGTGAACGATCTGGATTCGATCCGCCAGTTTGCTGTCGCCTATCTGCGCCATGAGCAGGACAAGGATCTGCAGGCTTTCAATCTGCAGTTCGACGAGTACTACCTGGAATCGAGCCTCTACACCAGCGGCCGGGTCGAAGCCACCGTGAACCAATTGATCGCCAACGGCAAGACCTACGAGCAGGACGGTGCCTTGTGGCTCCGCTCCACCGACTACGGTGACGACAAAGACCGTGTCATGCGCAAGCAGGATGGCACCTACACCTATTTCGTGCCGGACGTGGCCTACCACATCACCAAGTGGGAGCGCGGTTTCACCAAGGTGGTGAACATCCAGGGCACCGACCACCATGGCACCATTGCCCGTGTCCGCGCAGGCCTGCAGGCGGCCGATGTGGGCATTCCCCAGGGCTACCCGGACTACGTCCTGCACACCATGGTGCGGGTGGTCAAGGGTGGCGAAGAGGTCAAGATCAGCAAGCGCGCCGGCAGTTATGTCACGCTGCGCGACCTGATCGAATGGACCAGCAAGGATGCGGTGCGCTTCTTCCTGCTCAGCCGCAAACCCGACACCGAGTACACCTTCGATGTCGATCTGGCGGTGGCACAGAACAACGACAACCCGGTCTACTACGTCCAATATGCCCATGCGCGCATCTGCTCCATCCTCACGGCCTGGGGGGGCAATGTTGCCGCGTTGCAAGAGGTGGATTTGTCGGCCCTCGAGGGCCCGCAGGCCCAGGCCCTGATGCTGCAGCTGGCCAAGTACCCGGAAATGCTGACGGCGGCGACGGATGGCGAAGCGCCGCACGACGTCACTTTCTACCTGCGCGACCTGGCCGCCAGCTACCACAGCTACTACGATGCCGAGCGCATCCTGGTCGATGACGAGACCCTCAAGCGCGCTCGCCTGGCCTTGGTCGCAGCGACAGCCCAGGTGCTGCGCAATGGTCTGGCGGTTTTGGGCGTCTCTGCGCCCTTCAGAATGTAAGCAGTAAGCACCATGAAAAACAGACAGCGCGGTGGCACCATCCTGGGCTTCATTCTCGGCCTCCTTCTGGGCTTGGGTTCGGCATTGGCTGTCGCTGTCTATGTCGCCAAGGTGCCGGTTCCCTTTTTGAACAAGAACGGCGTGCGGGGGGCCGACCAGGATGCGGCAGAGGCCCAGAAAAACAAGAACTGGGACCCCAACTCGCCGTTGTATGGCAAGAACCCAGTGCGTGTGTCGCCGCCTCCTGCGCCTGAGCAGCCAGTGGTTGCGGCGCCGATCGCGGTCAAGCCGGTGCCGGCCCCTTCGGTGGTATCCCCCGCCGCTTCCTCCTCCTCGGCCCCTGCGGCATCTGCTGCCGCGCCAGCGGCATCTGCTGCCGCGCCAGCGTCAGCTCCTGCCTCCACGTCCGCTGCTCAGAAGCCTTCTGCGGCGAAACCGGTGGCTAGCAAGCCTGAGGGCAAGCCGAGTGCCGATCCCCTCGGCGATTTGGCCACGGCCAAGGCAGCGGCGGTGGGCGGGGCAGAGCCGTTTGATTATTTTGTACAGGCCGGGGCTTTTCGTACCCAGTCTGAGGCCGATGCCCAGCGTGCCAAGCTGGCCATGTTGGGTTGGGAGGCCCGCGTGAGCGAGCGTGAGCAGAATGGGCGCACGGTTTTTCGGGTGCGTGTCGGGCCGTTCGCCAAGCGCGACGATGCTGCACAGCTCAAGGAAAAGCTCGATGGCGGCGGCATGGATGCCGCGCTGGTGCGGGTGTCGCGCTGAGCCTGTTCTGAACTTTCTTGGAGAGCGCTGCTCTCAACATCCTCATCAGATCCAGGAGTACCCCTTCATGAAACGCCGTGAGTTTTCCATGTCTACCGCCTCTGTCGTGGCTGCGTCCACGCTGGCTTGGGCCCCATCCATGCCCGCTCTGGCGCAAGCCCGGCAGTTCAAGGAAGGCAAGGATTACAACAAGCTTGCCAAGCCCCTCACACCCGATGCCCCTGCTGGAAAAATCGATGTCATCGAGTTTTTTTGGTACAGCTGCGGCCACTGCAATGCGTTTGAGCCGACCCTGGAGTCCTGGATCAAATCGGCACCCAAGGATCTGAGCATTCGCCGGATTCCTGTGGCATTCAACAGCAGTTTTATCCCCCAGCAAAAGCTCTATTTCACGCTGGAAACCATGGGCAAACTGGAGGCGCTGCATGCCAAGGTGTTCCGGGCGATCCATGTGGAGCGCCAGGCCCTGAACAAGGACGACACCATTTTGGCGTGGGTGACTCAGCAGGGCGTGGATGTGGCCAAGTTCAAGGAGATTTACAACTCCTTCTCGGTTTCCAATCAAGTTCGGCGTGCGACCCAGTTGCAAAATGACTACGGTGTCGAGGGTGTTCCTTCCATGGGGGTCGCGGGGCGCTATTACACCGATGGCACCCTGGCTGGGAGCATGCCTGGCGTACTCCAGGTGGTTGAGCATCTGGCAGGCATCGCTCGCAAGGGCTGATCGCGCCGATGGCATGGGTTGGCGTCGCACCCGGATTGCATTTTCTTGGGTGCTTGTCCACTAAGTCTTGTGGGGCGCTGAAAAATGGTGCTAGAATTGCGAATTGTTCGGAGGGGTGCCCGAGTGGCTAAAGGGGGCAGACTGTAAATCTGTTGGCTTACGCCTACACTGGTTCGAATCCAGTCCCCTCCACCAATTAAAAGCAAGTCTGCATAAGAAGTTTAAAAACTTCTGGTCTTTACCGGCCCATTGTGCGGGAGTAGTTCAATGGTAGAACCCTAGCCTTCCAAGCTAATGACGCGGGTTCGATTCCCGTCTCCCGCTCCAGTCTTGTTGTGTTGTTGGCGTCATGCAAATGGCGTATTTGCCCATGTGGCTCAGTGGTAGAGCACTCCCTTGGTAAGGGAGAGGTCGCGGGTCCGATTCCCGCCATGGGCACCATTAATGTGGTGCGTCCAGTTCGGTTGCGCCGAGATCCTGTTGTATTGAAGTAAATTTTTTTCGGAGTCGGAAAAATGGCAAAAGGAAAATTCGAGCGCACAAAGCCCCACGTCAACGTGGGCACCATCGGTCACGTTGACCATGGCAAGACAACCCTGACGGCTGCAATCGCGACCGTTCTGTCGACCAAGTTTGGCGGCGAAGCCAAGGCGTACGACCAGATCG
>JAQUDN010000213.1 GCA_028685665.1 Burkholderiaceae bacterium | reverse complement strand
GAAGAGTATTACGTTGCGGGGCGCTGCATTCCTCCCTTCTACAACGGCATGGCCACCGCGGCCGACTGGATGAGTGCGGCTTCGTTCATCAGCCTTTCGGGCGCGCTCTACCTGCAGGGGTTTTCCGGGACGCAGGGCCAGGCAGGGGGCTTGGCGTATTTGCTGGGCTGGACCGGGGGCTTCTGCCTGGTGGCCATGTTGATTGCGCCGCAGCTGCGGGCCATGAATCTTTACACCGTGCCCGAGTTTTTTCATGTCCGCTTTGGCGGACGCTGGCCGCGCGTGATTGCCGCGCTGGCGACGGTGCTGTGCTCGTTCACCTATGTGGTGGCACAGATTTATGGCGTGGGCCTGATCGCCTCGCGCCTGACCGGGGTGCAGTTCGAGATCGGCATTATGCTGGGGCTGGGCGGGGTGCTGCTGTGCTCGTTCTTGGGGGGGATGCGCGCTATTACCTGGACGCAGGTGGCGCAGTATGTGGTGTTGTTGCTCGCATTTTTGATTCCTGTGTCCTGGCTGGCGTACCAGCAGTTGGGCAATCCCCTGGCGCCGCTGGTGTATGGCCAGCAGATCCGCAAGATCGCCGACCTGGAGGCGCAGTTGCTGGAGTCCCCGGCCGAGTACCAGGTGGTGGCGGCCTATTTGCACCGGGCGCAGGATTTCGAAGTGCGTCTGCAGGATGTACCCGCCGCCCTGGAGCGTGAGCGTGAGCGTGGACGCGAGCGCATCCGGGTCTTGCGGGCCCAGAACGCCGATGTCGGTCTGATCGTGGCTGTTCACCGCGAGTTGGCGGCTTTGCCCCGCGACGAGGCCACCGCCCGCGAGCGCTGGACGCGGGACATGCGCGAGAACTACGAGCGGGCCCGGCTTCTGGGCGGCTTGCCACCGCACAACCAGGCCTATGCGGGCGATCCCGAAGGCACCCCCCAGGAGCGCGAAGACTTCGATCTCAGCCGGCGGAATTTTCTGGCACTGATGTTCTGCCTGATGGTGGGTACGGCCGGTTTGCCGCATTTGCTGACCCGTTTCTATACCTCCCCCTCCGTGTCGGCCGCCCGTGCGTCGGTGGGGTGGTCGCTGTTTTTCATTGCCTTGCTTTACCTGAGTGTTCCCGCTCTGGCGGTCCTGGTGAAGTTTGAAGTCATGCAGAACCTGGTGGGAAGCAGCTTTGATGCCTTGCCCAGTTGGATGGCCCAATGGGCTCGGGTAGATGCCTCGCTGCTCTCGGTAGAGGATGTGAATGGCGATGGCATCGTCCAGCTGGGCGAAATCCGGCTGGGTGCGGACCTCATCATGCTGGCAACCCCTGAGTTGGGCGGCCTGCCGTATGTGGTGTCCGGCCTGGTGGCGGCGGGGGGCATGGCGGCGGCGCTGTCCACCGCCGATGGACTGCTGCTGACCATCAGCAATGCACTGGTGCGCGACCTTTATTACCAGGACAACGCCAGTACTAAGGGCGCTTCGCCGGAGCAGCGGGTGATCCTCACCAAGTTCACCCTGCTCGCCGTGGCCCTGGCTGCGGCCTTTGTGGCCGCCCTCAAGCCTTCGGAGATTCTCCCCATGGTGTCGGCTTCGTTCTCCTTGGCGGCCTCGGCGTTTGTGCCGGTCATGGTGCTGGGCATTTTTTGGCGGGACACCACGCGCCAGGGGGCGGTGGCAGGTATGTTGTGCGGCCTGGGTGTGGCGCTCTATTACATGCTGTCCAATTTGCCGACCTTGCCCCTGCTGCCCGTCTGGCTGCGCACGGACGGGCTGTGGTGGGGAATTCAGCCGATCTCGGCCGGGGTGTTCGGGGTCCCCGCAGGCCTGGTGGCTGCGGCCCTGGTCAGCTGGATCACCCGGCCGGGACGACCCCAGCCCGTGCTGCGCTCGGAAATCTAGGCCTGGGGGGCATTTTCAGGCCCTTTAAGGGAAGTTTGCTCCTAAAAATATAGCTACAGAGGCAACTCCATCAAGCCTTTGTGATGGTTTTGATGCTTCAATATCTTTGACAGGCTTCAATCGACCCGGGCTCCTGAGGATTGGACCACCGCGCGGTACTTGGCCCGCTCGGCCGCCATGAATGTGTCGAATTGCGCCGGGCTGCTGGGAGCGGGCTCGGCCAGCAGTGCGGCGAAGCGGGCCTGTGTTTCGGGCGACTTGAGAGCGGCCACAAAGGCCTGGTTCAGTTTGGCGATCACGGACGTGGGTGTGGCGGCCGGGGCGACCAGTCCCCACCAGGTCTCGATTGCGAAGCCTGGGAAGGTCTCGGCCAGTGTGGGCACGCCGGGCAAGGCCGGGTTGGCTTGCAGCGAGGTCACTGCCAAGGCCTTGAGCTTGCCCGACCGGATGTTTGGTGCGGCGGTGGCCAGGTTGTCGAGGTTGAAATCCACCTCGCCGCTGAGCAAGGCCAACTGGGCCGGGCTGCCGCCACGGTAGGGGATGTGCAAGGCGAAGATACCAGCGCGTTGCTTGAACATCTCCCCTGCCAGGTGGCCCGCGCTGCCGTTGCCGCCGCTGCCGTAGTTGAGCTGGCCCGGGTGGGCCTTGGCGTATGCGATGAGCTGGGCCACCGACCCGATCTTCAGCTGCTCGGCCTTGGCGGCGTTCATCACCAGCACGTTCGGTACGCGCACCATTTGCGTGATGCCGGCAAAGTCTTTCGCCGCGTCGTAAGGAAGATGGGGGTACAGCCAGGGGTTTACGGCGTGCGTGGCGGTGGCCGCCAGGCCGATGGTCAGGCCGTCGGGCGCGGCCTTGGCAATCGCGTCTGCCCCGATATTCCCACCGGCCCCCGCTTTGTTATCGATGACCACCGTCCCCAGGGATTCGCGCACCCGCTCGGCCAGGGCGCGGGCCGTGACGTCCAGCGGCCCCCCCGCTGCGTACGGGACGATCAGCCGGATCGGGGCATTCTGTGCGCGGGCCAGGGGGCTGGTGACAGCAGCGGCTGTGGCCAGGGCGAAAGGGAGGAGGTGTCTGCGTTGCATGCCCTGATTGTGCAAAAAAGCCCCGTACCAGGGAGCGTAGGGCATCCGTGGATGCTGCTGGCGGGGTCTATCAGTTGCTCAGCCCGTACTGCCTTGTGCGGCGATGCTCCGCAAGGCCTGTACGTAGGCAGCGCTTGGCTGTCCGCCCGAAATCAAGTGCCGGTCGTTGACGATGACGGCCGGTACGGCGTGGATGCCGTGCGCGGTGTAGAACGCTTCGTGCTCGCGCACCTCGGTGCTGAAGCGGTCGCTGGCCAGAATCGCCTGGGCCTCGGTGGCATCCAGGCCTGCCGTGCGCACGGCCTCCAGCAGAACTTCGGGGGCATCCATGGCTTGCTGTTCGCCGTGGCAGGCGGTGAGCAAGGCTTTTTTCAGCGCGGCTTGGTGTGGGGGGTGCGCGGTGCCCGCCCAGTGGAGCAGGCGGTGGGCATCGAAGGTGTTGTAGATGCGGCCCCGGCCGCCAGGGTGAAAGGCAAAATCCACCTCCATCCCCCGTTGGCGGATCGTGTCCCGGATCTGGGCTTGTTGCTCGGCGGTCGAGCCGTATTTTTCAGTGAGATGTTCAGTGATGTCCTGCCCACCGGGCGGCATGTGCGGGTTCAGCTCGAAAGGCTGGAATGCCAGTGTCACGTCAATCTCGTCCTGCAACTGGGCCAGGGCCTGGTTCAAAGAGGCCATGCCTATGGCGCACCAGGGGCAGGAAATGTCTGAAACAAAATCGATTTTCAGGTGCGATGGCATAGTGCACTCCCAGAGCAAAAAGACTGCCATTGTCCACAGACTCAAAATCTGTCCCGAGTCTTTTCAGTGTGCGACCGAAGAAAGTCAGGGGCATGAGCGAACTCCCGTCGGTCGTGGTGCAGGCCCTCGCAGTGCTTCAAGACGCTTTGGCTTTTTCTGGCCCCGCACAGCACTTGCCACTTCGTGCGGCAGCGCCCATCTTTATGGGGCGGGCCAACGCTTTTCCTGCCGCCGTACTGACTATGGCGAGAGGGCCATAGCCATAGCCATTGGTTCTCGTATCTGTATCTGTTTGGATACGGTTCTTCGGGCCCACGCAGGCAGTCGGCGTGTTCTTTGGTACTTCCCCAATAGACCACAGGCCACAGGTAGTTCTTTTGGTCCCAATAGGCATGATCGCTCGCGTCTTCTCTATCTTGGCTGGCATGCCGGGAACGGTGCTGGGTTGAACGAGCTTCTCGGCGCTCTCTGCGTGGGCCGCGTCACATGGGTCTTGCACGCGAAGAGTGCAGGCCGAGATACCTTGGCGGAGCAGGGCAAGCGCTTGCCCTTAATAAGTAGCAGGAGACTGCGAGCTTTCTGAAAGAGGCTGTGGGATTGCGAGCATTTCCTGGACTGTCCATCGAGCGATAGCGCCCCTATGGCTTCCGTGTTGTATCGACGCCCCCTGCCTCTGTAGCTTGTTCATCCAGGCAAGCTGATACTTCCTGGATGTAGTCCAAAACTCTGTTATGATCGAGGGCTTCGCTGCCTGGAAGTGCTTTTAGGATTTGCTGGCGGCGAGGGGGTTGGAAGAAAGTTTTGGTTTTGTGTTGTTGCCGGGTAAAAATTCGGTATATAATTCAAGGCTTCGCTGGTTGGAGTGGTTGTCAAGTGTGATGATTGCTTCGAAAGAGAAAAAACTTAAAATTTGACAGTTTCT
>JAQUDN010000049.1 GCA_028685665.1 Burkholderiaceae bacterium | reverse complement strand
AGTGCAGCCACAGCGGGTAGGCGGCCACCGAGACCAGCATGGCGCGCATCCGAAAATTGATCCAGCCCGTCTCGCGCAGCATGGCCACGCAGGCATCGACCAGGGGCCAGCCGGTGCGGCCCTGGGTCAGCGCCGCGAAGTGCGCGGGGTTCCAGTCGCCCTCGCGCAGGCCGTCGTAGCCCCGGTGCAGGTTGCGCCATTCCAGCGCGGGCTCGGATTCGAGCTTCTGGATGAAGTGGCAATGCCAGTGCAGGCGGCTGACAAAGGCCGCCAGGCCTTTTTTCTGCCAGCCGGGGGGCAAGGCCTGCTGGCGTTGGCGCGTGGCCTGCACCACCTCGCGCATGCCCAGGCAGCCATGGGCCAGGTAGGGCGACAGGCGCGAGCAGGCCGTGGGCGCCGACAGCGGCGACGAAATCCCGCCCCGGTACTGGCCGCAGCGGTCCAGCAAAAAGTCGTGCAGCACCGCCAGGCCCTGCGCGCGGCCGCCGGTCTGGCGCCCCGGGGGAATCGCGCCCTGCAGGCCCAGGGCCTGGGCGTCGGGCCAGGCGGATTCGGTCCAGGGCAGGATGGGGCCTTGCAGGCTGGCGGATGCCGGCGTGGGCCAGGGGGCCTCGGCCATGAAGCCCTCCCAGCGGGCGGCCCAGGTGTCGCGGCTGGCCAGGCGCCGCACCACGCCCATCTGCGCGAATTCGTGCCAGCCCACGCCCTGCGCCCGGCACCAGCGGCCCACGGCCAAGTCGCGCTCGTAGGTCCAGGCGTTGCCGGTTTCCTCGTGGGCGTACAGGGCCTCGAAGGGCTGCAGCGCGTGCAGGCGGGCCAGCACCTGCACCGCATCGCCCCAGGCAAACTGCAGGCGCAGGCCCAGGCGGCGCAGCTCGGCGGCCAGGTCGCGCAGGCTTTCGCGCACAAAGGCCAGGTGCTGGGGCGCGGCATCGGGCTGGGCCCACAGGCCGGGCTCCAGGACATAGAGGCACAAGACCGGCCCGCCTTGGGCGGCATGGTGCAGGGCCGCATGGTCCTGCACCCGCAGATCCCGCTTGAACCACACCACGCTGTACGCCACGGGGCTGCCTCGGGTCTGGATGGGGATCAGCCCGTGGCCAGGCACTGCTGTGCCAGGCTCTGGCCGCTGCGCCAGGCGCCCTCGACCTTGCCGCCCTGCAGCCAGTCGCCGCACAGGCCCAGGCGCAGGGTGGCGTCCCACCAGGCGCCCTGCTCCAGCGCGGGCTCGGTGTCGGCATAGCGCCAGCGGTGGGCGGTGGCCGCCACCGGGCTCGGGCCGCCGAGTGCGGCAAACGCGGCCAACAAGGCCGTGGTGACGGCCTCGGCCTCGTCTTCGAGGTGGGCCTCGCTCCACTCCGGGCTGGCGTGCAGCAACCAGGTTTCCTGCCCGGTGCGGCCGGGCTTGCTGCTGTTGCGGGCCACCCAACGCAGCGGGCCGGTGTTGATGAAGGCCCCCTCCCAGCCCAGGGAGACCGGTGCGGCAAAGCGCAGCATCACGGCCCAGCTGCCGCGCATGCGGGCGCTGGCGGCCAGGGCCGCCGCCGCCGGGGCCACGGGCGCCAGCAGGGGCACGGCCTGCGGTGCGGGCACGGCCAGCACCACGCTGCCGTAGCGCGGGGCATGCACGCCCTGCTCGGCCGAGGTCAGCACCCAGCCCTGGGCGCTGCGTTCGATGCGCTGCACCGTGGTCTGCAGGTGGACCTGCGCACGCGCGCCCAGGCTCTGCAGCAGCCAGGCGGCGGGCGAGGTCATGCGCGGGGTGCCGACAAAGCGGTCCAGCGGGGTCTGCAGCGCGGTCCAGCCGCTCGCGTCCAGGGCGCTCAGCCGGGCGTCCCAGAGCGCGGCCACGCCGGCAGCCTGCCAGCGCGCCACCTCGGCGCGAAAGGCCGGGTCGCGCGCGGTGAAGTACTGGGCGCCGTGGTCGCATTCCCAGGGGCCGTGGGCGCCCTCGGCCCGCCGCGTGCTCATGCGGCCCGAGGGGCCCCGGCTTTTGTCGAACACCTGCACCGTGTGGCCGGCCGCCAGGAGCGCCTGGGCGCACGACAGGCCCGACAGGCCGGCACCGATGACGGCGATGGGCTGCGCCAAACTGGGGTTCATGGCTGGGGGTCGGTGCGTTGGTGGTCCACCCAGATCAGCGCCTGGGTGTCGATGCCCAGCGCCTGGGCGCGGGCGATGAGGGCGTCGCGCACGGCGGGGGCCAGCTGTTTGTCGCGCGCCAGAATCCAGCAGTAACTGCGGTCGGGCCCTACCACCAGGGCCCAGCGGTAGTCGGCATCGAGCGCCGCCACGTGGTAGCCGCCATAAAACGGCCCAAAGAACGACACCTTGAGCGAGGCGGTCTGGGCATCGCCCGTGAACAGGGCCTTGCCCACGGCCTGGCGCCAGGCCTGCTTGCCGGTGTCAAAACCCCGGTTCAGCACGCGCACGCTGCCATCGGGCTGGCGCTGGTAGGTGGCGCTGACATCGCTCATGCCGCGCTCGAACGCGTGGTCCAGCCGCGCCACCTCAAACCAGCGGCCCTCGTAGCGGGCCAGATCGAAAGGCGCCACGGCGCTGATGCCCTCGGGCGGGCGGGTGGAACTGCAGGCGCCCAGGGCCCCGGCCAGCACCGCCGCCAGGAGCACCGCCCCGGTGCGGCGGGAAGAAAGCAGAGAAAGCATGAAATTACCCATCAGTCACAAACTGAACCGAATGGTAAACCACCCTCCAATCCCCCAGGGGCGGGCCTGGCAATGCCTGCAGGCCACGGCATGGCCCTCGCCCAGCGCCTTGCCGCCCGATACCCTGCCGCCTGGCCGCCGCTTTCCAGCGTTCCCGCTGCTTTCTGCCCCGGGGTGCCCCCCGGAGGGCGAGGCCCCAGGCCGCGCGCGGCCCGGGCGCCCCGCTTCGGGCCCGTGTTCCGGCCGGTGTTCAGACGGGCGGTGCGGGGGGACGATCGATCAGGAGGGCGCGAAAGTAGTTCACGTTCGTCAGCGTGGGGCCGGTGACGACCGCATCGCCCAGCGCCTCAAAAAAACCGTGGCCGTCGTTGGCATCCAGGTGCTCGCGGGGGCGCAGGCCCCGGGCCAGGGCACGGTCCAGGGTGTCGGGGGCCAGCAAGGCGCCGGCAACCTCCTCGATGCCATCGACCCCGTCGGTGTCGCCGGCCAGGGCATGGATGCCCGGCGCGCCGTGCAGGGTCAGGCCCAGGGACAGCAAAAACTCCACATTGCGCCCGCCCCGGCCCGGTCCACGCACCGTCACAGTGGTTTCGCCCCCGGACAGCAGCACGCAGGGCGGCACAAAAGGCTGCTGGCGCCGCGCCACCTGCAGCGCGATGCCGCCCAGCACCTTGCCCACATCGCGGGCCTCGCCTTCCAGGGCATCGCCCAGGATGTGAACGGCATACCCGGCCGCCTGCGCCACGCGGGCCGCGGCCTCCAGGGCCTTTTGGGGCGTGGCGATCAGGTGGGTGGTGATTGGCGGCAGGCGCGGGTCGCCGGGCTTGGGCGATTCGCCCTCCCCGCTCTCCAGCAGCGCCTGGGCCGCGGGCGGGAGTGCGATGCCGTAGCGCCGCAAAATCGCCAGCGCCTCGGCGCAGGTGGTCGGGTCGGGCACCGTGGGGCCCGAGGCAATGTCGATGGGGTCGTCGCCCGGCACGTCGGACAGCAGCAGGTTCACCACCCGCGCCGGCGCGCAGGCCAGCGCCAGCCGCCCGCCCTTGAGGGCCGACAGGTGGCGGCGCACGCAGTTCATCTCGCCAATGCCCGCCCCGCTGGCCAGCAGCGCGCGGTTGAGCTGCTGCTTGTCGGCCAGGCTCACGCCGGGCAAGGCCAGGGGCAGCAGCGACGAGCCCCCGCCGGAGATCAGGCACAGCACCAGGTCATCGGCCGTCAGGCCCTGCACCAGCGCCTGCATGCGCCGGGCGGCTTCTTCGCCTGCCGCGTCGGGCACGGGGTGGGCCGCCTCCACGATCTCGATGCGCTCGCAGGGCACGCGGTAGCCGTAGCGCGTGACCACCAGGCCCGACAGGGGCCCGGGCCAGTGGTCTTCGACAGCGCGCGCCATGGCCGCCGAGGCCTTGCCCGCGCCGATCACCACCAGCCGGCCCTTGGGCGGCGCGGGCAGAAACGGCGGCACGCACAGCGCAGGCTGGGCGGCGGCGATGGCGGCATCGAACATCGCGCGCAAGAGGGCTTGGGGGGGCAGCGGGGTCATAAGGAAAGCGCCTGGGCACAGGCGCGCAAACCAGCGAAGCGCCCATTCTTCCCGAAAACAGGCCCCAGGGCCCGGGCAAGGCCAAAGGACCGGGCCCGTGGGACATTCAGACCCAAAACGGGCTCCAGGGCAGGCTGATCCTGCAGCAAGAGCTCACTTTTCAGGAGCAAAAAGCCCTCTGAGGGCTGCACAGCCCATCGCCCGGGGGACAGGCTGGGGCACGGGCTGGGGCTTGGGCTGGCGCACAGGCTGCGGCACCCCGCCCCGGGGTCCGGGGCGGGCACCGGGCTTATTGGATGAAACGGATCTTCTGGTTGATGCGCTCCAGAATGGGCTGTTTCTTCGCGTTGAAGACTGCCTTGTTCTCCTCGATCAGGTTGCGGCCCTGGGTGTCGATGGAGATGATCAGCGGGCCAAACTCCTGCACGCGGTTGACCCACAGGGTCTCGGGCATGCCCAGGTCCTGCCAGTGCGCGGCCTCGATCTTCTCGACCTGCGTGGCCGCGAGCACCGCGCAGCCGCCCGGAAAAATCGCATGCACGGCCTTGTTCTCGACGCAGCCAGCCTGGGTCTCGGGGCCCATGCCGCCCTTGCCCACGATCAGTTTCACGCCCGTTTTGCGGATGAATTCTTTTTCGAACTTCTCCAGGCGCATGCTGGTGGTCGGGCCGCTCTAGACCATCTCGTACTCGCCGTTGTCCTTCTGGCGCACGATGGGGCCGGCGTGGAAGATGGCGCCGCCGCGCAGGTCCACCGGCAGCTCGCGGCCCTGCTCGATCAGGCGGCGGTGCGCCACGTCGCGGCAGGTGACCAGGGTGCCGCTCAGGTAGACCACGTCGCCGACCTGCAGGGCTTCCAGGTCTTCGTCCTTGATGGGGGTGGTGAGAATTTTTTTCACAGCGTGAATCCTTCGTGCGAGAGGACTTCCCAACTGAAGTCCGCGTTGATCTTGATGCGGCCGCGCCGGTGCGCCCAGCAGCCGGTGGACACGGCCACGCCGATGGTCGAGGGGTGGCGGGCCGACGATTCGATGTTCACGCCCATGACGCTGTTGTTGCCCGTCAGGCCCTGCGGGCCCAGGCCGAGTTCGTTGAGCCCCTCGGTCAGCAGCTCTTCCATGAGCGCTGCGTTGTCGCTCGGGTGGCGCGAATTCACGGGGCGCAGGATGGCTTTCTTGGACAGGCGCGCCGCCGTCTCGGCCGAGGTGGACACGCCCACACCCACCAGCAGCGGCGGGCAGGCGTTCACGCCGCGCGAGGTAACCACGTCGAAGACGAACTCGGCCACGCCTTCGTAGCCCTGGCCCGGCATCAGCACGGTGGCCTTGCCCGGCAGGGTGCAGCCGCCGCCGGCCATGTAGACGTCGATGGTGACGCTGTCGTCGTCGGGCACGATGTCCCAGTCCAGCCAGGGGATCTTGCTGCCGGTGTTGGTGCCGGTGTTCTTCTCGACAAAGGTCTCGACCGCGTTGTGGCGCAGCGGCCCCTCCTTGGTGGCGCCCAGCGTGGCGTTGAGCAAGATGCTCTCCAGCTCGCCCAGCAGGGGAAAGCGGGCACCGGCCGTCAGGAAGTACTGGATCACGCCGGTGTCCTGGCAGCTGGGGCGGTCGAGGGTATCGGCCGCTTCCTGGTTGGCGCGCATGGATTCATACACCTCCTTGGCCAGGAAGTTGACCTCCTTGGTGCGCAGCTCGCCCAGTTTTTCCGTGACATCGGTCGGCAGGCGCTTGCCGATGTAGGAAGTGAATCGGGCCATGAGCGTGGTCAGGTCCGTGATGTTTGCTTGCTTGTCCACAGGGGGCTCCTTGAAGTGCCGTCGCTCATTCGACGGTGATGTGGCCGGCCTTGACCAGGGCCGCGAATTTTTCCGTTTCCTCACGGATCTGCCGGGCCATCTCCTCGGGGGAGTTGCCCATGGGCTGCGCGCCGATGTCGTTCATGCGCTTGCCGAATTCGGGGGATCGGATGACCTTGACCATCTCGGCGTTCAGGCGGGCCACCACCTCCTTGGGCGTGCCCGCCGGGGCCAGGACGCCGAACCAGGTGCCGATGTTGAAGTCCTTGAGCCCGGCTTCCTGCAGCGTGGGCACGTCGGGCAAGGCCGGGGAACGGGTGGCCGTGGTCACCGCCAGGGGCCGCAACTTGCCGGCCTTGACGTGCGGCAGCACCGGGGTGAGGGTGTCGAACGTGAGGGTGATCTGCCCGCCCAGCAGGTCGGTGACCAGCGGACCGCTGCCCCGGTAGGGCACATGGGTCAGCGCAATCCCGGTGCTGGCCTGGAGCTGCGAGCCGATCAGGTGCTGCGCGGTGCCATTGCCGTTGGAGCCATAAATCGCCAGTTCGGGCCTGGCCTTGAGCAGGGCCAGCAGTTCGCTGACGTTTTTGGCCGGCGTGCTGGCCTGGACCGCCAGCACATTGGGCACCAGGGCGATGGTGGAAATCGGTGCAAAGTGCTTCTGGAAGTCGTAGTTCAGCTTTTTGTAGACGCTGGTGGCAATGGTGTGGTGAACCGAGCCGACCAGCAGCGTGTAGCCGTCGGGCTTGGATTTGGCCACCTGGTCCGCACCAATCGTGGCCCCCGCACCGGGCTTGTTTTCCACGATCAAGGGCTGGCCCAGGACCGGGGCCAGGCGCTCGGCCAGGCTGCGGGCCAGGACATCGGTGGTTCCACCGGCCGGAAAAGGCACCACCAGGCTGATGGGCTTGCTCGGCCAGGCCTGGGCTGGGGTCTGGGCGCAAGCGCTGCTGGCCAGCAGGGCCAGGCCCGCCCAGGTCGCCCATGCGGTGTGCTGCGCCACGGCCCACCGCCGCGGCGGGTGAAAGAAAGGGGTTTTCATGCTGTCTCCTGGAAGGGGTTGGGTGGCCACTGGCGTGACTGTAAAACCGCAGGAAGGCGCAAAAATACCGTCAATTTCCAACCACCATGGAATTAAAGTTGACAATCAACCCTTCCCTTCCTCTGCCCATCCACCGGGTCCTTTCCCGCCGACCACCCCATGAGTGACGCCATCCAAGCCGGTGACCTGGCCTTCTTTTCCATGCTGGCCAGCGCGAGCAGCCTGAGCGCGGCAGCGCGTGAACTCGGCTTGACCACCTCGGCCGTCAGCAAGCACCTGGGCCTGATGGAAGCCCGGCTGGGCGTGCTGCTGGTCAACCGCACCACCCGCCGCATGGGCCTGACGCCCGAGGGCGAGGTCTACCTGGCCCACGCGCGGCGCATCCTGGGCGACATCGAGGACCTGCAGGAGCTGCTGGGGGTGTCCAAATCCACGCCCCGGGGGCTCTTGCGCGTGAATGCCACCTTAGGGTTTGGGCGCAGCCACATCGCGCCCCTGATTTCCAGCTTTGTGCGCGAATACCCGCAGGTCGAGGTGCAATTGCAGCTGTCGGTGAACCCGCCGCCGCTGACCGACGACGCCTTCGATGTCTGCATCCGCTTTGGCGCCCCGCCCGACGCGCGGGTGATTGCCAAGGCCATCGCGCCCAACCGCCGCCTGCTGTGCGCCGCCCCCAGCTACCTGGAACAATTCGGCGCCCCCAAAGTGCCCCACGACCTGGCCCACCACCAGTGCATCGGCATCCGGCAGGGCGAAGAGGCCTACGGCCTGTGGCGCCTGACCGACGGGCGCGGGCGCCAGGCCAGCACCGAGGCCATCAAGACCCGGGGCAGGCTGAGCACCAACGACGGCGAAATCGCCGTGCGCTGGGCCCTGGACGGGCACGGCATCCTGATGCGGGCCGAGTGGGACATCGCCCCTTACCTGCAAAGCGGCCGCCTGGTGCAGGTGCTGCCCGACCACTACACGCCCGACGCCGACATCCACGCCGTGTACCCCCAGCGCCACCAGGCCGCCACCCGGGTGCGCGCCTTCGTGGCCTTTGTCCAGCGGGCGTTTGAAGGGCAGCGCCAGGCGCAACCGCCCTCGGAGGAGGCTCTGGGGACTTGAGCCAAAAGCACCTCCAGCCCTTTATCTTCAAGCGTAAGCAGCTATTTAATCAATAGCAACCACGGTTCCCTCAGACCCGCTCGAAAATCGCAGCAATCCCTTGACCCCCGCCAATGCACATCGTCACCAGGGCATACCGGCCCTGGATACGGTGGAGTTCGTGGAGGGCCTTGACGGTGATCACGGCACCCGTGGCCCCGATGGGGTGGCCCAGCGAAATCCCCGATCCGTTCGGGTTGACCTTGGCGGGGTCCAGGCCCAGATCGCGGGTCACGGCACAGGCCTGCGCGGCAAACGCCTCGTTGGCCTCGATCACATCGAGATCCTGCACGGTCAGGCCGGCTTTCTTCAGAGCCTGCTGGGTCGCGGGCACCGGGCCAATGCCCATGTATTTCGGGTCCACCCCGGCATGGGCGTAGGCGACAAGGCGCGCCATGGGGGCCAGGCCACGGGCCTTGGCGGTGCCCGCCTCCATCAAGACCACAGCGGCGGCGGCGTCATTGATGCCACTGGCATTGCCAGCGGTCACCGTGCCGTTCTCTTTCAGAAACACGGGTTTGAGCCGGGCCATGTCGTCCATCGTCACATCGGCACGGAAATGCTCGTCGGTGGCATAAGCGACCTCGCCCTTGCGGGACTTGAGCACCACCGGGACGATCTGGTCCTTGAAGTAGCCCGCCTCGGTCGCTTTCTGGGCACGGCGGTGGCTTTCGACGGCAAGGCGGTCCTGGTCTTCACGGCTAATGCCCCATCGGGCGGCGACATTCTCGGCGGTCACGCCCATGTGGATGGTGTGAAAAGGGTCGTGCAAAGCGCCGACCATCATGTCCACCAGGGTGGCGTCGCCCATGCGCGCGCCCCAACGGCTGTGCAGGCTGGCATAGGGTGCACGGCTCATGTTCTCCGCCCCACCGCCTATGGCTATGTCCGACTGGCCCAGCAGGATCGACTCCGAGGCCGACAGGATGGCCTGCAGGCCCGAGCCGCACAGACGGTTCACGTTGTAGGCGGGCGTACTTTCTGCGCACCCCCCGTGCATGGCCGCCACCCGGGAAAGGTACATGTCCTTGGGCTCGGTGTTGACCACATGACCGAAGACCACATGGTTCACATCCTGGCCTGCGGTCTGGGCCCGGCCCAGCGCTTCACGCACGACCGACGCGCCCAGGACCGTGGGGGGAATCTCTTTCAAACTACCGCCAAAAGTACCAATGGCAGTGCGCACAGCGCTGACGACAACAACCTCACGGGACATGGAATGCTCCTTCTGAATGAATACCGATAAAAAAATGAACGACGCGCATGGCGGTCCAGAGGACGCCCCCACCAGGAGCATGCGGTCGTTCCAAAGCAGCCTCCAAGCCCCGCGGACAGGCGGGGCTTGGACACCGCGATCTGTGTCACAGGGCCTCGACAGCCACGGCACAGACGCCGGCATGCCCCTGGACGATGCTGTCGCGCAGGCCGCCCACGCGGCTCAGGATATGGTCGGCATACACCCGTGCCGTGGCCACCTTGGTCTGCAGGAACAGCGGGTCATCGCCCTGTTCCAGGGCCCGCTCCGCAGCACACAGCGAGCGCGCCAGCTGCCAGCCAGCCACCAGGTTGCCGGCCAGCATGAGGTAGGGCACCGCACCGGCATACACCGCGTTGGGGTCGGTCCTGGCGTGGAGAGCGATGAAATCAACCGCCTCGATGAAGGCTTCGCGCGCCGCCTTCAGGCGCATGCCCACGGCCTGGGCCTGGGCACTGCCCGCGGCCAGCTGGGACTCGGTTGCAGCGATCTGCGCAGCCACGGTCCTGGCCATTTGGCCGCCATCGCGCGCGGTCTTGCGGCCCACCAGGTCGTTGGCCTGGATGGCAGTGGTGCCTTCGTAGATCGTCAGGATCTTGGCATCGCGGTAGTACTGGGCCGCGCCTGTCTCTTCAATGAAACCCATGCCGCCGTGCACCTGCACGCCCAGGCTGGTGACCTCCAGGCTCATTTCGGTGCTGTAGCCTTTGACCAGCGGCACCAGAAACTCGTAAAACGCCTGGTTCTGGGCACGGGCCGCAGCGTCTGGATGGTGGTGGGCCCGGTCGTAGGCGGCGGCAGCCACCGTGGCCATGGCACGGCAGCCTTCGGTGAGGGCCCGCATGGTCATGAGCGTGCGCTTGACGTCGGGATGGTGAATGATGGCCACCGCGTCTTTCTGGCTGCCATCGACAGGGCGGCTTTGCACCCGGTCCCGGGCATATTGAACCGCTTTCTGGTAGGCACGCTCGGCCACGGCAATCCCCTGGACCCCCACCGCAAACCGTGCAGCGTTCATCATGATGAACATGTATTCCAGGCCCCGGTTCGCCTCCCCCACCAGATAGCCCACGGCACCGCCGTGGTCACCGTACTGCAGTACGGCGGTGGGGCTGGCCTTGATGCCCATCTTGTGTTCGATGCTGACGCAGTGCACATCGTTGCGATCGCCCAGGGAACCGTCGGGGTTGACCAGGAACTTGGGCACGATGAACAGGCTGATGCCCTTCACCCCCTCGGGCGCACCGGCCACGCGGGCCAGCACCAGGTGGACGATGTTGTCCGCCATGTCGTGCTCCCCATAGGTGATGAAGATCTTGGTGCCAAAGAGGCGGTGGGTGCCATCGGCCTGCGGCTCTGCGCGGGTGCGCACCGCCGCCAGGTCCGAGCCCGCCTGCGGTTCGGTCAGGTTCATGGTGCCGGTCCATGCGCCGGAAATCATCCTGGGCAGATAGGTGGCTTTCTGGGCCTCCGAGCCGGCCGTCAAAATCGCATCGATCGCACCATCGGTGAGCAAAGGACAGAGCGCAAAACTCAGGTTGGCACTGTTCAGGATCTCGATGGCCGATGCCCCCAGCGTTTTGGGCAAACCCTGGCCACCGAAGGCGATCGGGTGCTGCAGCCCTTGCCAGCCGCCCTGCGCGAACTGGCGGAAGGCCTCCTTGAAGCCGGGGGTGGTCACCACCCTGCCGTCCTCAAACCAGGAGGGTCGCTGGTCGCCTTCCCAGTTCAGCGGGGCAAGCACGCTTTCGTTGAACTTGGCGCATTCCTCCAGGACCGCTGCCGCGGTCTCCACCCCCGCATCGGCAAACGCCGGAACGGTGTCGGCCAACAGGTCGAGTTCAGCCAGATGGTGCAGGTTGAACATCAGGTCTTTCAAGGGGGCTTGGTAGCTCATGGGGATCACTTCTTCGGAGACATAAGGGGGTTTTGAGGCATGGCAGGCTCAGAGGGCGCTGCGCACGTTTCACCACGGCGGTCACTGTAGGCAGTCCCCCTGGCTTGCGCTTTGCATTTCACGACAGAAATTTTGCATTTCATGCCAGAATCTCCCGCCATGCCGACCATGGTCCGGGCTGCCGTACTGGCCCATTTCTTCGAAGTCGCCCAAGACCTGGGCTGGAATCCCATCCCGGTGATGCGCGAGGCAGGACTCACCCGCGCCTCGGTGGACAAGCAGGATCACCGGATTCCCTCTGACACCGCCGTGGCGCTGCTCGAAACCGCAGCCGCATCCACCGGCTGCGAGACCTTTGGCTTGCGCATGGCCGAGTCACGCCATCTGTCGCATTTGGGAGTGGTCAGCCTGCTGATCACCCACCAGCCCACCTTGCGCGATGCCCTGGTCACGACCATGCAGTACCGTCACCTGCTCAATAGCTCGCTGGCCATGCAGATCGAGGACGATGGCGAGTGGGTGCTGATCCGCGAGGAGGTGGTGATGGACCGCCCCTCACGTCAAGTCAATGAACTGGCCCTGGGGGTGCTGTTCCGCCTGTGTGCTGCGGTGCTGGGGACGCGCTGGAAGCCCTACAGCGTGAACTTCACCCATTCCGCGCCCAAGGACATGGCAATCCACCGGCGCCTGTTTCCTTGCACCCTGGAGTTCGACAGCGACTTCAACGGAATCGTCTGCCGGGCCTCGAATCTGGATGCCCCCAATCCCGCGGCCGACCCGGGCATGGCCCGCTGTGTGCGCCAGTTGCTGGAAACCATGCCCGCATTGAGCGATCCGTCGATGGTCATGGAAGTGCGCAAAGCGATTTACCTCATGCTGCCCGCAGGTCGCGCGAACAGCGCCTGCGTGGCCGAGGGCATGGGCTTGAGTGTGCGCAGCCTGCAGCGTGCCCTGGATGGAGCCGGCACGAGTTTCAGCGCCCTGCTGCACCAGGTGCGCACAGAGCTGGCGTCGTACTACGTGGAGAACCCTGCGCTGGATCTGGGACGGATGGCGGGCTTGCTGGGCTACGGGTCCCACGCCTCGTTCACCCGCTGGTTCACGGGCCAGTTTGGCATGGCCCCGTCCCGGTGGCGCACCCGTGGGGGCCGCCTCACGGAGACAGCGTAACAGCCTCGCTACGGCGCCAGTCGCTCGCGCAACAGCCCATGCGCTGGCGAAACCAGTGCCCAAACGCACTCGGGGTGGCAAAACCCAAAAGCCCGGCGACCTCGGACAAGGGCAGGTCTGTGTCCCGAATCTGGCGCCGGGCCAGGTCCAGGCGAACGTCGTCCAGCAAGGAGGAAAAAGAACACCCCTCCCGGGCCAGGTGCCGGTGCAAGGTGCGGCGGTCCATCCGCAGGTGCGATGCCACCTGCAGCGAGGTGCAGCGCCGCCCCGGGAGCAGGGCAGCGATCAGTTGGCGCACCGTCTCGTGGGCGCGCGGCTCCTGCATGGCCAAGGCCTCGTCCAGATACTGGCGGGCAAAACGGGCCAGACCCGATGCCTGCGAGACCTGGGGCGCCTCCAGATCCGTGCGCAGGCAAACGATCCCGTTGAACTCCTGGTTGAAACAGACACAGGGACCGAAAAAAGCCTGGTGGGGAGCCGGGTCACGCGGGGCCCGGTGGGTCAAACTCACCCGGATTGGGCTCCAGTGCGCCCCCAGCAACTCACGCAGGATGCGAAACATCACCCCCATGGTC
Source organism: Burkholderiaceae bacterium (assembly GCA_028685665.1). Taxonomy (GTDB): domain Bacteria; phylum Pseudomonadota; class Gammaproteobacteria; order Burkholderiales; family Burkholderiaceae_C; genus JAQUDN01. The sequence goes on along the minus strand of JAQUDN010000049.1, from coordinate 6,551 downwards.
AGCTCCATCGGCTGGCGCATGGAAACCCCCGGGGGCATGTGCATCTCTTCGCGAAGGGTGATCGTCTGGGCTTGTACGTCCAGCCGGGTCATCAGGGAGGCGTTCAACAAGCGCAAATAGCGGCACAAGGTCTCCAGCGCCAGGCGGGCGGTCGGTTCTTCCTTGAGCACCAGGCTGATGGGCCCCAGATGGGCCAGATTGCGCTGGGCCGCCAGACGCAAGGCAAAGTCCTCCCGGCCAGAGGCTTCTGCGCTGCGCTCGAGCAACACCCGCACCGTCTCCAAGGCCAGGGGCATTTCAGAATGCTCCAGACAACGGGCCGGCAAGCCCACCGCCCGCAACAAGGCCTGCGCATCCAGGCCCACCGACTCGGCCACCTGCACATAGCCATTCAGGCTGGCGCTGCGCACCATACGGACAGGGTTTGCCATAGGAATGTCCCAAATTCGACAGTAGATGTCGCAAATTATCAAGTGGCCGCCAAGGGGGCTTCCTACCATCAGGCCGCGATTTTCGATAAATCGGTTGGACCCGGTTCTTTTTACAGGAGACATTGATGCCCCCCTTCCCCCGCCTGCTCACGGCCAGCGCTTTCCTGCTGGCAGGCCCCCTGGCCCTGGCCCAGAGTGCCACCACCCAAGTCCAGTTGTTCGGCTCTGTGGCCGTTTCGGCCATCCATGGCAGCAGCAACAACGGCGGCGCCTCCAGCAACCGCCTGCTGGCCGGCCCATGGACGCCCCCGAGTTTGGGCGTGCAAGGCAGCGAAGACCTGGGCGACGGCTTCAAGGCCTTGTTCCGCCTGGAGCAAGGGGTGGATGCCACCGACGGCTCCCGCGGCCAGACGGTGGTCGCCAAAGCCAAGGCCTTCGACAAAGCCTCCTGGGTGGGCGTGGGCAACGGCGTCGGCACCTTGACCCTGGGCCGCCAGATCAACGCCGGCATCGACCGCATGGCCACCACCCTGGATCTTTTCCAGGCCAGTGCGGATGGCCGCCAGATCCTGTCCATCCTGGCGATCAATGGCACCAACACCTTCGGTAATTTCGACACCCGTATCGACCAGAGCGCCAAGCTGCGTGTGAACGGGCCCATGGGCTGGAACGGCGGGATCAGCTTCGCACAGGCCATGGCCGACACCACCACCGGCAAGAGCTATGCCATCGACGTGGGCCAGAACACCGCCCAGTACGGGGTGGGCGCTTATTACATGAACTACGACGGTGCCGGTGCCCGGACCGGCTTCAGCCAGACGACCTGGGGCCTGGGCGGCAACTACCACTTCGGGGCGGTGCGCGCCTACCTGCACTACATGGATGCCAAGCACGACAAGTCCGTGAACGGCGCCACCCAGCAGCATGACAAAGTCTGGGGCCTGGGCTTATCCACCCCGCTCTCGTCCGCCTTCACCCTGAAAACCGCCTACTACCTGGACCGCAGCGACTCGGTCGGGGGGCTGAAGCAAAGCGGCCAACGCAATACCGCCATCGTGATGGGGGACTACGCTTTGTCCAAGCGCACAACGCTGCACGCCGGCGTTTACCGCAACGGTGTCTCCGGGGCCTTCGGCACCGATCCCTTTGCCAAAGCCGTCAATGGCCTGGTCGGTATCGCCGCAGGGTCCACCGCCGCGACCAACGTTGCCGTCGGCATCTCGCATCGTTTCTGACACCCCGCGTCCACCAAGGACCCCGACGCGGACACCACCGCCCGCGTCGGAAGAACCGGGGTCAAAAAGGCTTTTCCCCCTTGCCAGATCTGCGCAGTAAGCTATTAAATAAATAGCAATCTCTCTCCCAACCCTCCTACCGCCCGCCTCCCCCCTCCTCCCGCCCGCGGCCCGGACTCCCCGGGGACGACAGACGCCGCCCCCCTGGCGAAGACGCCGCCTGCAGCCCAGGGCCCTGCTTGCCACGAGGCCCCTCGGCAGCCGCCTCGGGCATGCTCGGCCCATTTCCGTGCGGGCCACCGCGCGGGCCGCCGCTGAAAGGCACGCTCCGGGAGGCCTGCAGGGCCTTGGGGCACCGCGCCCCCCTCTGTTTCAGCGCCCAAACACCCCCTCGTTTTCCCTGAACGGCCCGTGGCGTCTCCCTGGGAAGGGCCAACCAAGGGGGGCACCGTCTAAACCTTTGTGCAATAGCGCGCTTGCGGGGCGGCTCCTAGCATTGTTTCCACAGCACGCAAAGCGGCGTCTCTCGTGGAAGTCCGCCCCGGGTGCTGTGTGCTCCGGACCCGGTTTGCACCGGTGTCCCGGAGGTCTGCCAACAACACACAAAGAGGAGACAGCCCATGGCCCTGCTTGAACGCCAAGCGTGGTACGACATTGCCCGCGATACCAACTGGACACCCCGCTACGTCAGCGAGTCCGAACTCTTTCCCGACCTGATGACGGGGGCCAAAGGCGTGCCCATGTCGGAGTGGGACACCTACGACGAGCCCTACAAGACCTCCTACCCCGAGTACGTGAAGGTCCAGCGCGAGAAGGACGCCGGCGCCTACTCGGTCAAGGCCGCGCTGGAGCGCAGCCGCATGTACGAAAACGCCGATCCGGGCTGGCTGGGCATCCTCAAGTCGCACTACGGCGCGATTGCCCTGGGCGAGTACGCCGCCATGAGCGCCGAGGCCCGCATGACCCGCTTCGGCCGCGCACCGGGCATGCGCAACATGGCCACCTTCGGGATGATGGACGAGAACCGCCATGCGCAAATCCAGCTGTACTTCCCGCACAGCTACTGCGCCAAGGACCGCCAGTTCGACTGGGCCCACAAGGCCTACCACACCAACGAGTGGGGCGCGATTGCCGCCCGCCACGCCTTCGACGACCTGTTCCTCTCGCGCAGCGCCACCGACATCGCGGTGATGCTGACCTTCGCCTTCGAGACCGGCTTCACCAACATGCAGTTCCTGGGCCTGGCCGCCGACGCCGCCGAGGCCGGGGACTTCACCTTCAGCAGCCTGATCTCCAGCATCCAGACCGACGAATCGCGCCACGCGCAGATCGGCGGCCCGGCCCTGCAGATCCTGATCGCCAACGGGCGCAAGGAAGAGGCGCAAAAGCTGGTGGACGTGGCGATTGCCCGCGCCTGGCGCCTGTTCTCCCTGCTGACCGGCACGGCCATGGACTACGCCACCCCGCTGGACCACCGCAAGCAGTCCTTCAAGGAATTCATGCGCGAGTGGATCGTCGGCCAGTTCGAGCGCAGCCTGCTCGACCTGGGCCTGGACCTGCCCTGGTACTGGGACCAGATGATCAACGAGTTCGACTACCAGCACCACGCCTACCAGATGGGCATCTGGTACTGGCGCCCCACCCTGTGGTGGAACGTGGCCGCCGGCGTGACCCCCGACTGCCGCGACTGGCTCGAAGAAAAGTACCCCGGCTGGAACGACAGCTTCGGCCAGGCCTGGGACGTGATCATCGACAACCTGGTGGCCGGCCGCACCGAGCTGACCCTGCCCGAGACGCTGCCCATCGTCTGCAACATGAGCCAGATCCCGATCTGCGCCATTCCCGGCAAGGGCTGGAACGTCAAGGACTACCCCCTGACCTACAAGGGCCGCACCTACCACTTCAACTCCGAGATCGACCGCTGGGTCTTCCAGCAGGACCCCCTGCGCTACCGCGACCACCTCTCGCTGGTCGACCGCTTCCTGGCCGGCCAGATCCAGCCGCCCAACGTCATGGGCGCGCTGCAGTACATGAACCTGGCCCCCGGCGAGATGGGCGACGACGCCCACCAGTACGCCTGGGTCGCGGCCTACCGCGACAAGCACCTGCCCAAGAAGGCCGCCTGAGGCGGCGCCCGCCTCCCCCTTGACCGGAGAACCGACATGGCTTTGTTTCCTGTAATTTCCAATTTCCAGTACGACTTCCTTCTGCAACTGGTGCCCGTGGACACCGAGAACACGATGGACGAGGTGGCCGCGGCCGCCGCCCACCACTCGGTGGGCCGGCGCGTGGCGCCGCAACCCGACAAGGTGGTGCGCGTGCGCCGCCAGGGGGGCGACAGCTTCTATCCGCGCCAGGCCAAGCTGTGCGAGACCGACATCCAGCCCATGGAGTCGCTCGAATTCATCTTCTGCGACGCCTGAGGTGCTGGCATGGCGTACCAAACCGCATGCCAGGCCGACGAAGTCTGGGAAGGCGACATGCTCGAAGTGGACGTGGGCGAGCACCCCGTCCTGCTGGTGCGCATGGAGGGCGGCGCCCTGCATGCCTACCAGGGCATGTGCCCGCACCAGGACATCCCGCTGTCCGAGGGCCGCTTCGACGGCAAGGTCCTGATGTGCCGAGCCCACCAATGGACCTTTGACGCCCGCAACGGCCAGGGCATCAACCCCCACGACTGCCAATTGGCCCAGTACCCCGTGCGCGAAGAAAACGGCCAGGTGCTGGTCGAGGTCGAGGGCGTCTCGCCCCTGTTCGCCCACTCCTGAACCCCGGAAGGAATCTCCCGTGAACACCCCTGACATGGCGAAAGCCCATTTGAACAACCGCGTCGGCCCCGTGCTGCGCGCCTGCGAGCTCACCGCCGCCGTCATCGAAGCCGCCCAGGAAGACAACCCGGACAAGGTCATCCGGGTGGACGACAAGGGCGCCTACGTGCGCATCGACACCGACGGCGAGCTGATCCTGCGCCGCAGCACCCTGGAGGCGGCCCTGGGCCGGCCTTTCAAGATGTCCGAGCTGGAAGTCAACCTGGGCTCTTTCGCCGGCCGCATCGAGACGGCGGAAGACCAGGTCCGCTTTTATTACAACAAAACCCTCTGAACCGGAGACCCCCCATGTCCACCCCCGAAGTGCTCAAGCCCCTGAAGACCTGGAGCCACCTGGCCACCCGCAAGCGCAAGCCCAGCGAGTACGAGATCGTCTCCACCAACCTGCATTTCCACACCGACAACCCCGACGCGCCCTTCGAACTCGACCCGAACTTCGAGATGGCGCAGTGGTTCAAGACCCACCGCAACAACTCGCCCCTGGTCCACCCCGACTGGAACGCCTTCCGCGATCCGGACGAGATGATCTACCGCACCTACAACATCCAGCAGGACGGCCAGGAAACCTATGTGCTGGGCCTGTTCGACCAGTTCAATGCGCGCGGCCACGATGCCATGCTCGAACCCACCTGGGTGGGCACGCTGGCCCGCAGCTACGCGCCGATGCGCTACCTGGTGCACACGCTGCAGATGGCCTCGGCCTACCTGTCGCAGATGGCGCCAGCCTCCACCATCTCCAACTGCGCCACCTACCAGGCCGCCGACGCGCTGCGCTGGCTCACCCACACGGCCTACCGCACCCGCGAACTGGCCCAGACCTTCCCCGACCGGGGCCTGGGCCGCGATGAGCGCCAGTACTGGGAAGAGGACGTGGTCTGGCAAGGCTGGCGCAAGCTGGTCGAGACCGCCCTGGTGGCCTGGGACTGGGGCGAGAGCTTCGTGGCCTTCAACCTGGTGATCCGCCCCGCCGTGGAAGAAACCCTGTTGCGCGGCCTGGGCGAGGTCGGGCGCCAGCATGGCGACACCTTGCTGGGGTTGCTCACCGATGCCCAGCTGCTCGACGCCCAGCGCCACCGCCGCTGGGCCACGGCCCTGGTCAAGCTCGCCCTGGAGCAGCCGGGCAACCAGGCCGTGCTGCAAGGCTGGGTCGCCAAATGGGCTCCCCTGGCGGACGAGGCCATCCGCAGCTATGCGGCCGCCCTGCCCGAGGCCGGCGACCTGGCCGACCGCGCCATCGCGGCCACCCGGGCCTACCGCCAGGGGTTGGGCCTGTGACGGCGGTCGCCGACCCCGCCACCGCCGTCGCCCCGTCCTGCCATGTGGACTTGGGCGAGGCCGGCGGCTTTGACTGCGCCGCCCACGAGGACAGCCTGCTGCGCGCCGCGCTGCGGGCGGGCCTGCCCTGGCCCTACGAGTGCCAGGTGGGCGGCTGCGGGGCGTGCCGCTTCGAGCTGGTCGAAGGCGAGGTGCAGGACCTGTGGCCCGAGGCCCCGGGCCTGGGCCCCCGGGACCGGGCCCGGGGCAAGCGCCTGGCCTGCCAGAGCCGCCCGGCCTCGAACGTGCGGCTCAAGGTTCGGCTCGACCCCGGCCAGGCCGTCACGCAGCCGGCCCGGCGCCAGACCGTGACGCTGCATGCGCGCCATGCCTGGAGCGAGGACATGAGCGAGTTCGTGTTCCAGTCCGATCAGCCCGCGCATTTCCAGGCCGGGCAGTTCGCGCTGCTGCACCTGCCCGGCGTGGCCGGCCCCCGGGCCTACTCGATGAGCCACCTGCCCAGCGAGCAAGGCCTGTGGCGCTTCCTGGTGCGGCGCACGCCGCAAGGCCAGGGCAGCCGCACCCTGTTCGAGCAAGTGCAGCCCGGCACCTCCTGCGAGCTGGACGGCCCCTACGGCCATGCCTTCTTCCGGGCCGAGGACACGCGGGACATCGTCTGCCTGGCCGGAGGCTCCGGCCTGGGGCCCATGCTGTCGATCGCGCGGGCCTTCCTGGCCGACCCGGGGGAGCGGACCCTGCACCTCTACGTGGGCCTGCGCCACCAGGACGACCTGCGCCTGCTG
>JAQUDN010000212.1 GCA_028685665.1 Burkholderiaceae bacterium | reverse complement strand
AAGGCCCCAAGGGGGGCCCTGGCATGCAGGAAATGCTCTACCCCACGTCCTACATCAAGTCCAAGGGCCTGGGCAAAGCCTGCGCCTTGCTCACCGATGGCCGTTTCTCGGGCGGCACTTCGGGTCTGTCGATTGGCCACGCTTCACCCGAAGCCGCCGCCGGCGGAGCCATTGGTCTGGTTCGCAATGGGGACCGCGTCCGCATCGACATCCCCAACCGCAGCATCAACGTGTTGGTGAGCGACGAAGAATTGGCCCGGCGCCGTGCCGAGCAGGATGCCAAGGGCTGGAAGCCCGCCTTGCCACGCAAGCGCAAGGTGTCGGCGGCCCTGAAGGCTTACGCCAAGCTGGTGATGTCTGCGGACGTGGGTGCCGTGCGCGACCTCTCGCAACTCGACGACTGAACTCGACGATCGACGACGGCGGTCCTTCCTTTTTCACTCCTCCGTGGCCCACGCCCTTGGCGACCTGGGCTCCGCAGGGGACTGAAATGCTGTGATGTGGCGGCCATGCGGGGGGCTGCCATCCATGCGCCCAGAGGCCTGCCCGGTTCCTAAAGTTCGTCGGGCGGGGTCTTGTTCCGCGGGCACAATGGCGCCCATGCTGACCTACCCCCACATCGACCCTGTCGCGCTGCAGATCGGCCCTGTGTCCATTCATTGGTATGGGCTGACCTATCTGGCGGCTTTTGGCTTGTTCATGCTGCTCGGCATGCGCCGCTTGAAGCACCCCCCTTTTGCCGCCTTGACGGGGGCCCGTGCCTGGTCGCGCCAGGATGTGGAAGACGTGCTGTTCCTGGGGGTCGCGGGGGTGGTGATGGGCGGCCGGCTTGGGTATTGCCTGTTTTACAAACCAGGCTATTACCTGGGCCATCCGCTGGAGATTTTTGCGGTGTGGCAGGGCGGCATGAGCTTTCATGGCGGACTGCTGGGTGTGATCGCCGCCCTGCTGTGGTTTGCCCATTCGCGCCAGCGGCCCTGGCTGCAAGTGGCCGATTTTGTGGCGCCCTGCGTGCCCACTGGCTTGGCGGCAGGCCGCATTGGCAACTTTATCAATGGGGAACTCTGGGGCCGTTTTGCCCCGCTGGACCTGCCTTGGGGCATGGTGTTTCCCCAAAGCGGCTCCATGGCGCCACGCCACCCCTCGCAGATCTACCAGTTCTTGCTGGAAGGCCTGCTGCTGTTTGTGCTGCTGTGGTGGTATGCCCGCCGGGAACGCCGGCAGGGCGAGGTGGCGGCGGCCTTCCTGGTGGGCTATGGCCTGTTCCGTTTCATCGCTGAATATTTTCGCGAGCCCGACAGCTTTCTGGGCCTGCTGTCCTTGGGGATGAGCATGGGGCAGTGGCTCTGCTTGCCCATGATCGTCGCCGGAGCAGCCCTGTGGTGGAGGGCGCAACGCCCGCCATTGCTACGCTAATGAGAATGGTGAAATAGGCCTCTATCGCCCGACGGTATTGCCCTGCTAGCTATATTTTAAGTAGCAATCACTTCGGGGTCAGCGGTCTGCCCTTGGCGCTGAAGAGGGCTTTGCACATTCCTCCTGCCGCCATGCCCCCTGCTTTTGGGGCATTTCGGCGCAGCCGCCCTGGCCTGGGGCAAACCCTGGGATGGTTCACGCTGTAATTTCCCATAATTACGGAAAATTATGGCGAGGAGCCACCCATGTCGAACGGTGCAATGGTTTTCGAAGGCACAGCGCTGCGCCCGGGCGGGCTGGCGTGGACGTGGGCGGGTGCGCTCTGAAGAGAACGCCGTGCGCCCTGTCGCCAACTCCCTGCACGACGAAGCCGCGGCACGCTTGCGGGAGCAGATCTTTGCCGGCGCCTTGCCTCCCGGCAGCTTTCTGGACGAAGTCGCCTTGTGCGAGGGCCTGGCCATCTCGCGCACGCCCTTGCGCGAAGCCCTCAAGGTGCTGGTGGCCGAGGGCCTGCTGCGCCACGAGCCGCGCCGGGGCTGCTTTGTCACCGAGGTCACCGTGCGCGATCTGGATGAGATCTTTCCGGTGATCGCCTTGCTGGAGGGGCGCGCGGCGCACGAAGCCACGCTCAAGGCCGGCCCGGCCGACCTGGCGGTCCTGGAGGTGTTGCACCAGCGACTGCAACAGCAGGCGGCTGCGGGGCACATCACGGCGTACTACGAGACCAACCATGCCATCCACGAAGCTTTCATCACCCTGGCCGACAACCGATGGCTGTCCCAGGTGATTGCCGATCTGCGCAAAATCTTGCGCCTGGCGCGTTTGCAGCAGTTGCAGGTGCCTGGCCGCCTTGAGAAAAGCCTCGACGAGCACCTGGCGGTGTTTGCAGCGCTCCAGGCGGGCGATGGCCCGGCGGCCGAAGAAGCCATGCGCACCCATTTGTTACGCCAGCACACCGCCCTGCGCCACGGGGCCCGCCACCACCCATCGAAGTTGACCCCATGAAAAGCACCACCGAATGGATTTCCCGCAGCGTATCGCGCCTGCGCGCAGCGGTTCCCAAGGGCGACAAAAGCGCCCCCTCCGGGGCCGAGGGCAAGGCCTCAGGCGACGCAGTTGCCAAGCCGCGTTCGACCCACGAACGCCTAGAGGCCACCTTGCGCCGGGGCCCGGAGGCGCTGTCGCCGCGGGCGCTGCGCAAATTGCTGGCCGACCTGCAGAGCGTGGTGGCGCCCGAAGTCAGCGAAATCGAGGGCGGGCGCCGTGCCGAGGCCGTAGCTGCCTGGTATGCCGGGGCGACGCCCGAGGAGCGGCGCGATCTGTGGCTGCTGATGTGCGAGCAGATGGTGCCCGATGCCGGTCGTTTTCAGTCGGCCCGCCAGCGTTACGAGGCGGCGGCGGGCACCGCCGACGAGGTCCAGGCCGAGATCGGACTGCGCCGCGCCATGCTGTCGCCGCGCACCCGGCTGATGCAGCGTTTTGCGGTGTTCCCCGAAGGCATGCGCTTTTTGCTGGACTTGCGCGCCGAGATCCTGCCCCAGCTCAAGGCCGACAAGCGCTTGTGGGCCCTGGATGCCGAGCTGGAACAGCTGTTTTCGACCTGGTTTGATGTGGCTTTTCTGGAGTTGCGCCGCCTGTCCTGGGATTCGCCGGCTTCGCTGATCGAAAAACTCATCCAGTACGAGGCTGTGCACGACATTCGCAGCTGGGCCGATCTGAAAAACCGCCTCGACAGCGACCGCCGCTGCTACGGCTTCTTCCATCCGCGCTTGCCGAATGAGCCCCTGATCTTTGTCGAAGTCGCCCTGGTGGAGCGCATCTCCAGCAGCATCACCCCCTTGCTCGACGAGGCCGCTGCACCGGCCGACCTGGCCAAGGCCACCACGGCGATTTTCTATTCGATCAGCAACACCCAGACCGGGCTGCGGGGCGTGAGCTTTGGCGACTCCCTCATCAAGCATGTGGTGGAGACCCTGAGCCTGGAGTTTCCGCGCCTGCGCACGTTCGCCACGCTGTCGCCCATCCCGGGCTTGCGTGCGTGGCTGGGGAAAAATGCGGCGGGTTTGCTGGAGCGCCTGGACGACAAGCGCCGCACCGAACTGGCCCGTGCCTTGGGGAGCCCTGCGCCGCTGCAGGCGACCCAGCTGTTGGGCGCGTTTGACAAGGCGCTGGAGCTGGACGCCAAATCGCCGGTGCGCCAGATCTTGCTCGAAGGGGCCGCCCAGTACCTGGGGCGCCAGTTGCAGGAGGGCAAGCCGCTCGACCCCGTGGCCCGCTTCCATCTGGGCAATGGCGCCCGCGTGGAGCGCCTGAATTGGGGGGGCGATCCCTCGTCCAAGGGCCTGAAACAATCGTACGGCCTGATGGTGAATTACCTGTACGACCTCAAGCGCATCGACAAGTACCGCCAAGGGCTGGCCCAAGGCAAGATTCCCGTGTCCGGGGAGATCGACAGCCTCTGCCGCGACTGAGCCCCGGGGGGCAGAGGCCTTTTTTGAATAAAAACGACAGGAGACAAGCCATGGAAGAGATTCATCTACAGCGCCGCGATGTCTTGCGCACGGCTGCGGCGGCCGGCCTGGGCTGGGCGACGGCGGGCGGCGCTTTAGCGCAAACCGCCTGGCCGACCAAGCCGGTGACCTTGGTGGTGCCTTTTCCGGCCGGCGGAGGCACGGATGCGTTTGCGCGCCCCTTGGCCGCGCAGTTTTCCCGCAGCACGGGCAAAACCCTGGTCATCGACAACCGGGGTGGGGCGGGCGGCACCTTGGGCGCCAGCGTGGCGGCCAAGGCCGCACCCGATGGCTACACCTTGTTCATGGGGGCCGTGCACCATGCCATTGCGCCCGCGATGTACCCCCGGCTCGACTACGACATCGAAAAAGACTTCATCCCCCTGGCCTTGCTGGCGAATGTGCCGCAGGTGGTGGTGGTCAATCCCAAGACCCCTTCGGGCAACTTCAAGCAGTTTCTGGACCACGTCAAGCGCAACCCGGCCAAGCTCAACTATGGCTCGGCCGGGGCGGGCACTTCGCACCATCTGGCCGGCGAGCTGTTCAAGCAGCAGACCGGCACGTTCATCACCCATATTCCCTACCGCGGGGCCGGTCCCGCCCTGCAGGACCTGATTGCGGGCAATGTGGACATCCTGTTTGACGGCCTGGGTTCCTCGGCCACACACATCAAGAGCGGGCGCATCAAGGCTTTGATGGTGTCGGGCAACAAGCGCAACCCGGCGTTTCCC
>JAQUDN010000211.1 GCA_028685665.1 Burkholderiaceae bacterium | reverse complement strand
CGCGCCGCCGCGCATCAGTTGAGCATCAAGGCGCCCGAGCTCTTGCTCTTGCCCGCCCGGGCAGGGGGATTGCACAGGCCGCAGGTGAAGTGGCGGTTCTCGTACAGCTCGGTCACGAACTGCCCGCGGCACTGGGCGCACTGGGTGCGGGTGAGCATGCCTGCATCGACAAACTTCACCAGGCGCCAGGCCCGGGTGAAAGACAGCAAAGGCTCGATCCCTGCGGCATCCACCTGCTCGTTGTAGAGCCGGTAGGCCTTGGTCAGCAGCTCCACCGCATCCAGGCTCACGCCCTTGGAGAGGTACTCGTAGATGTTCAGGAACAGCGAGCTGTGGATGTTTTCCTGCCAGGTGAGGAACCAATCGGTGGAAAAGGGCAGCTGGCCCTTGGAAGGGGACTTGCCCGCGACCTCCTTGTACAGCCGGATCAGGCGCTCGTAGGACAGCGAGGTTTCCGACTCCAGCACCTGCATGCGTGCCCCCATGGCGATCAGCATGGCTGCGCGCTCGATCTGGCGGGACTCCTGCAGCACGCTCTTGGGAGCGGCCTTGGGCGCTTTGGGGGCGGGTGCGGCCAGCGCCGTGTCCGCAGACGCATCCAGGGAAGAAGCCGAAGCGTGTGGGAGGGTGGGCATGGGGAACTCCAGAGAGGCAAAAGACGGGGCGGCAGGGCGGAGGTGGGGGTGGGGGCAGCGCTTCAGAGCACTTCCGAGACGCGGCTGGCCATCAGGATGTTGGCGTGCAGGGTGTTGGTGGCTTCGTTGCCGACCTTGGAGGGGCTGTGGTTGGTGAGGAGGCTCCAGACCAGCTCATCGTCGACGCGGAAGCTGCACAGCAGGGTGTTTCTGGAGGCCAGTTTGAGGACTTGTGCGGCGGAGAGGGATGCGAGAATGTCGGCGGAATCCTCGTTGAGGCCCAGGCGAAAAACGGCCTCGGCCTTGTCGTGGCGAATGAGGTTTTGCGCCAGCATGAGGTAGGTGAGGTTGGCCTCGCGGATTTCGGCGAGCAGTTGATCGTGGGTCATGGGGGCATCCTTTCCGGTGGCGGAACAAGCATGGAATGCAGAGTGCATGGGAGGCTTGATCCGTTGAAATGGATTGTGAAACCGGCCCAATCAAAAATTAAGTCGGTGCGGGGCTATGCCGCGTGTCGGGTTTGGGGAGGGGGCTTGTAGGAATTTGCCCTACAGGGGCCCCGGGGCGCCGGCCCCGATCCCCGGGGCCGGGCCTGCTGTGTGCGGGGGCTTTTTGAGGGGGTGCGCGGCCTACCCGCGTGCCACCGGCCGCTGCGGATCGCGGCACCATTCGCTCCAGCTTCCCGCAAAAAGTGTGGTTTTTCCGAGACCCGCGATTTCCATGGCCAGCAAGTTGGGCAGGGCGCTGACGCCGCTGCCGCACTGGTGGACCACGCTTTCCGGCGCGCGCCCCGCCAGCAGGGCTTCCCATTCCGCGCGCAGCACCTCGGCCGGCTTGAAGCGGCCCTCTGCGTCCATATTGCTCTGGAAGGGCCGGTTCAAGGCCCCCGGAATATGCCCGGCCACCGGGTCCAGGGGCTCGACCTCGCCGCGGTAGCGGGGGGCGGCGCGTGCATCGACAACGGTCTGGCTGGCTTGCTGCAGCCGCTCCAGCACCTGCTGGGCGCTGGCGAGCGTGCGCCGCGGCGGATGCAACTGAAAAAGAGCGGAAGGGGGCGCCGCTTCGGGGCCTGCACGCACGGCACCGCCGGCGGCCTCCCAGGCCTGCAGGCCGCCATCGAGCACCGACACGGCCTCGTGCCCGGCCCACTTCAGCATCCACCACAGGCGGCCGCAGTAGTTGACCCCGTTGCGGTCGTAGACCACGGCCTGCATCGCGTTCGAAAAACCGGTGCGTCCGAGCCAGGCCGCAAACCGCTCACGCGAGGGCAGCGGGTGGCGGCCGCCGGAGGCAGCCTGATCGCCGGTCCCGTGGGGCGCACTCAGGTCGTGTTCGAGGTGGACATAGACCGCGCCAGGAATGTGCGCCTGGGCGTAGTGCTGTGCGCCTGCGGTGGGCTGCATCAGGTCGAAGCTGCAGTCAAAGACCATCAGGGGCGCGCCGCTGTCGAGCAGGGTGCGCAGTGCAGCGGCAGAGATCAGGGGGGAGGTGGGCATGGGGCGGTGTCTCGGAATCGAAAAACGGCCCCCATTGTGTCCATGTTCGTCAATGTTCTTCGGCGGGCGTGCCGGGCGCGGCGCGCGTGCGCAGGATGGTGGCCACGATGCCGCTGCCCACGATCAGGGCCATGCCGATCCAGCCGATGGGGGGGATCTGGTCGCCAAACAAGAGCACGCTGTAGAAGGCGGCAAACACGATGCCCGAATACTGCAGATTGGCCACCACCAGGGTGCCGCGCTGGGTGCGGGCGCTGGCATAGGCCCGGGTCATGCACAGCTGCCCTCCGGAGGCCAGCACGCCGATGGGCAGCAGCCACAGGCCGCGCCAGCCGGGCCAGGGCGAGGTGCCCACGATCAGCATGGCCACGCCGCCGGCCAGGGTCGAGCCGATCGCAAAATAGAACACGGTGCGCGCTTCAGGCTCACCGATGCGCGACAGGGCGACCACCTGCATGTAGGCAAAGGCCGCAGCGATGCCCGACAGCAGGCCGCACAGGCTGGCCAGGGCCTGGTTCTGTTCCAGGTTGGGGCGCAGCATCATGACCACGCCGGCAAACCCGGTCAGCACCGTCAGCACCAGCGGGCCCTGAAAAGCCGGTTGGGGGTTGGCTTGCGATGGCCGCCAGGCCAGCAGCGCCCCGCCCACCAGAAAGGCGGCAATCCAGACGCTGCTCATGTAGTTCAGCGTCATGGCGGTGGCCAGGGGCAGGTGGGCAATCGCATAGAACCAGGCGCCCAGGGCCGAGACGCCGACCAGGCTGCGCCAGGCGTGCATGCCGGGGTACCGGGTGGCCAGGCTCACGCGCTGGGAGCGGGCCAGCAGCCATAGCATGGCAATGCCGATCAGGCCCCGGTAGAACACCAGTTCGGCCGCATTGAAGTCGGCCGATGCGATCTTGATGCACACCCCCATGGAGGCAAACAGGAACGCACCGAGCACCATCCACAGGGCTTGCATAGGAATCAGAAGCTGAGTTGGAGGCTTAAAAAGCAGTGCAGCGCTTACGGGGTAAGCGCTGCATGCTCTTTAATCGGTAGCGGTTTGGTGCGCCGTGGCGGGATGCGAGGGCTCCATGGCCGCGCGGTACCACTCATGGAAATGCTGCATGCCATCTTCCATGGGGCTTTGGTAGGGGCCGACTTCGTTGTCGCCCCGGGCCAGCAGTGCTTTGCGCCCGGCATCCATGCGCTCGCCGATTTCGTCGTCTTCGATGCAGGTTTCCATGTAAGCGGCTTTCTGGGCCTCGACGAACTCGCGCTCGAAGGCGGCGATCTCCTCGGGGTAGTAGAACTCCACCATGTTCATGGTTTTGGTCGGGCTGATGGGGTGCAGCGTCGATACCGTGAGCACATGCGGATACCACTCCACCATGATGTGCGGGTAGAGCGTGAGCCAGATGGCGCCGTGCTTGGGCGGTTTGCCTTCGCGGTAGGACAGCAGGGCTTCGTGCCAGCGCTCATAGACCGGGCTGCCGGCCTTGCCCAGGCGGTTGGCCACGCCCACGGTCTGCACCGAGTAGTTGCGGCCCAGTTCCCAGCGCAGGTCGTCGCAGGTCACGAAGTGCCCCAGCCCGGGGTGGAAGGGCCCGACGTGGTAGTCCTCCAGATAGACCTCGATGAAGGTCTTCCAGTTGTAGTTGCACTCGTGCAGCTCGACGTGGTCGAGTACATAGCCACCAAAGTCGAGGTCGGCCCGCGGGCCCATCTGGGCCAGATCGGCGGCCACGTCGCAGCCGTTGTCTTCGAAGAGCAGGCCGTTCCACTCGCGCAGGCGGTAGTGGTTCAGGTTCAGGCAGGGGTCGTGCGCAAAATGGGGCGCGCCCAGCAATTCGCCCTGGGGCGAGTAGGTCCAGCGGTGCAGCGGGCACACGATATTGCCGCCCGCGCTGCCTTTTTGCTGGGTGTGCAGGGAGCCGCGGCCCTTGAGCATGATGGCCTGCCGGTGGCGGCAGACGTTCGAGAGCAGCTCCACGCCCCCTTGCGCATTGCGCACCAGGGCACGGCCTTCGCCTTCCTGGGGCAGGGCGTAGAAGTCGCCGATGTTCGGCACGGCCAGCTGGTGCCCCACATAGCGGGGCCCCTGCTGAAAAATGGTTGCCAATTCGCGCTGGAACAGCGCCTCGTCGAAGTAGCTTGAAACTGGTAGTTGGCTTGCGGCCTGCTGCAGTTGAAGACTTAAATCAGACATGGGTGACCTGACCTAAAGACTCCCCACAGGGAGGGTGCGATGGAGGCACCTGGAAAAAAGAAACCGGCGCAAACGCCGGCTGGAAAGAATGGGATTATAGGTGGTGGGGTTATTTCCGTGCATGGTATGCGTGTATTGGCGCTGTGCTGGAAACCGTGCCGGGCGAACCCGGGGCCGGCAGCTGCCTGTCCCGGGGTCTGCCGCCACCCCCACCCCCCATGCGCCTAAAATCACGGGTTTTTCAGCTGCGCGCTTCGTCGCTCCCGCCATGCCCAAGGCTTCCCCTGTCCCCGCCCCCGCCCCTGAACCCGCCAGCTACGAGCTGGCCCTGGAGGAGCTGGAGCAGTTGGTGGCCCGCATTGATTCCGG
>JAQUDN010000048.1 GCA_028685665.1 Burkholderiaceae bacterium | reverse complement strand
CACCCGCCAGCGGCCGGACGGGGCAGAGCCGCCTCCTGCCCCGGTGCCAGGCCAGCGATGGGCCCGGTGCCTGGTTTTGCGCCCCCGGTTTTGGCACGCCCCGCTTGCGCGCTCTGCGTCAGCGCCCCGCTTCAGCGCCCTTTGGCTTGTTGCAGCTTGGCAAAGGCCGAGGCCATGGCCGAGGGCGCGGCGGCCTCGGCCGGACGGCGGGCCTGCGCCTGGCGGCCGGCGCTTTCAAAGCGGTTGCCCTGCGGGGCCCCGCGCTCGCCGGACGGACGGGCGGGCGCATCGCCCAGCTTCATCGACAGGCCGATGCGCTTGCGGTCCACATCGACCTCCATGACCTTGACCCGGACGATGTCGCCGGTCTTGACCACCTCGCGGGCATCGTTGACGAACTTGTGCGCCAGCTGGCTGACATGCACCAGCCCATCCTGGTGCACGCCCAGGTCAATGAAGGCGCCGAACTGGGTGACGTTGGTCACCACGCCCTCGAGCATCATCCCCAGTTGCAGGTCGTTGAGGGTTTCCACACCTTCCTGGAACTCGGCGGTCTTGAACTCCGGGCGTGGGTCGCGGCCGGGTTTTTCCAGCTCGGTCAGGATGTCCTGCACGGTGATCACGCCAAAGCGCTCATTGGCCAACAGCGCGGGGCGCAGGGTTTTGAGCATGTCGGCGCGGCCCATCAGCTCGGCCACGGGCTTGCCGGTCTGGGCCATGATCTGCTCGACCACGGGGTAGGTTTCGGGGTGCACCCCGGTCATGTCGAGCGGGTTCACGCCGCCCCGGATGCGGAGAAAGCCCGCGCTTTGCTCAAAGGTCTTGGCGCCCAGGCCGGCCACGTCCAGGAGTTGCTTGCGGCTTTGGAAGGCGCCATGCGCCTCGCGCCAGCGCACCACGGCCTTGGCCACGCTGGCCGACAGGCCCGAAACGCGGCTGAGCAGTGGCACGCTGGCCGTGTTGAGGTCCACCCCCACCGCGTTCACGCAGTCCTCGACCACCGTGCCCAGGGTGCGGGCCAGCTCGCTTTGGTTCACATCGTGCTGGTACTGGCCCACGCCGATGCTCTTGGGATCGATCTTGACCAGCTCGGCCAGCGGGTCCTGCAGGCGCCGGGCAATGCTGGCGGCGCCGCGCAGGCTGACGTCCACGTCGGGCATTTCCTGCGAGGCGTATTCGCTGGCCGAATAGACCGACGCCCCCGCCTCGCTGACCACTATCTTTTCGATAGCTGCTCGGGCAATACCCTCTTGCCCTGCAGCCGATTTGGCCATCATCTTGATAAGGTCGGCGGCCAGCTTGTCGGTTTCGCGGCTGGCGGTGCCGTTGCCGATGGCGATCAGGTTCACGCCGTGCTTGTCGCACAGTTTCGCCAGGGTGTGCAGCGCCCCGTCCCAGTCGCGGCGGGGCTCGTGCGGGAACACGGTGGCGGTGTCCACCAGCTTGCCGGTGGCGTCCACCACGGCCACCTTCACGCCGGTGCGGATGCCGGGGTCCAGCCCCATCACCACGCGCGGGCCGGCCGGGGCGGCCAGCAGCAGGTCGCGCAGGTTGTCGGCAAACACCTTGATGGCGACTTTTTCGGCGTCCTCGCGCAGGCGCGAGAACAGATCGCGCTCGGTCGAGAGGCTGAGCTTCACGCGCCAGGTCCAGGCCACGCATTTGCGCAGCAGGTCGTCGGCCTTGCGGCCCTGGTGGCTCCAGCCCAGGTGCAGGGCGATGCGGCCTTCGGCGATGCTGGGCTTGCCGGGCTCGGGCTCGACGGGCAGCACCAGCTTGGCTTCGAGCATTTCCAGCGCCCGCCCCCGGAAGACGGCCAGGGCGCGGTGCGAGGGCACGCGGCCGATGGGCTCGTCGTAATCAAAGTAATCGCGGAACTTGGCCACATCGGGCTGGGCCTCGTCCTTGCCCTCGATCTTCTTGCTGCGCAGCAGGCCCTCGGTCCAGAGCCATTCGCGCAGGCTTTGGACCAGCGCCGCGTCTTCGGCCCAGCGCTCGGAGAGGATGTCGCGCACGCCATCGAGCACGGCGGGCACGGTGGAGAAATCGGGGCCGGGCTTGCCGTCGTCCAGCGTCTCGGCGGGGCGCAGAAAGGCCTGGGCCTCCAGGGCGGGGTCGAGCGTGGGGTCGGCAAACAGCCGGTCGGCCAAGGGCTCGATGCCGAACTCGCGCGCGATCTGGCCCTTGGTGCGGCGTTTTTGCTTGAAAGGCAGGTAGATGTCTTCCAGCTCCTGCTTGGTGGGCGCGGCGGCAATCGCGGCGCGCAGCGCGTCGGTCAGCTTGCCCTGCTCGTCGATGCTCTTGAGCACCGAGGCGCGGCGCTCTTCGAGCTCGCGCAGGTAGGACAGGCGGGCTTCCAGCTCGCGCAGCTGGATGTCGTCCAGGCCGTCGGTGACCTCCTTGCGGTAGCGCGCAATGAAGGGCACCGTGGCCCCGCTGTCCAGCAACTCGACCGCCGCCTGGACCTGTGCTTCCTTGACCCGAATTTCTGCGGCAATTTGCCGGATGATTTTCTGCATTGCTCTCTGGCCTGCTGGCGCATCCACTGGAAAAGCGGGCAAGTATGCCACCGCGCTGCCACAATGGGCCGCAAGCGCTGGGGCCGTGGACACGGCCTCCATCCCAGGCCCCCGGCCCCCTGGCCCGGGCCGGCCACAGCGATCACAAGGAGCCCCGCCATGCACTTTCAAGACCGCCTGGAAGCCGGCCGCCTTCTGGCCCGGGCCCTGGCCCGTTTCAAAGGCCAACACCCCCTGGTGCTGGCGATTCCGCGCGGCGCGGTGCCGATGGGCCAGGCGGTGGCCGAAGCCCTGGGCGGCGAGCTGGACGTGGTGCTGGTGCGCAAGATCGGCGCGCCCGACTGGGCCGAGTACGCGGTGGCGGCGGTGGACGAAAGCGGCTGGGTCTACCGCAACCCGCAGGTGCCCGACAGCCCCGATCTGCGCGCGCACATCGCGGCCCAGCGCGAGGTCGAACTGGCACGCATCCGCCAGCGCCGCGCCCAATACACCCCGGGGCGCGGGCCGGTGGCGGTGCGGGGGCGCACGGTGATCGTGGTCGATGACGGCCTGGCCACCGGCGCCACGATGATCGCCGCGCTGCACGGCCTGCGCCAGCAGCAGCCGGCGCAGCTGGTCTGCGCCGTGCCCGTGGCGCCGCCCGACATCCTGCCCAAGCTAGGCGACCTCGCCGACACCGTGGTCTGCCTGCACCAGGCGCCGGACTTCCAGGCGGTGGGGCAGTTCTATACCGATTTCAGCCAGGTCGAGGACGCCGAGGTCATCGCCGTGCTGCGCGGCCCGGCCGCCGCGCCTTAGCTGCGGCGCCTGAGCGGGAGGCTTCGATCCTTCCCTCCCCTTTTTTCGCCTTTTTTTACCCTCCTTCCCCGGTTCTGGAGCACGCCATGCACATCGGCATTCCCAAAGAGATCAAGGCCCATGAATACCGCGTCGGCGCCACGCCGGAAAGCGTGCACGAATGGGTCCAGCAGGGCCACAGGGTCTGTGTCGAACAAGGGGCCGGGGCCGGGATCGGCCTGTCGGACGCAGCCTACCAGGCGGCGGGCGCCGAGGTGCTTGGCAGCGCCCAGGAGGTGTTTGCCAGCGCGGAGCTGATCGTCAAGGTCAAAGAGCCCCAGCCGCACGAATGCCGCTGGCTGCGCCCGGGCCAGACGCTGTTCACCTACCTGCACCTGGCAGCCGACCCGGTGCAGGCGCGCTTGCTGATGGCCTCGGGCGCCACGGCCATCGCCTACGAAACCGTCACGAGCCCCAGCGGGGGCCTGCCGCTGCTGGCACCGATGAGCGAGGTCGCGGGGCGCATGGCGATCCAGGCCGGGGCGCACTGCCTCGAAAAACCCCAGGGCGGCGCCGGGGTGCTGCTCGGCGGGGTGCCGGGCGTGGCGCCCGCCCAGGTGGTGGTGCTGGGCGCGGGGGTGGTGGGCACCCAGGCCTGTGCCATGGCCGTCGGCCTGGGAGCGCAGGTGACGGTGCTCGACCTGGATGTTCCGCGCCTGCGCCAGCTCGATGCCCGTTTTGGCAACCGAATCCGCACCCTGCATGCCAACCAGCGCCAGATCGAGGCCCAGGTGCTGGCGGCCGACCTGGTGATTGGCGCCGTGCTGGTGCCCGGCGCGGCCACGCCCCGCCTGGTGCCGCGCGACTGGCTGGCCCGCATGCGGCCCGGGGCGGTGCTGGTGGATGTGTCGATCGACCAGGGGGGCTGCTTTGCCACCAGCCGCGCCACCACCCATGCCGACCCCACTTTCACGCTGGATGGCATCGTCCATTACTGCGTGGCCAACATGCCCGGGGCGGTGCCACGCACCTCGACCTATGCGCTGAACCACGCCACCCTGCCCTTCGTGCAGGCGCTGGCCTCGAAGGGTGTGCGCCAGGCCCTGGCCGACGACCCGCATCTGGCGCAAGGGCTGAACATCACCGAGGGCCGGATCGTTCACCCGGCCGTGGCGCAGGCGCTGCAAGCCAGCGCCGCCTGAGCGCCTGGGGTTCACGCTCTTTTGCGGGTGTGGGCAAGGCGGCACAGCGCCGCCCTCAAGGCGCACGCCGCAGACCCGGCGGGGGCGGGGGCAAGGCGGGCCAACAAGCTCCTGTTTGAATAGCTGCTGGCGCTTGTCCAGCTTGGCTTAGGGCCTCAAAAGACCCTTGAATCCTGCCCTCACTCCGAGGCCTGTGGCACGGTGTGGCTGCCGCTGCGGCGGGCGGCACGCAGGGCCTGGTCGGCGGTGCGCACCAGCAATGCGGCCTCCACGCCGGCCGGCACCCGCAGGCTCGCCACCCCCAGGCTCACGCTCACGTGCCCCTCGGGCAGGCCTTCGTGCGGCAGGTCGAGCGCCTGCACGGCCTTGCGGATGCGCTGGGCCAGGGCCTGGGCCGCAGGGGCGGCCGTGCCGCGCAGCAGCACCGCAAACACCTGGCCACCCAGCCGGGCCACCCGGCTGCCGGCACGCTGCTCCACGGTCTGCTCCAGGGTGCGGGCCAAGGCCTTCAGGCAGGCCTCTGCCGCCAGCAGACCGTACTGGTCATGGAAATCCTGAAAGCCGTCGGGCTCGATCAGCAGCAAGGCCAGGGGCTGGCCGGTCAACAGGCCTTGCTGCCATTCTTGGGCCAGGCACTGGTCAAAATAAGGGCGGCTCAGCAGGCCGGTGAAGGCATCGGTCTGGGCCTGGGCCTGGAGCTGTGCATGGACCTGGCGCAAGGCCTGGGCCCGCTCGGCGGCCAGGGCTTCGAGCTGCCGGTTGCGCTCGTACAGGCCGGCCACGGGATAGGCCTCGCCCTCCTGGGGCCGCACCGGAAAAGGCAGCGAACTGCTGCTGTGCACGATCTTCCACTCCGTGCCCTCCCATTGCAGCGCCTGCACATGCCGCAGCAGCTGGCGCGACGGTGCGCCCTCGGACAGGGGCAGGCAGACCGCGCACAGCGCCGTGACCAAGCAGGCGGCTTCGCCCAGCTCCTGCACCGCCACATCGATCAGCTCGACCTCCAGGGGCTCGGGAAACTGCGCGAAATCCTGGCGCAGCAGCGCCAGCCAGGCGTCACGGCTGCGCACAAAGGCCTCGCTGCTGCCGGTGTAGCCGCTGAAGCGCTCGCTGAAGCGCTCCAGCAAGCGTTCATCCCGCTGGGCATACAGGGCGAGGTATTCCTCGAACAGGGCGCGGATCAGGGACTGGCGTTCGGGTGGCATGGGTCGGCTTTCTCACCGGGCACGATGAACAGGGCGCGTCCCCGGCGCCCGCCAGGGCATCGGTGGGGACGCGCATCACGCCGTCAACAACGGCCCAGGCACTCTAGCACCCACTTGTTGCGAAACCGCCACATCCCGAGCAGGGTGCTGCGGCTCAGGCGGCGCGCAAGGCAGCCCGCAGCTGGGCGCCCAGCTCGGGCTTGTGCGCAAACGGGTCGGTGGGGTTGCGCCCCTGCAGGATGTCTTCGAGGCGGGTCTGCACACCACCAATCGCCTGGGGGTGGCTGTAGATATAGAACTGGCCCGCCGCCACGGCGTCGAACACCTTGTGCGCCACCTCGGTGGCCGTGACCTTGCCGCCGCCCACGGCCTTGTCGCTCATGGCCTGGCCGATGCGCTGGCTCGCGGTGGGCTGGCCGGCCACCAGGGTGCCGGGGCGGTTGCGCTCGCTCTGGCTGATGCCGGTGGGCACGAAATAAGGGCACAGCACGCTGGCGCTGACCTGGTCGGTGACCAGGGCCAGGTCCTGGTAGAGCGTTTCGCTCAGGGCCACCACGGCATGCTTGCTGGCGTTGTAGATGCCCATATTGGGCGGCGCGAGCAGGCCGGCCATGCTGGCGGTGTTGACGATGTGGCCGCGCCAGCCGGGGTCGGCCTTGGCGGCGGCCAGCATCATGGGCGTGAACAGGCGCACCCCATGGACCACGCCCCACAGGTTCACGCCCAGCACCCATTGCCAGTCCTGCACGGTGTTTTCCCACAGCAGCCCGCCCGCGGCCACGCCGGCGTTGTTGAACACCAGATGGGGCGCCCCAAAGCGCTGCTGCACCTCGGCGGCAAAGGCCTCCATCTGGGGCGCCTGGGCCACGTCGACGCGGCGGGCCAGCACCGGGGCGCCGGCGGCCTGCAGCTCCTCGGTGGCGCGCTCCAGGGCATCCTGCTGCACGTCCACCAGGGCCAGTTGCATGCCCCGGGCGGCGGCAATGCGGGCCACTTCCAGGCCAAAGCCCGAGCCGGCGCCAGTGATCACGGCGGTCTTGCCGTGGAATTCATTGAACATGGTGTGTCTCCATCCCATCAAACATTGCGCCGTGGCTCAGGCCAGGGCGCGCAATACGAAACCCACCCGGGGAAAGTGCACATGCACGGTGCCCGCGCGCGGATCGGTGCGGCGCAGCGTGTACTGCGTGCGCGTGGCGGCCACCAGCTCGCCTTCGGTAGGGTCGGTGCCAAAGCTTTCGGCACTGACCGTGACGCGGCTGCCCAGCGCAATGCCATGGTCGTCCTGGAAATGGGCCTCGTGCAGGGGAAGCGGCTCGGCCGCGGCCGCCACGGCAATCGCCTCGGCGGAGGTCATCTTGGCCGACGGGCCATGGCCCAGGGCCGCCATGCGGTCCATCCAGGCCAGCACCCCCGGTGTGGCGTCCAAGATGTCGGCCACCGCCGGGGTGCGGTGGCGGGTGAACCACAGCGGGTGGTAGGCGGCAAAGTCGGCCACGCAAGGGGCGGCGCCCAGCAAAAAGTCCTGCTGCTCCAGCATGTGGGCCAGGCGGCGCAAATAGCTTTTGTAGGCGCTGGTGGCGTCGGCGGGGCGCAGGCGGGTCATGTTCTGGCCCATGGCGGCGCGGTCGGCGGCAAAGGCCTGGGCGGCTTCAGGCGGCAGGCCGGCAAACAGGCCCGCCGCCCCCCTGGGCTGCAGGTTGTAGGCCATGGCCGCCCAGAACACCGTGCCATCGGCCCATTGCGCCACCGTGCGGGCCAGGCCCTTGGTGGCTTCGGGGTAGAGCGGGGGCTCGGGCTGGCGGTGTTCGAGCACATCGCAGACCAGGGCGGTATCGCAGTAGATATCGGCCCCGATCTGCAGGAACGGCGTGCGCCGGTAGCCGCCCGTGAGCGCCAGCACATCGGGCTTGGGCAGGATGGACGGAATCAACACCGACTTCCAGGCCTGTTGTTTCAGGCCCAGCACCAGCCGGATTTTTTCCGAGAAAGGCGAGGTCGGGTAATGGTGGAGGATCAGGTCGGACATGGCAGGCCTTCGCAAGGTCAGGGGCGGAGAAACCGGCTCAGACCAGGCGCACGAGCTGCTTGCCCAGGTTCTGGCCCTTGAGCAGGCCCAGGAAGGCCTCGGGCGCGGCGGCCAGGCCCTGCGCGATGGTCTCGCGCGGATGCAACTGGCCCGTGGCCACCAGCCGGCCCAGCTCGGCCAGGGCCTCGGGCCAGACTTCGAGGTGCTCGCTGACGATGAAGCCTTCGATCTTCAGGCGGCTGATCAAGATCAGGGCCGGGTTGGCCATGGGCAGGGGCTTGCCGTCGTAGCCGGCGATCATGCCGCACAGCGCGATGCGGCCAAAGGCGTTCATGCGCGCCATGACGGCGTCCATGATCCAGCCGCCAACGTTTTCAAAATAACCATCGATGCCCGCCGGACAGGCCACCTTGAGCGCCTGGCCCAGGGCCTTGGGGTCGGCGTGTTCACGGTAGTCGAGGCAAGCGTCAAAACCGAGTTCTTCCACGGCGTAACGGCATTTTTCGGGACCGCCGGCAATGCCGACCACGCGGCAGCCGCGGGCTTTGGCCAGGGCCGCGAACGCGCTCCCGACCGCTCCGCTGGCGGCGCTGACCACCACGGTCTCGCCCGCACGCGGGGCAATGATCTTGACCAGGCCATACCAGGCCGTCACCCCGGGCATGCCGACGGCCCCCAGGTAATGCGACAGCGGCACATGGCGGGTGTCCACCTTGCGCAGGGCGCCGGCGGTATTGCCCTGGACCACGCTGTACTCCTGCCAGCCGCCCATGCCCACCACCGCGTCGCCCACGGCATAGGCCGGATGGCGGCTTTCAGCCACCTCGCCCACCGTGCCGCCGATCATGACCTCGCCCAGGGGCTGGCAGGCCGCATAGCTCTTGCTGTCGTTCATGCGGCCGCGCATATAGGGATCGAGGCTCAGGTAGTGGTGGCGCACCAGCACCTCGCCGTCCTGCAGCGCAGGGGTGTCGGTGCTGACGAGGCGGAAATTGCCCGCCACGGCCTCGCCCTGGGGGCGGTTGTCGAGCAATATCTGCTGGTTACGGGGCATGCTTGTCTCCTGGTAATTTCATTTTTGATAGCTGCCAGCGCTGATGGGGCGGGCGCTGGAAGCCTTTTTGGCCCACACCGACGAAGCTCAGTCGGTCGACACCGGCTGGAGTCCGTGGGACGGGTCCTGGTCCACGGGCTGGCGGCGCACGTACTTGAACGTGCCCGTGGCATGGCTGCAGGCGCGGCCTTCGGCATCGAACACGGTGCCCTCGGCAAACGCGATCGAAGACGTGCGGTGGATCAGGCGGCCCCGGGCCACCAGCGGCCCGCGCGCGGGCTGCATGAAACTGGTCTTCATCTCGATGGTGACCACGCCCATGTCGGGGCTGACGCTGCGCGCCGCCGTGGCCAGGGTGACATCGAGCAAGGCCATGGTGGCGCCGCCGTGGGTCACGTCAAACGAGTTCAGGTGCTCGGGCTGGGGGTGGTAGCGCAGCTCGGATGCGCCGCTGTCCATGCGGTGCAATTCAAAACCCAGGTGGGTGACAAAGGGGATCTCAACGCCAAATTTCAACAAGGGCAGCTCCAGACGAAGGCAGGAAAAAGGGCAAGGATAGCGCCAGCCATCAGCCGCCGGTGACCGCGCTCACGCCCCCGTCCACCGCCAGCCACTGGCCGGTGATGTGCTTGCCGGCGTCGGAGGCATACAGCACGCACAGGCCCTTCAGATCCTCGTCGTCGCCCAGGCGGCGCAAAGGGGCGTGGGAGGCCATTTTTTCTTCGCCCAGGCTCTCGATCAGCCCCACGGCCATCTTGGTCTTGAAGAAACCGGGGCAGATCGCATTCACATTGATGCCGTACACGCCCCATTCGCTGGCCAGCGCGCGGGTGAAATTGAGGACGGCACCCTTGGAGGTGTTGTAGGCAATGGTCTTCATCTCGACCGGGTTGCCCGCCAACCCGGCAATCGAGGCGATGTTGATGATGCGGCCGCTCTTGCGCGGGATCATGCTGTGCTTGGCGATGGCCTGCGAGAGCAAAAAGTAGCCGCGCACGTTCAGGTTCATCACCTTGTCCCAGGCGGCCACGGGGTGGTCCTCGGCCGGGGCGCCCCAGCTGGCGCCGGCGTTGTTGATGAGGATGTCCACATCGCCCATGCGCTCCAGGGTTTCGCGGGCCAGGCGGTGGATGTCGTCCTCCTTGGCGCAGTCGGCGGCGATCCAGCGGGCATCGATGCCGGCGGCCTGCAGCTCGGCGGCGGCCTCCTCCAGGTCTGCGGCCTTGCGCGAGCTGAGCATGATGCGGGCGCCGGCCTCGCCCAGGGCGTGCGCCATCTGCAGGCCCAGGCCGCGGGACCCTCCGGTCACGAGGGCGGTCTTGCCACGGAGGTCGAACAATTGCTGGATCGTACGGGTCATGGGGGTGTCTCCTTTGGGGGGTCAAACCGGCTCTGCCATCGGCCGGCGGGGGTTTCAGCCATTGTGCGGCGGCCAGGCCCGGGGGTCTGTCGCCTGGGCGATTGGTTCCCCGCCCCGCCGCCCCGCCGGCGCCACAATGGCCGGCTTGTCACCCGGGCCCTTGCGGCCCCTCTCCCCAAGGACCCCACGATGCAGATCGGCCATTTGTTTGCGGACGCAGCCCCCCCGGTGGCGGGCGAGCGTTTTGACACCCTGCTCCAGCACCGGAACCTGCAGATCGAGCGCATCGTCAGTTCCCGCACCCTGGCCCCCCAGACCTGGGTGCAGCCCCAGGACGAGTGGGTGCTGCTGCTGCAGGGAGACGCTGTGCTGGACGTGGACGGGCAGCGCGTGGCCCTGCAGGCTGGTGACCACCTGTTCCTGCCCGCCGGCCTGGCGCACCGGGTGGAGTCCACCTCGGAAGGGGCGCTGTGGCTGGCCGTGCACCTGCACCCGGACGCTACGCCCTGATAAGCGCGTGGCCGGCCCCCGGGCCGGCGCGGCGTCAGATGCCGGCCAGGACGGTGCGCTCGATGAAATGCCGCCAGGCCAGGCGCTGCGCCTCGGTGCCCTGGGCGCTGAGCAGCGACTCCCCGATGATGTAGCCGTACACGGTGAAGGCGCGCGACTGCGCCTCGACCTCGGCACAGCCCAAGTGCACAAAACACTGCTGGATATAGCCCAGCCGCTTGGCATCGACCATATCGACCGCCTGCCGCGCCATCTCATCCCGGCGCGCCCAGGCGCGGATGGCCAGCTCGATCGTGGCGGTATCGCGCGCCACCCGGCCACGCGAGGGCAGCGAGAGCAAATCGCGGACCAGGTTGGCGGGCTTGTCGCCGCTGTCCTCGAAGCGCTGGATCACGCGCTCGGTGGCCGCATCGCGCCACCGGGTCAGGATGCGCGCGAGCAAGTCGTTGCGGTCCTTGAAATGCCAGTAAAAGCTGCCCCGTGTCACTTTGAGCAGCTTGGCCAGCACATCCACCCGCACGGCATCAATGCTTTGATCGACCAGCACATGGGTGGCCGCGGTGATCCAGTCAGCGGGGGTCAGCTGAATTTTGGGCGGTGGTGCCTCGGCCCCCGGGGTGTCGGACGCGCCCGTCGTGAATCCATCCATAGCGAAGTCGTGCTCAATCAAAACGGCCAATTCTAGGGAAGGCAGAGCCCCGCAGCGCAGAAGCCCCAGGGCGATTCTGCTTTCTGCCCCCTGCAAGGCCCCCCTCATGGCCGGCCCCATCGGTCAGAACCGGTTTGCCCCAGCCCTCCAGTCCGAGCCCGCCAGGCGGCAGCCCTCCTTTTTTTGCCAATATAGGTATTTACCCTAATCTCTCAATCCTTTGAGATAAATCAAAATCCCGGTCCATACACATACACATCTGTATTGAAGGACGGCATGGGCATTCATCCTGGCATCGGCAAGACCCTGTGGGCGGCCGAGCACCACACCAACTACCTGGAGGAAGGCAGCGGCAAGCCGCTGATCCTGCTGCATGGTTCGGGGCCTGGGGTGTCTGCCTGGACCAACTGGAGCGAGGTCATGGCCCCGCTGGCCCAGCAGTTCCGCGTGGTGGCGCCCGACATCGCCGGCTTTGGTTTCACAGAATTCAAGGCCGGCAGCCGCTACGACATGAAACTCTGGGTCCGGCACCTGCTCGGCACCCTGGATGCCCTGGGCCTGGAGAAGGTCTCGCTGGTCGGCAACTCCTTTGGCGGCGCGCTGGCGATCGGCCTGGCGACCTTCGCGCCCGAGCGCGTCGACAAGCTGGTGCTGCTGGGCACACCGGCCGGCGAATTCGAACAAACACCCGGCCTGCGCTCCGCCTGCGAATACGAGCCCTCGCTCGAAGCCATGGAACGCACCATGCGCCTGTTCCCCTTCGATCCAGCGGTCATCACCGAAACCATGGTGCGCACCCGCTACGAGGCCAGCGCCCGTCCCGGTGCGCAAGAAGCCCTGCGCCAGCTGATCCCCCCGCCCAATCCCGAGGGGCCCACGGTGCTGAAGGGCTTTCCCGAATCGGTCCTGGCCAAGGTCCAGGCCCCCACGCTGGTCTTGCACGGCCGCGAAGACGCCGTGGTTCCCGTGGCCTGTGGCTGGCGGCTGGCCCATGCCATTCCCCGCGCGGAATTCCACCTGTTCGGCCAGTGCGGGCACTGGGTGCAGGTGGAGCACCGCGAGCGCTTCGTGCAGCTGGTGCGCGACTTCTGCGGCTGAGCCCTGCCATGTGGAACCCTTTTGCCCCCTCTGCCCCCTTCTGCGCGGACCTTGCCCGCACAGCCCCCCAAACGGCCGCCATGCCCCTGCCGGGCAAGGGCGCCAACTTTCTTATCCCACCGCCGCTGGAAGCCTGAGCCATGAGCCATCCTGTTTTTCTGATCAAAAAAGCCGAGCTTGAGCCCGGCTGTGTCCGCAAGGTCGATGCCAACGGCTGCAGCCTGGCCCTCTACAACGTGGACGGAACGTTCTACGCCACCCAGGACGGTTGCACCCATGCCACCGCCTCGCTGTCGGAAGGCGAAATCGTCGATGGCGATCTGATCGCCTGCCCCGTGCACGACGGCACCTTCCACATTCCCAGCGGCCAGCCCATGGGCTTTCCCTGCGAAGTGGCCTTGCGCACCTACAAAGTGATCGACCAGGGCGACGAGGTGCTGGTCGATCTGGAACAAGAAGCCGACGAAGCCGCTGGCGGTATTTAAGGAGCCCTCCCATGAGTCATGAACGTCTGAAGCGCCGTCCCGCCACTGCCTCCGCAGAGCAGCTGGACCAATTGATGGACCTGGAACAAGGTCGCATGTCCCGCGACATCTTCTGGGACCGCGAAATCTACGAGCAGGAAATCGAAAAGATCTTTGCGCGTTGCTGGCTTTTCGTGGCCCACGAGTCGCAGATCCCCAAAGCCGGTGACTACGTGGCCACCTACATGGGTGAAGACGGCGTGATCATCGTCCGCCAGAAGGATGGCAGCGTCCAGGGCTTCCTGAACACCTGTCCGCACCGGGGCAACAAGGTCACCTTTGCCGACACCGGCAATGCCCGCCAGTTCATCTGCAACTACCACGGCTGGTCTTTCGGCATCGACGGCGCGCTCAAGGGCATGCATGCCTCCGAAGCCTACGACGCCTCGGGCATGGACAAATCCGAGCACAGCCTGCACCCCGTGGCCAAGATCGGCAGCTACCGCGGCCTGGTGTTTGCCACCCTCGACCCCGAAGCACCGTCCCTGGAGGACTACCTGGGCGACTTCCGCTACTACCTCGATGCGATCTTCGACATGGACGGCGAAGGCACGGAATTCGTCGGGGGCTGCGTCAAGTCGGTGATCCAGTGCAACTGGAAATACGCCTCCGAGAACTTCGTCGGCGACATCCTGCACGCCGGCTGGACCCACGACTCGGGCGCCAAAGCCATGGTCGGCGGCCCGGTGGCCGAAGTCCACAAATTCCCCGAGCAGTCCTACCACGTGAACTTCAACGGCCACGGCTGGGAGTTCAACCAGGACATCGTGGGCAATGCCGCGACCCTGGGCGAAAAAGACCTGATCAAGTACCTCTACACCCTGCAACCCAAGGTGGCAGAGCGCCTGGGCGAAGTCCGCTCGAAGATGATCGGTTCGATCTCCTCGTGCACGATCTTCCCCAACACCTCCTTCCTGCCCGGCCAGAACACCTTCCGCACCTGGCACCCCCGGGGTCCTGGCCAGATCGAACTGCACACCTGGACCTTCGTGAACAAATCCGCACCGCAGGACATCAAGGACAAGTGGCGCAAGGGCACGATGATGACCTTCAGCCCCAGCGGCGTGTTCGAAATGGACGATGGCGAAAACTGGGAATACAGCACCAAGACCAATGCCGGTTTCGTCACCCGCCAGCAAGACCTGTACATGGGCATGGGCCAGAACACCCGGGTGACCGACTCCGGACTGCCGGGCAATGTGTTCCAGGGCCAGATCAATGAAGCCAACCAGCGGGCCTTCTACCAACGCTGGATGGACCTGATGAAGGCCGGCCACTGGAACGAGGTGCCCCAGCGCGACACCCCGACCCTGCCCACCACTGCCTCCGAGGAAAACGCATGAAAACCGCCGTGTCCGCACCAGCCGAAATCTCCGTGGATGCCGAGACGCAGCGGCGCATCGAGCAGTTTCTCTACCGCGAAGCCCGCCTGCTCGACCATGAGCGCTGGGATGACTGGCTGGCCCTGATGACCGAGGACATCCATTACTGGATGCCCTCGATGGAAAACCGCCGCCGGACCGATAAGAAGGGCGCCTACCAGATCGATGGGGGCGCGTACTTCAACGACAATCTGCTCGACCTGACGCGCCGGATCACCCGCTTCAAGCAGCCCAGCGCCTGGGCCGAAGACCCTCCCACCCGCCACGCCCATGTGATCAGCGGCATCGAGGT
Source organism: Burkholderiaceae bacterium (assembly GCA_028685665.1). Taxonomy (GTDB): domain Bacteria; phylum Pseudomonadota; class Gammaproteobacteria; order Burkholderiales; family Burkholderiaceae_C; genus JAQUDN01. The sequence goes on along the minus strand of JAQUDN010000048.1, from coordinate 5,401 downwards.
GTATGCCGGCGCGCAGCCAGGCGAATACACGGTGCACTCGACCTTCGTGAACTACCGCAGCCGCGTCGAAAGAGACAACGACCTGCTCGTCGGTCGCCGTGAAGACGTGGTCCGTGACGTGGATGGCGGGCTCAAGCTGGCCCGCCGCACCATCCTCATCACGCAGGCCGTGCTGATGGCCAAGAACCTCAATACCTTTTTCTGATCCCGCGCACCGCAGGCTCCCGCGGAGACACCGTCTCTGCGCGGGCTCTGCCCTGCCCCTCGGAAAACACAAAGGACAGCATCGTATGTGGTTGAAAGATTACGTGGCCCTGGTCACGGGTGGCGCCTCCGGCATTGGCCGGGCCGTGGTCAAGCGGTACCTGGCCGAAGGCTGCACCGGCGTCGGTGTAATGGTGCGCAGCCAGGCGCAAGTCGACAGCCTGGTGGCCGAGTTTGGCGACCGGGTGGTGGTCACCGTGGGGGACGTGCGTTCGCCTGCGGACAACGTGGCCGCGGTCGAAGCCACGGTGGCGCGTTACGGCAAGCTCGACACCCTGGTGGGCAATGCCGGCGTCTGGGACTTTTTCGCCCGCCTCGAAAAACTCAGCCCCGAGCAATTGGCCGAGAGTTTCGATGAAATCTTTGGCGTCAACGTCAAAGGCTATGTGCTGGCCGCCAGCGCTGCCGCCAAGCACCTGCGGGCCAGCGGCGGCAGCATGATCTTCACGCTGTCGAATTCGGCGTTCTATGCCGGCGGCGGCGGTCCGCTGTATGTGGCGTCCAAGCACGCGGGGGTCGGACTGATCAAGCAGCTGGCGTATGAGTTCGCCCCGGATGTCCGCGTCAATGGCGTCGCCCCCGGCGGCACCGTGACGCCCCTGCGCGGCCCCGCCAGCCTGGGCAAGCAGGACAAGCGCCTGTCGGAGATCCCGGGCTTTGAGGACAACGTGGCCGAATCCATGCCGCTGAAGTTCATTGCCCAGCCCGAGGACCACACCGGCCACTACGTCTTGCTGGCGTCCAAGGCCAACAGCCGTGCCACCACGGCCGCCATCCTCCAGAGCGATTGCGGCTGGGAAATCCGCCCCGTGCGCTGAGCAGGAGCTGCCATGACCCCGTCCCGTGCTTTGACAGCCCCCCAGCAGGCCCTGCTGGATTTACTGGGCCGCTGCACCCTGCCCCTGATGGCGGCCCCCATGTTCCTGGTCAGCGGGCCGGAACTCGTCATCGCCTGCGCCCGTGCCGGCATCATGGGTTCGTTTCCTGCGGCCAACGCCCGCAACATCGAGGTGCTCGACCAGTGGATGGCCCAGACACGCGACAGCGTGCAGCAGGGCAATGCCCAGGCGGCCTGGTCGATGAACATGATCGTGCACAGCAGCTACGACCGCTTCGACCGCGAACTGGAACTGGTCCGCAAGTACCAGCCCCACATCGTCTCCACGGCGCTGGGCAGCCCCAAGCGGGTGCTGGACACCGTGCATGGCTACGGCGGCGTGGTGATGGCCGATGTCACCACCCCGACCCTGGCCCGCAAGGCGGCCGATGCCGGTGCCGATGCGCTGGTGCTGGTGACCAGCGGGGCCGGCGGCCACACCGGCCACTACCACCCCTTTGCCTTGCTGGCCGAAGTGCGCAAATTCTGGCAAGGCCCGCTGGGTCTGGCGGGTGCCATCAGCCAGGGGGTCGATGTCCGTGCGGCCCAGCTGCTGGGCGCCGATTTCGTGCTGGCCGGCACGCGCTTCATTGCCGTCCAGGAAAGCCTGGCCGACCCCGAATACCGCAATCTCCTGGTGCGCAGCCAGCTCGAAGACCTGGTGCTGACCAAGGCCGTCTCGGGCGTGCTGGCCAACTGGCTCAAATCGACCCTGGAACAGGCCGGCTTCACCGACGCCCAGTTGCGCGAAGAAAAGAAGATCGACTTTTCCGGCGACATCGTGGCCGCGCCCAAAGCCTGGAAGACCGTCTGGTCGGCCGGCCATGGCGTCGGGGCCATTGATCGCGTCGCCACGGTGGCCGATGTGGTGGCCGAACTGCGCCAGGGCTATGCCCGCACCCTGCAGGCAGAACAACAGGCCCTGGAAACGCTGTTGCCACGCTACCCGGCCTGAGCCGCCCCCTGATCGCAGGCCTTGGTTTCTTGCACCAAGGTCCGTGGTGTATTCCTCTCACAACCTTCTGGAGACAAAACATGCAACGTCGTCACGCCTTGAGCACCCTGGTCGCCGCCGCCGGACTCGGCCTGGGTCTGCCCACCCTGGCCCAGGCACAAACCATTCAGATTGGCGTCACGCTGAGCGCCACCGGCCCAGCCGCCTCGCTGGGCATCGCCGAGAAAAACAGCATTGAACTGCTGCCCAAGACCCTCGGAGGCCTCCCCGTCAACTACATCGTGCTGGACGACGCCTCGGACCCCAGCCAGGCCGCCAAGAACGCACGCCGCTTCGTGGATTCGGACAAGGTCGATGCGATCATCGGCTCCACCACGACGCCCGGCTCGCTGGCCATTGCCGAAGTCGCCAACGAAAGCAAGACCCCGCAAATCGCCCTGGCCCCCTTTGCGCCCAAGCAGATCCAGTGGGTGTTTCCACTGCCACAGTCCGTGGCCGTGATGTCTTCGGCCTTGTTCGACCACATGAACAAGAACGGCATCAAGACCATCGCCTTCATCGGCTTCAGCGATGCCTACGGCGAAGCCTGGCTGCAGGACGTGCAAAAGAGCGCCGAAAAGAACGGCATCAAGCTCGTGGGCGTGGAACGCTATGCCCGCAGCGATCAAAGCGTGACCGCGCAGACGCTCAAGCTCATGCAGAACAACCCGCAAGCGGTCTTCGTGGCGGCCAGCGGCACCCCGGCCGCCCTGCCCATGCGCGCCCTGCGTGAACGCGGCTACAAGGGCCAGTTCTACCAGACACACGGCGTGGCCAACAACGACTTCCTGCGGGTGTCCGGCACCTCGGATGAAGGCGCCATCCTGCCCACCGGCACCATCCTGGTCGCAGAACAACTGCCCGACAGCCACCCCAGCAAGAAGGTCGGCCTGGCCTATCTGCAAGCCTACGAAGGCAAGCACGGCGCCGGCTCGCGCAGCCCGTTTGGCGCCTATGCCTACGACGCCTACCTGGTCCTGGACAAGGCCGTGACCACCGCCCTGAAGAAAGCCAAGGCGGGCACCCCTGAATTCCGCGGCGCCCTGCGCGATGCCATTGAGCAAACCAACAACCTGCCGGTGACCCATGGCGTGATCACGATGAGCCCCACCGACCACTCGGGCTTTGGCACCGATGGCCGCGTTCTGGTCTCGATCGAAAAGAACGCCTGGAAGCTGTTGAAGTAAGCCACCAAAGCGCAGGGACACCATGAGCACATCGTTTTTCTCCAACCCCGCCATGCTGGCACCGCCCGCAGTGGTCAAGCAAGACCTGCCCGAGGGCGGGTTTCTTCTCAGTTCTCCGGAGCCTTTGGGCGAAGTCACCCGCTGCATTGGCGACTGGCTGGAACACTGGGCACAGGCCACCCCCAATGCCTTGTTCCTTGCGGAACGCGATGCCGAAGGCGAATGGGTCAAACTGACCTATGCCGAAGTGCGCGAGAAGATCGGCGCCCTGGCGCAGGGCCTGCTCGACAGCGGCCTGGAGGAAAACGCCACCGTGGTGTGCCTGTCCGACAACAGCCTGGACCAGGCCCTGCTGATGTTTGCCACGATGCACATCGGTCGCTCCTTCACCGCCATCACCAGCGCCTACTCCCGGCTGGCCAAGGAGTACAGCAAGATCGCAGGCATTCTGAATGAGCTTCAGCCCGGCCTGATCTATGCCGCCGATGGCGCGGTCTATGGCCCGGCCATCCGTGCGGCCGGCCTGTCCTGCCCCGTGGTGCTGAGCCACAACGCCTACAGCGTGGCCACCGCCCGGTCTTTCGCGGAACTCACGCGCGCCAAGGAAACGCCGGCCGTGATGGAGGCCTTCCGCCGCATCACCCCCGACACCCACGCCAAGTACCTGCTGACCTCGGGCTCCACCGGCAAACCCAAGGTGGTCATCAACACCCACCGCATGCTGTGCGCGAACCAGCAGCAAATTCTGCAGACCTGGACCTTCCTGCGCGAAGAAAAGCCGGTGATCGTGTCCTGGCTACCCTGGAGCCACACCTTTGGCACCAACCACAACCTGAACATGGCGCTGTGCAACGGCGGCAGCTTCTACATCGACGAAGGCCGGCCTGTTCCCGGCCTGATGGAAAAATCGGTGCGCAACCTGCGCGAAGTGCAACCCAACCTGTACTTCAACGTGCCCAAGGGCTTTGATGCCCTGATCGCCTTCCTTGAAGAAGACGTCGGCTTCGCACGCGACTTCTTCGGCCGCATCCGGGGCGTGTTCTACGCCGCCGCCGCCCTGCCCCAGGCCACCTGGGACCGGCTGGAGCGCAGCGCCAAGAGCGTGCTGGGCGAAAGCGTGTGGTTCACCGCCGCCTGGGGCGCCACCGAAACCTCGCCCCTCATCACCAATGTGCACTGGCAACTCGAAGGCCCCGGCTGCATCGGGCTGCCCGCGCCAGGCACCCGCATCAAGTTCCTGCCGAACAATAGCAAGCTCGAAATGCGCGTCCAGGGCCCACAGGTCTTCCCCGGCTACCTGAACAACCCCGAACAGACCGCCAAAGCCTTTGACGAAGACGGCTTCTACCTCATTGGCGATGCCGGCCTGCTGCTCGATCCGGAACGCCCCGAAAAGGGCATCCTGTTCAACGGCCGTGTGGCCGAAGACTTCAAGCTGACGACCGGCACCTGGGTGTCGGTCGGGACGCTGCGGGTCAAGGCCGTGACGGCGCTCTCGCCCTGGGTCCAGGACGTGGTCGTCACAGGACACGATGGCGACGAAGTGGGTCTGCTGGTCTTCCCCAGCCCCGCAGGCAAGGCCCTCGAGCCTGCGCAGCTGGCTGCCCATCTCCGCGAAGGCATGGGCAAGCTCAAGGCGGCGGGCGGCGGCTCTTCGCAGAGCCCCCGCCGTGCGCTGGTGCTGGATGAGCCGCCCAGCATGGACGCGGGCGAGATCACCGACAAGGGCTATATCAACCAGGGCGCCGTGCTCAAGCGCCGGGCTGCGCAAGTCCAGCTGCTGCACACCAAACCCCGCACCGATGCCGTGATCGTCTGCGGCTGAACGGATTTTTAGGAAACCCCATGAGCAAGAAACTCAAAGCCGCCATCATTGGCAGCGGCAATATCGGCACCGACTTGATGATCAAGATCCTGCGCCACGGCCAGCACATCGAGATGGGCGCCATGGTCGGCATCGACCCGGCCTCGGATGGCCTCGCCCGCGCCGCCCGCATGGGTGTCGCCACCACCCACGAAGGCGTCGAAGGCCTCACCCGCCTGGACGTCTTCAAGGACATCGACTTCGTCTTCGATGCC
>JAQUDN010000210.1 GCA_028685665.1 Burkholderiaceae bacterium | reverse complement strand
GCCGGGCCGCTTCCATCACGGTGACCACCGACTGGTGCGAGGCCAGGGCATCGGCGCTGATGATGACGATGCTTTCGCGTCCCGCACCCCTTTGTGCGGCTGCGCTCAGGGCGCTGGCCATCGCCTCGGCGTTTTTGCCCGGCACGGCAGCTTGGTTCACGGCATAGCGGCCATCGGCGGCCACGACCACGCGCACTTCCCGGGGGCTTTCGCGCGGGGCATCGGCATCGGCCACCGGCAGGTTCAACTGCAGTTCGGTGAAGCGGCTGTAGGTGGTGCTGAGCATCAAAAAAATCAGGATCACCAGCAGCACGTCAATGAAGGGGATCAGGTTGATCTCGGGTTCGTCCCGGGAGCGGCGGCGGAAGTTCATGGCGCAGGCCTTGGCGTGCATCACTTGCGCAAGCGCAGGATGTGGCGCAGGAATTGCTCGGAGGCCAGCTCCAGCGTCAGCAGGTAGCCGTCCACCCGGCTGCGGAAATAGCGCCAGAAAATCAGGGTCGGGATCGCCACGATCAGCCCGAACGCCGTGTTGTAGAGCGCGACCGAGATGCCGTGCGCCAGCTGGGCGGGGTTGCCGCCTCCGCCTGCGCCCGTCTGGGCACCAAAAATCTCGATCATGCCGATCACCGTGCCCAGCAAGCCCAGCAGCGGGGCGGCCGAAGCGATGGTGGCCAGCGCGCTGAGGTACTTTTCGAGCCGGTGAGCCACCGCCCGGCCGGTGCCCTCCATGGCCGCACGCAGTTCGGCTTCGGTGCAGCGGGGGTGGTTGTTCAGGGTTTGCAGGCTGCTGGCCAGCACCTCGCCCAGGGCCGAGTTCTGTGCCAGTTGGCCCACGATGTCGGGGCCGGGCACGCCGCGGGTGGAGACCGCAATGGCTTCGTCGAGCAATTGGGGAGGCACCACGTGGCGGGTCTGCAGGGCCAGGAAGCGTTCAAAAATCAGCGCCAGGGCCAGTACGGAGCAGGCAATCAGGGGCCAGATCGGCCAGCCTGCGGCTTGTATGATGGACAACACATTTTTCTCCGCGCGATGTGGGCAGCCGCGGATTATGGCCTAGCCAGGTGTCCCTGCCGACCCAGGCCCGTTGGCGCCGATGGCCAGGCCTTTCTCCCCCACTTCACCCACAAAATCTGTGGATAACTTTGTGGGTAAGCCCCCTGCGAGACCGCGCAAACCAGCGCCATTCCTTGAGTTTGACAGATTGATGAAAAATTGCGCAGTTAAAAATTCATATAAATCAATGACTTGCACGTGGTTTGGTGTTTTCCGGGCGGTTTTTTCCCCAGGGTGGCGCCTCTGTCTCACTCCCCGGTTTCTGTGGAGTACTGCCGCGGCCCTGCCCGGGGCCCAGGCCTGGGCCATGCCATGAGGGAGGTGCTTGCTCCAGGGGCCACGCCCCAGGTCTGGGCCGTGGGGGCGCTGTGCCGTGCCATCGCAGACGCCCTGGAGGCCCGCTTCAACCCGGTGGCGGTGCGCGGTGAGATCACGGGTTTTTCGCGTGCGTCCAGCGGGCATTGCTACTTTTCGATCAAGGACGCCCAGGGCCAGCTGCGCTGCGCCATGTTCCGCCGGGCCGCCAGCCTGCTCGACTTCGCGCCCCGCGATGGCGAGCTGGTGGAGCTGCGCGGGCGGATCAGCGTGTACGAGGCCCGGGGCGATCTGCAGTTCATCGTCGAAAGCATGCAGCGTGCGGGCCAGGGCGCGCTGTTCGAGCAGTTCCTGCGCCTGAAAGCGCAACTGGACGCCGAAGGCCTGTTCGATGCCGCCCGCAAGCGGGCGCTGCCCCTGCAGCCGCGTGGCATCGGCCTGGTGACCTCGCTGGGGGCTGCCGCGCTGCACGATGTGGTGACCGCACTGCGCCGGCGGGTGCCGCACATTCCGGTGGTGCTGGTGCCAGCCCAGGTGCAAGGCGCCGCGGCCGCGCCGAGCATGGTGGCAGCGCTGTCGACGCTCTACGCCCTGGCGCAGACCCCGCCAGGGGCCGAGAGGGTGGGCGTGCCGCCCATCGATGTGATCTTGCTGGTGCGCGGCGGGGGCTCCATCGAAGACCTGTGGGCCTTCAACGACGAGCAACTGGCCCGCACCCTCGTGCAAAGCCCGGTGCCCTTGGTCAGCGGGGTGGGCCACGAGACCGATTTCACCATCGCCGATTTCTGTGCCGACCTGCGCGCTCCCACCCCCACCGCCGCCGCCGAGCTGGTGGCCCAGCCGCGCGCCGTGTGGCTGGGGGCGCTGGACCTGCTCGAAGGCCGCATCACCCAGGGCCTGCAGCGCCAGCTCGACCAGCGTGCCCAGCGGCTTGACCAGGCCGCCGCCCGCCTGGGCCGGCCCTCGGGCCGGGTGGCGTCCCAGCAGCTCCAACTGGCCCGGCTGGCCCAGCGCATGCGCCAGGGAGTGCTATTGAAATTGCAGCACCTCAGGCACGACCAGAAAGCGCTGGAGGCCGATTTTCCTGCCCGCTGGCAGCGCCGCCTCACCCAACAGGCCGAGCGCCTGGACCGCGTTGCGCTGCGCCTGGAATTGCTCGACCCCCGCCTGGTGCTGCAGCGCGGCTATGCGCTGCTGACCGACACCATCGGCCACCCTGTGACGAGCGCACGCCAGGCGCGGCCGGGCGATGCGCTGCGGGCGGCGCTCGCCGATGGTGTGGTAGATGTCACCGTGTCGCAGCCCAGGCTTATTTAATTCCTACAATGGGGCCCGGCGCCGCTGACACCCGGCATCTGCCAACCCAGAATTTCAACCTACGAGGAAAGACGATGGAACACACCTTGCCCGCATTGCCCTACGCTATTGATGCCCTGGCTCCGCATTACAGCCAGGAAACCCTGGAATACCACCATGGCAAGCACCACAACGCCTACGTGGTGAACCTGAACAACCTGCAAAAGGGCACCGAATTCGAAGCCCTCTCGCTCGAAGAGATCATCCAGAAGTCCAGCGGCGGCATCTACAACAACGCAGCCCAGATCTGGAACCACACTTTCTTCTGGAACTGCATGGCCCCCCAAGGTGGCGGTGAGCCCACCGGCGCCCTGGCCGACGCCATCAACGCCAAGTTCGGCTCCTACGCTGCGTTCAAGGAAGCCTTCGTGAAGTCGGCCGTGGGCAACTTCGGTTCGGGCTGGACCTGGCTGGTCAAGAAGGCCGATGGCAGCGTTGACATCGTCAACACCGGCGCCGCCGGTACGCCCCTGACCACCGCCGACAAGGCCCTGCTCACCGTGGACGTGTGGGAACACGCCTACTACATCGACTACCGCAACCAGCGTCCCAAGTTCGTCGAAACCTTCCTCGACAAGCTGGTGAACTGGAAGTTCGCCGAAGCCAACTTCGCCTGAGCTTCTCCTTCCCTGCGGTGGGCGCCCTGAGCCGGGTGCCCACCCCATTGCCCGACGGCCCCTGGGTCCTCGGGCTTTTTTGCGTCTGGGGGATTGGGGCAAATCCGCATGCGCTGGGCGTGAATCGCGCCCAAAATCGTCAGTCTTCTATAAGACATCAAAAAAATTGCCATTTCACGGATTTATTTTTTGCATTGCGGAATTACATTGCAAAAAAACCGATTTCCCGGAAGCGCCTCAAGCACAATCATGGGCCGTCACTACCATGACGCACCAGCAAGGCGCAGGCCAGCGACCTCCCCTCTGTTTTTTTCGACGAGAGACAAGATGAGCACCCAGCAACCCACCATCATTTACACACTGACCGACGAGGCTCCCCGTCTGGCCACGGCGTCTTTTCTGCCCATCGTCCGCACGTTTGCGGCGCCGGCTGGCATCCACATCGCCGAGAGCGATATCTCCGTGGCGGCCCGTGTGCTGGGTGAATTTCCCGAGTCGCTGACCGAAGCGCAGCGCGCCCCCAACACCCTGGCCGAGCTGGGCAAGAAGACCCTGCAGGCGGATGCCAACATCATCAAGCTGCCCAACATCAGTGCATCCGTGGGCCAGCTGATCGCCTGCATCAAGGAACTGCAGGGCAAGGGCTACGCCATCCCCGATTTTCCGGAAGATCCCAAGACCGACGAAGAAAAATCCATCCGCGCGCGCTACGCCAAGTGCATCGGCAGCGCCGTGAACCCCGTGCTGCGGGAAGGCAACTCCGACCGCCGCGCCCCCAAGGCCGTCAAGGAATACGCCCGCAAGAACCCCCACAGCATGGCCGAGTGGAGCCAGGCTTCGCGCACGCACGTCTCGCACATGCACCATGGCGACTTCTACCATGGCGAAAAGTCCATCACGCTGGACAAGGCCCGTGACGTCAAGATGGAACTGATTACCCAGAGCGGCAAGACCGTGGTGCTTAAACCCAAGGTGTCGCTGCTGGACCGTGAAATCATCGACAGCATGTTCATGAGCAAGAAGGCCTTGCTCGAGTTCTACGAAAAAGAAATCGAAGACGCCCACAAGACGGGCGTGATGTTCTCGCTGCACGTCAAGGCCACGATGATGAAGGTGTCCCACCCCATCGTGTTCGGTCACTGCGTCAAGATTTTCTACAAGGATGCGTTTGCCAAGCACGGCAAGCTGTTCGATGAACTCGGCGTGAACGTGAACAACGGCATGGCCAATCTGTACGACAAGATTGCCACGCTGCCCCAGTCCAAGCGCGAAGAAGTCCTGAAGGACCTGCACGCCTGCCACGAAGGCCGTCCCGAGCTGGCCATGGTGGACTCCGCCAAAGGCATCACCAACTTCCATTCGCCCAACGACATCATCGTGGACGCTTCCATGCCCGCCATGATCCGCAACGGCGGCAAGATGTGGGGGGCC
>JAQUDN010000209.1 GCA_028685665.1 Burkholderiaceae bacterium | reverse complement strand
GGGAGTTACATCAAGCTGAACACCGCCACGCCGGTGACCGCGTTCAACGCGGACCAGCAGAACGCTGCACGCCAGATCCTGAGCTATGCCAGCGGTTTGATCGGCGTGAATTTTGTCGAGGTGGGTTCCAGCGCGGCCGCTGATTTCCACTTTGGCGCGACAGACATCAATGGGGCCAGCAACGTGGCCGGCTTGACCGGGGTGTCGTTTGGCTACAGCTTTCAGGGGGACCGGCTGACTTCGCTCTCGGCCGAAGCCATCGTCTGGCTGGACAACGTCGAGTTTGCCTCGATCAACACCAACACCGTGGCAGGGAACTCTGGTTACGAAGTCTTGCTGCACGAAATCGGCCATGCCCTGGGTTTGGGCCATCCCTTTGAAGGCACGCCCTTGTTGCCCGCGGCCCAGGACAACACCGACAACACCGTGATGTCCTATACGCACGCGGGGGCGATCAAGTCCACCTTCCAGTCGTATGACCTGCTGACTTTGACCTGGCTCTACGGCAAGGATGGATTGGGCGGCAGCTGGGGATACAACAGCACCAATGGGACTTCGCTGAATCCGCCATCGCCTGACACCACAGCCCCGACCGTGCGGTATTTCAGCCCCCCGGATGGGGGCACGGGCGTGGCCAAGGGCAGCAATATCGTGGTCACGTTCAGCGAAATCGTCCAGCGCGGCACGGGCAACATCGTGCTCAAGACCGGTACGGGGGCGGTGGTCGCCACCTACGACGCTGCCAGCAGCGCGAACCTGGCGATTTCGGGCCAGTTGCTGACGATCAACCCCAGCGCAGACCTCAACCCCGCCACCCAGTACGTGGTGGAATTTGCCGCGGGAACCCTCAAAGACCTGTCCGGCAATGCCTACGCCGGCACCAACACCTACGACTTCACCACCGCCCAGACCCAGGGCGTGAGCGGCGGCGTGTCGGGAACCGACCGCAATGACCTGCTCCAGGGCAGCAGCGGCAACGACGTGATCATCACCGGCCTGGGGTCCGACACCGTGAATGCGGGCGCCGGCACCGACACCGTGGTTTTGCGCATGTTCCCCAACGTCTACAGCCTGGCCCAGACCACTCCGGGCAATGCAGCAGGCAGTTATGCAGGCTACAACCTGACTCTCAATGGGGTCGAGTTCGTTCAGCTGGGCGGCCAGTTCCAGACCACGCTGGCCTTGAGCGAGCTGGTGTCGGGCAATGCCCAGACGCAGCTGGGCCGCTTGACCGATCTGTACCTGGCCTTCTTCGGCCGGGCGCCGGACGTGGGCGGCCTGGAATACTGGCAAGAGCAATTGCTGGAGAAAGGGCGCGATCTGACCGCCTTGGCCAAGGACTTTGCTTTCAGTGCCGAGGCCCAGGCGCTGTTCCCCCAGCCCGGCAGCAACCGGGATTTCGTGCGCACGGTGTATGTCAACAGCTTTGGGCGTGAGCCCGACGCGGGGGGATGGGACTACTGGACCAACCGGCTCAACAGCCTGGGACAGACCGACTTGAGCGAGCGGGGCGCTTTTGTGGCCGAAGTGCTGCTGGGGGCCTACGCCCCGAGCAGCGGTGCCGAGGACCGCACGAAGCTGACCAACAAGCACGAAGTGGCCATGTACTACGCCAACCAGTTGTCGGTGCAGACCCAGGAGGGTTTTGATGCCCGGATCAACGATGTGCTGCTGCGGGTGACGGCCGACGCGGCGACGGTGGTCAAGGCCGAAGCCCTGATCGACTACGCGCTGAGCAATCCGCTGACGATTGCGGGGGTGTTGGACGACACCTTCTTGTTCAATTCCGTCTGGGGCGCTTGAGCCTTGTCCTTGGCGTGCTATTCAATGTCGATGCAGTGCAGGCCAAACTGGCCGCTGCGGCGATCGGCAAAGTAGCGCTCCAGGGTTTCTTTGACGGTGCGAAACGCCAACTCGTCCCAAGGCACTTCGTGCTCATGAAACAGGCGGGCTTCAATGGTCTCGGGCCCCGGATTGAAGAGTTCGCTCAACAAGGTGGCGCGGTAGAACAGATGCACTTGCCCCACCCGGGAAACGTTCAAAAGGCTGAATAAAGGCCCCATCTGGATCTGGGCACCCGCTTCTTCGTCTGTTTCGCGCTCAGCCCCCTCGGCCGTGGTTTCCTCCAGTTCCATGAAACCCGCCGGCAGCGTCCATTTGCCCCAGCGGGGTTCGATGTTTCGCTTGCACAGCAAGATACGGCCATCGCCCAGGTCCGGGATGGTCCCCACCACATTGAGCGGATTTTCATAATGCACCGTCGTGCAGGCGGGGCAGACCGCGCGTTGCTTGGTGTCGCCATCATCGGGCAGGCGGTACACCACGGGAGCGCCGCAGGCGCGGCAATGTTTGATGGGGCTGCGGTAGGTCATGCCACGATTTTGACTGAAAGGCGACTTCGGAGCATGACAGGCTTGCCCCAGCAGCTATTGAATTGATAGTTTTCCAGGCGGTGCATCAGGCAATTTGCAGGCGCAGCGTCCCCAGCCCGTCAATGCCGCCTTCCAGCAGATCGCCGCGTACCACCGCGCCCACCCCTTCGGGGGTGCCGGTGTAGATGAGGTCGCCGGGGGCCAATTCCCAGGCGGCGGAGCAATGCTCGATGGTTTCGGCAATGTTCCAGATCAGTTGCGAGACCTGGCTGCGTTGCCGGTCGGTGCCGTTGACTTGCAACCAGATGGCCGATGCCTCCGGTGCGCTCAGTTCGGCGGCCGGGGTGATGGGGCCGATGGGGGCGCTGTGGTCAAACGCTTTGCCGATGCACCAGGGGCGCCCCTGCTTTTTCATGTCGTTTTGCAGATCACGCCGCGTCATGTCCAGGCCGACGGCATAGCCGAAGATGTGGGACAAGGCGTCTGCAGCGCGGATATTGCGCCCCCCTTTGCCGATGGCCACCACCAATTCAATTTCATGGTGCAGGTTGCCCGTGAGGCTGGGGTAGGGCATTTGACCGGTTTCGCCCGCCGGAACGACCAGCACGGCGTCGGCGGGCTTGAGGAAGAAGAACGGAGGTTCCCGCCCCGTGAAGCCCATCTCCTTGGCGTGCTCTTCGTAGTTGCGGCCCACGCAATAGACGCGGTGGACCGGAAACCGCGCTTCGGTGCCGGCGATGGGCACGCTCGTGACGGGTGCGGGAGAGAAAGCGTAGTGCATGTCGGCCTTTCGGTGGATGCAAGCGGTGGGAGCGGTGGAGGCCTCGCTGATCTTCTGTGCCCAGCCTCCCCCGCAGTCTGCCTTGCGATGGTTTCGTGACAGTTTGCCATGCCCGCCTGTGCCTTCTCGGCGAGGCACTACACTTTTTACCAGCCTTGTTTCATCCACTGTGTCTGTGCCCATGTTTCCTGATTCCTTTCCCCTGTCGCATGCCCTGCCATCGCCTGGCTTTACCGAGGCACCAGGAACTGGGCTGAACGCCTCAGCGGCCCATCCCGACTGGATTCGGCCTGACTGGCCCGCCCCTGCCGGGGTCCACGCCTTGTGCACCACTCGCGCTGGCGGGGTGTCTGCGGGGCCTTACGGCGACTTGAATCTCGGGGATCACGTCGGTGACGACCCCGCCGCTGTGCAGGCCAATCGCCAGCGTTTGCAGTCGGCGATCCGTGCGACAAACCCCGAGGCCCGGACGGTTTTCTTGCGCCAGGTTCACGGGGTCGGAGTGGTCCATCTCGGCGCCGAGGCATCCGATGGCACCGAAGCCGATGCCTGTCTCGCCACGCAGCCCGACCAGGTGTGCAGCATCATGGTCGCCGATTGTTTGCCCGTGCTTTTCACCCATCTTTCCGGCACCGTCGTTGCAGCAGCCCATGCGGGTTGGCGGGGGCTGGCAGGCCTGGATGGGCGGGGCGTTCTGGAGGCTGTTGGGGAGCGTTTGGGGGCCGCCGTACCGGTCGACCCTGCGTCTTCAGCCATCGGTTTGGACCATCGCCGTGCTGTGGCGGCAGACACCCTGGCCTGGTTGGGGCCATGTATCGGACCGCAGGCGTTTGAGGTGGGAGACGAGGTCCGGGCCGCTTTTTGCCACAAAGATCCGACTGCCGCGCGATTTTTTGCACCCCATGGATCAGGCCATTGGAGGGCCGATCTGGCCGGATTGGCCCGCTGGCGTTTGCAGGCACTTGGCATTCAGCACATTTATGGCAACGACAGCAGCCCTGCCTGGTGCACGGTGACCCAGGCCTCAAGGTTCTTTTCGTACCGCCGCGACCACCGCCTCTTGGGTGGCAGCGGCCGCTTCGCTGCCTGCATCTGGCGGGACTGAAGAGAGGCTGGCCTGGCGTGCCGCAGCTTGTTCGGCATCGTAGGCGGCCTGTTCGGCTTGTTCGCGCGCTTTCAGGGCCTTTTTACGGCTCGGAGTACCCAAAATATAGATCACAATGCCCATGGGCAGCAGCCCATAAAGTACGAAGGTGATTCCGGCACCCAAGACCGTTCCGTTGCTGCTGGTGGCTTCTGCCACTGACATCATGAGGGTGACATAGAGCCATGCTATAACGATGAGGTACATTGGTTTCTGTGGTTGAAAGCTGGGCAAAAGCGGGCGCGAGGACGGGGGCTGAACCCCAGTGCAAATCATCGCCGATTCACAATAACGAATGGAGCAAGAGACATGAATTCCGAAGCACCCTGGGCTCAAGGGGCCCAGCAATTCCAGCAGATGTTGGGCCAAGGTTGGTCCCAAGCGCTCCAGGCTTTTCAGAAGATGGACTTGCCGGGTCAAGCTTCTGTCCATCCTCCTCTGAAACTGTCTCCCTCCAAGTTGCAGGATCTGCAGCAGCGGTAT
>JAQUDN010000208.1 GCA_028685665.1 Burkholderiaceae bacterium | reverse complement strand
GACCAGCACCACGGCGGCATCGGCACTGCTGGCGGCGGTGACCATATTGCGGGTGTACTGCTCGTGGCCGGGGGCGTCGCCGATGATGAACTTGCGGGTTTCGGTGGCGAAGTAGCGGTAGGCGACATCGATGGTGATGCCTTGCTCGCGCTCGGCGCTCAGGCCGTCGGTGAGCAGGGCCAGATCGGTTTCGCCCTGGCGCTGCACGCCGGCCAGGTGGTCTTGCAGCACGGCCTTGCTGTCCACCAGCAGGCGGCCAATCAGCGTGCTCTTGCCGTCATCGACGCTGCCGCAGGTGATGAAGCGCAGCGCAGAGCTGTGGTCGTTTTGGGCTGCAGAGCTTGCTGGCTGTGCACTGGTAGCTATGGTTTCAGGAGTCGTCATCAGAAATAACCGTCTTTCTTGCGTTTTTCCATCGAGGCGTCGCTGGTCTTGTCGTCCATGCGCGTGGCGCCGCGTTCGCTGACCTCGGCGGCCAGGGTCTCGATCACGATGTCGGCGGCGGTGGCGGCCAGGCTTTCGACGGGGCAGGTGCAGGTGATGTCGCCCACGGTGCGAAAGCGCACGTCGCGCACCACCACTTCTTCGCCCTCTTTGGGCGGCGTCAGGGGCGTCACGGGCACCAGCAGGCCCCGGCGGTCCACCACTTCGCGCGGGTGGGTGTAGTAAATGCTCGGCAGCGCGATCTGTTCGCGGTCGATGTACTGCCACACGTCCAGCTCGGTCCAGTTGCTGATCGGGAACACCCGGAAATGCTCGCCCGGGGCCAGGCGGGTGTTGAACAGGGTCCAGAGCTCGGGGCGCTGCGCCTTGGGTTGCCACTGGCCGAAGCTGTCGCGGTGGCTGAAGATGCGCTCTTTGGCGCGGGCTTTTTCTTCGTCGCGGCGGGCGCCGCCGATCAGGGCGTCAAAGCGGAATTCCTCGATCGCTTCGAGCAGCGTGACCGACTGGTGCACATTGCGCGATTCGCCGGGGTGGGCCAGGCGCACGGTGCCGCGTGCCATCGAGTCCTCGACGCTGCGCACGATGAGTTCGGCGCCGAGTTCCTGGGCGCGCTGGTCGCGGAAATCGGTCACTTCGGTGAAGTTGTGCCCGGTGTCGATCATCAGCAAGGGGTAGGGGATGCGGCCGGCGCCAAAGGCTTTTTCGGCGCACTTGAGCATCACCAGCGAGTCCTTGCCGCCCGAGAAGAGCAGGGTGGGGCGTTCGAAGGCGGCGGCCACTTCGCGCAGGATGAAGATGGTTTCTTCTTCGAGCGCGTCCAGGTGGCGGTTGCTGAGGTGGTGGGTGTCGATGCGGGCGTTCATCTTGGGGATTCCATTGAAATTGGGCGCTAAGGCTTACCAGGTAAGCGCTTCAAGCTCTCTTTTTGATTGCATCACTTCGGGACATGCAGGCCGCATTCCTTGGCGGCCTCGTCCTCCCACCACCAGCGCCCGGCGCGGAAGTCCTCGCCCAGGCTGATGGCCCGGGTGCAGGGCGCGCAGCCGATGCTGGGGTAGAACTGGTCGTGCAGCGGGTTGTAGTCCACGCCGTTCTGCGCGATGTAGTGCCAGACATCGCCCCAGGTCCAGTGGGTCAGGGGGTTGTACTTGGTCAGGCCCTTGCTGCTTTCCTCGGAATGGTCGATCAGATGCACTTCGGCGCGGGCGTTGGACTGCTCGCGGCGCAGGCCGGTGATCCAGCCCTTCTGGCCGGCCAGGGCGCGCGCCAGGGGTTCCATCTTGCGGATCTGGCAGCACTCCTTGCGCAGCGCGATGCTTTGGTACATGGCGTCCTGGCCCTGGGTGCGCACGAACTGCAGCACGGCCTCGTGCCGGGGGCGGAACACCGTCACCGGCGCCTGGGAATGCGCCTCGGTGCGCTCCAGCAGGGCCAGGGTTTCGCGGTGCAGCGCGCCGGTCTCGAGCACGAACACCGGAATGTCCAGCCCCAGCGCGTTGATCAGGTGGGTGATGACCACGTCTTCGGCGCCCAGGCTGGAGGCCTGGGTCACGGGGCCCTGGGCCGCGGCGCGCTGCAGCAGGGCGCGGGCCTCGCCCAGCTTGGCTTCGTATTCATCGCTGGCGCGGGCGTGCAGGGTGCTGGCTTTGGCTGTGCCGCCGCCCAGGCTGGAGACTGTGCCCATCACGCAGCCCTCGCGAACAGCGGCTGGGTTTGCACCGCATCGCCCTGGTAGAAGCCCTGGAAGCGCTCGAACTGGCGCTGGGCATCGGCCACGTCCACGCCGGCGCGCAGCACGGCCACGTCAAAGCCCTGGCGGGCCATGGGCACCAGCTGGTCGATCAGCACATCGCCCGTGGCGCGCAATTCGCCCTGGAAACCCCGGCGGCGGCGCAGCAGGTAGGCCTGGCTGTAGGCGCGGCCGTCGGTGAACTTGGGGAAATGCAGGTCGATGCGGTCCACGCCGCTGAGGTCGAGCGCGAGCGGATCGGCATCGTTGGGCAATTGGATGACTTTTTGGCCCTCAGGGCTTTCCTGGTGCTCGGTGCTAGCTATTATTTTCATAGTGACTCCTGGGTGCATGCGTTCGTGCGGGCCGCCTCAGGCGGTGGTTTCGGTGCGGGCCGTGGCCACGCGGGCGCTGTTGGCCGCGGCCTTGAAGGGGTCGGCCCCCACGCGGCGCAGGGTTTCGAGGAAGGTTTCGGCGCGGCCCTGGGCGGGTTGGCGCTGGGTGCGGTAGGTGTCGAGCAGGGCCTCGATCACGTTCGGCACCTCGGCCGCTGCGAACGAGGGGCCCACCACCTTGCCGGGCGTGGCCGGGCCGCTGAGGTCCGAGCCGTCCGAGCCACCCAGCGTGACCTGGTACCACTCCTTGCCGTCTTTATCTACGCCCAGGATGCCGATGTGGCCGCTGTGGTGGTGGCCGCAGCTGTTGATGCAGCCGCTGATGTGCAGGTTGATCTCGCCCAGGTCGTGCAGCTCGTCCAGGTCCTGGTAGCGCTCGGTGATGGATTCGGCAATCGGCAGCGAGCGCGCGTTGGCCAGCGCGCAGAAATCGCCGCCGGGGCAGGCGATCATGTCGGTCAGCAGGTGGATGTTGGCCTGGGCCAGGCCGAGCTGGGTGGCCTCTTGCCAGAGTTCGTAGAGGTCGTTCACGTGCACCCAGGGCAGCAGCAGGTTCTGGGTGTGGGTGACCCGGGCCTCGCCGGCGCTGAAGCGGTCGGCCAGCGCGGCAGCGGCTTCGAGCACCGCGGCACTGGCATCGCCCGGCGCAGCGCCCAGGCGCTTGAAGGACAGGGTCACCGCCCGCAGTTCGGGCTTGCGGTGCGCGGCCACATTGCGGCCCAGCCAGCGCTGGAACGCCGGGTCCTGGGGCAGTTCGGCCAAGGCCGCGCCCTGATGGCGGGTGAGTGCGGGATCGACAAAGCAGGCCGCCACGCGGTCGAACTCGGCCTGGGGAATGGTGTGCACGCCGCCGTCGTTGTCGACGATCTGGCGGTACTCGGCCTCCACGTCGTCAAAGTAGCGCTGGCCTTCGGCCTTGACCAGGATCTTGATGCGGGCCTTGTAGATGTTGTCCCGGCGGCCGTAGCGGTTGTAGACGCGCACGATGGCTTCGAGGTAATTCATGATCTGGTTCCAGGGCAGGAACTCGCGGATCACGCTGCCGATCACCGGGGTGCGGCCCATGCCGCCGCCCACCAGCACCTTGAAGCCCAGCTCGCCCTCGGCGTTGTGGACCATCTGCAGGCCCACGTCGTGCCAGGCGATTGCGGCGCGGTCTTCCTGGGCGCCGCTGATGGCGATCTTGAACTTGCGCGGCAGGAAGGCGAACTCGGGGTGCAGCGTGCTCCACTGGCGCATGATTTCGCCAAAGGGGCGGGGGTCGGCGATTTCATCGGCGGCAATGCCGGCGCGCTCGTCGCTGGTGATGTTGCGGATGCAGTTGCCGCTGGTCTGGATGCCGTGCAGGTGGGCGCTGGCCAGCAGGTCCATCACATCGGCGCTCTTGGACAGGGGAATCCAGTTGAACTGCACGTTCTGGCGCGTGGTGAAGTGCGCGGTGTTTTGGGGCAGAAACGTCGTGCCCATGGCCCCCTGGGTTTCCATGGCCGTCTTGAAGGCTTCGGCTTCGGGCTCGTCGTACTCGCGCGCCACCTGGGCCAGGGTGCGCAGCTGGCCGCTGGAGAGCTCGCCATACGGCACGGCCACGCGCAGCATGGGTGCATAGCGCTGCACATACCAGCCGTTTTGCAGGCGCAGGGGACGGAATTCCTCTTCGGCCAGCTTGCCCGCCTGCCAGCGTTCGAGCTGGTCGCGGAATTGCGCGGCGCGCAGGTGAACGAATTGGGTGTCAAAGTCGGTGTAGCGGTACATAAGGGGTCTTCGTAAAACGCGTCAAATCATGACCAATTTGGTCCCTGCCCAGGCCAGTAGGCCGCAAAGCAGGGTGCGAATCAGGCGCTCGGGGGTGCGGGAAATCAGCCGCGATCCCAGCCAGATGCCTGGCAGGGAGCCGGTCAGGAGCAGGCCCAGCAAGCTCCAATCGACCGAGCCCAGCGTGGCGTGGCCCAGCCCCGCCACCAGGGTCAGCGGCACGGCATAGGCAATGTCGGCGCCGATGATGCGTGGCAAGGGCAGCAGCGGGTAGACCAGCAAGAGCACCGTCACGCCAATCGCCCCGGCGCCGACCGAGGTCAGGGTGACCAGCGTGCCAATGACGGCGCCCATCAGGATCGGCAGGCTCCAGTGGCGGGGCTGGGTGGCGCGCTCGGGGTGCGCGCGGCGCAGGGCCAGGTCCGCGGCGTTCTCGTGCTGCTTGAAGGCCAGCACCTTGTAGAGCGTGGCCGCG
>JAQUDN010000207.1 GCA_028685665.1 Burkholderiaceae bacterium | reverse complement strand
CCGCCCCCCACCGTCCGAACCCGGCCCTGGCGCCGGGGTTTTACTTTGGGGCCGCCCGGGCGGCTAGGCGCGCTGCGCCGGCAGGCGGTGCGCAATCCAGCCGCCCAGGGCCCACAGCCCTCCGGCGGCCAGGAGGAACATGGCGGACAGCAGGCCCCGGTCGGCGCTGGCCGCCATGGCCAGTACCCCCAGCGATTGCCCCAGAAACAGCACGCAGGCAAACAGGGTGACGGCCGTGCCTCGGGCCTCGGGCGCCATCTTGGTGGCCTGGGTCTGCAAAAGGTTGTGCAGCATGTAAAAACCCAGCCCGAAGACAGCGCAGCCGGCCATTGCCCAGCGGACCTCGCCCCCCCAGACCAGCAAGCCCAGCCCGGCCGCGATCAGCGTTCCACCGACCCGGGCCAACCAGCGCTCCCCCAGCCACTGCAGCCAGCGCCGCGCAAACAGGCTGTAGAGCAGCCCCCCGACGCCGAACAGCACCATGGCCCCGCCGGCCGCCGAAGCCGACATGCCAAAACCCTGGCCCAGGCGGCTGGGCACAAAGGCCATGGCCCCGAACGCCAGGGCGCCCTCCACCAGCGTCACGGCCAGCACCCAGCGCACGCGGGGCAAGCGGAGCAGGTGCAGGGTCTTGCGCAGAAAAGGTTCGCGGGACGCGTCTGCAGGGCCCACGGGCGCTGGGGGCAGGTCACGCAAGATCGGGTAGAGCAAGAGCGCCGCCCCTGCGAAGAGCGCCGACAGCAGGGCAAAAGCGACGCGCCAGCCCAGAAATTCGGCGGCAAAACCCCCAAACCACTGGCCGGCCATCATGCCGGACACCGTGGCCACCATCAGGCGGGCCAGGGTTTCCTGGCGCTGTGCATAGGGAACCTGGTCGCCGATCCAGGCCATGGTCAGGGGAATGATGCCGGCCGCCGCAGCGCCCAGGGCCACGCGCCCGCCCACCAACCAGCCCAGGCCCGGGGCCAGGGCCGTCACGCCATTGAGCAAGGCACAGGCCAGGGTCGCGCCCCAGACCACGCGCAGCTTGCCCAGCCGATCCCCCAGCGGACCGTAAAACAGTTGCATCACCCCATAGGCCACGGCAAACGCCGAGACCACCGCCGCCGCCTCGCCCGTGCCGGTCTGGAACTCCTGGGACAGGGTCAGGAGCATGGGATCGCAAACGCGCATCGAGGCCATGCTGGCAAAAGCGGCCAGGCCCAGAAGGCGCAGGGTGTGGGAAGACAGGGTCATGGGACCATTGTGGCGCAGGGCGCTCGCCCTCTCGGGGGCGTGCGCACACCCGGAAAGCCCCGGCCCGCAGCCCCGGTCACCGCGCCCACCGGGCCTTGACCTTGAGCCCCAGCCAGACGGCGGTGAACAGCGAAGCGCCAAACACCCAGCCAGACAAGGCCCCGGCCATGGTGCCGGACAGCAAGGTCCCCACCGTGCACCCCAGGCCGGTCATGGCGCCCCAGCCGAGCAGCACGCCGCCCACCAGGCCCCGCACCGCGTCGCGCCAGGTCGGCCACCGCAGCGTGCATTGGCGGCTGGCCAGCGCGGCAATGAACGCCCCCGCCACCAAGCCGGCCAGCACCATCGCATTCGGGGTCAGCCAGGTGGCCTGCGGGGTGGTGGCGCACCCGGCAAACCCATCGAGGCCATCGAGCCGCTCGGGAATCCAGCCCGCGGCCTGCGCCCCTTGGCGCGCGGCACTGCCCAGGGTGGCGGTCACGCCCAAGGGCCGCATGCGCACGATCACCAGGGCCGCAATCGCCCCCACCGCCAGCCCTCCGACCCAGTAGTTCCAGCGGCCTGTCCAGAGGCGTTGCCAGGCAACTCCCAGCGAAGGCACGCCGGGCTGGCCCCCTGCAGCAGGGGCGCCCGGGGGGAATTTTTCACGGGCGAAGCCGCGCCACAGCCAGGCCGCCAGGGCCGCGAGCACGGCCCACTGCAGCAGCAACGCCCCGCCATACCCCAGGTGCGCGGGCAGCCAGACCACCGGGGCATCGGCCACGGCGGCGCTGTACAGCGGATTCCAGGTCTTGAAGCCCAGAATGAAGCCCAGCGCGGACCCCAGCAAGGCAAAGGGCGACACGGCCGACCCTTCGGCCAGCCGGTACCAGTGCGCGCTGATGCACGAGCCGGACACCACCATGCCCGCCCCAAACGCCAGCCCCGCCGCCACCAGCACGCCACTGACCGGTCCGATGTGCATATCGGGCGGCAATTTGCCCGGTTCGGGCACCGGCACCCAGCTGCCCAGCACCACGGTCATGCCCAGGGTGCCGACCGCCAGCGCCAGCACAATCGCCAGCAGCCCCCGGGGGTTGTCGTCCTCGAACCAGTCGCGCGCATGGCAGTAAAAACAAAAACGGGAGCGCTGGAGCACCAGGCCCAGCAAGGCCCCGACCCCGAGGGCAAAAGCCAGGGTTCGCCCCCCCGGCTGGCCTTGCAGCCACTGCGCGGCCAGAGGCAGGGCCCCGAGCAGCACAAGGGCGGCGCTGTAGGCAGTCTTCATGAATCCACCGATCAAAAAAAAGCCCGCACGCAGCGGGCTGTCCAAAGGAGCCTCCACCCACCTGTGATTTATTTGGCAGCCCAGACCGTGCCTGCGGGGTTGCTGATCGGTACACCCACCGCGTTGCCATACTCGGTCCAGGAGCCGTCGTAGTTCTTCACGTTGTAGCCCAGGATCTTGGACAGCGCGAACCAGGTGTGGCTGGAGCGCTCGCCGATGCGGCAGTAAGTGATCACGGGCTTGCTGCCGTCGATGCCCACGCCGGCATAGAGCTTTTTCAGGTCATCGGGGGACTTGAAAGTGCCGTCTTCCTTGACCGCCTGGCCCCAGGGCACGTTCACCGCCCCCGGAATATGGCCCGCGCGGATCGACAGCTCCGGCACACCGGCCGGGGCAAAGATCTTGCCGGCGTATTCGTCTGCCGAACGGATGTCGACCAATTTGCTGTCAGTCTTGCCTTCGGCCGCAGCCAGGGCATCGCTCAGCCGGGCACGCAGACTCAGGTTGACCGTGCCCACGCGGTAGGTCGTGGAGGCGTATTCAGGAGCGCGGTTGTTCAGGGGACGGTTCTCGGCCTCCCATTTCTTGCGGCCGCCGTCGAGCAGCTTGACGTTTTTCACGCCATAGATGTCAAACACCCAGGCACCCCAGGCCGCGAACCAGTTGTTCGTGTCGCCATACAAGACCACGGTGGTGTCGGGCGCCACGCCGGCCTTGGACAGCAGGGTCTCGAAGGCCTGCTTGCCGACGATGTCGCGGCGCACCTTGTCGTTCAGGTCGTTGTGCCAGGAAAAGTTCACGGCGCCGGGCACATGGGAACGCTCGTACAGGCCGGGGTTCACGCTGACCTCGATCACGCGCACCTTGGCGTTGTCGAGGTTCTGGGCCAGCCAGTCGGTCGAGACCAGCGGCCCGGCAGGAACCGCCGGGTTGGCCAGGGCCAGGCCGCCAACCAGGGCCGAGGCCCCCAGGGCCACTTTCTGGAACCAGCCGGTCCAAAGGGGTGCGGAGGAAAGTGGGGTCGTGCGCATGGTCTTCCTTTCAGTCAGGGGAGGGATTGCACCGCGGAGCGCAGTGCCTGAAAGGAAGTTTCAGAGATTCAGGGCCGGCCACCAAGCGCCCATTGCGCAGCTGGATATGCGAAAAACAGATATGCCTGCGTCATGCGGGCCGGGCGGCCGCGCCGTCCGGGGTTCCGGCCGAGGCCAGGACATCCTGGACCGCCGCGCGCGTGAGGGTCGGCACAAAGCTTTCGATGAACCCATAGGCAAAGCCGCGCAGCCAGGCTCCCCGGCGCAGGCCCAGGCGCGTCAAATTGACCTCGAACAGGTGGCGGGCATCCAGGCTGCGCAAATGGCGGTCCCGGTCGGGATCGACCGCAATCGAGGCCACAATGCCCACGCCCATGCCCAGCTCGACATAGGTCTTGATCACATCGGCGTCCATCGCCGACAGCACCACATCGGGCGCCAGGCCTTCACGGGCGAAGGCCTCGTCGATGTGCGAGCGGCCGGTGTAGCCCAGCTCGTAGGTGATGATCGGGTACTCGGCCAGCTGCTCCAGGGTGACCGGCTCGGTTTGTGCCAGCAAGGCATGCCCGGGCGGGACCACGATGCTGTGCGTCCAGCGGTAGCACGGCAGGGTGACCAGGCCGTCATAGCCCGCCAGGGCCTCGGTGGCCACGCCCACATCGGCCTCGCCGCTGAGCAGCATTTCAGCCACCTGGCGCGGTGAACCCTGGTGCAGGTGCAGGGACACCTGCGGGTAGCGGGCGCGGAAATCCCGCACCACCTGCGGCAGCGCATAGCGGGCCTGCGAGTGGGTGGCGGCAATCGACAGGCGGCCTTGCTCGCTGGAGACAAAATCCTGGCCCGCACGGCGCAGGTTGTCGGACTCCAGCAACAAACGCTCGACCATCGGCAGCAGCGTCTCCCCAGGCGGCGTCAAACCGGTCAGGCGCTTGCCAGCGCGCACAAAAATATCCACCCCCAGTTCCTCCTCCAGCTCCCGGATCTGGCGGCTCACGCCCGGTTGGGAGGTGTGGAGCATGGCGGCCACTTCGGTCAGGTTGAAGCCCCGGCGCACGGTTTCGCGCACGGAGCGCAGTTGCTGGAAATTCATGGCCTCAGAATCCCGCGAGCACCGCTCCCTTGAACTCGGTCTGGATGAATTTCCGCACCTCCTCCGAGTGGTAGGCCTTGACCAGCTTGGCGACCCAGGGCTTGTCCTTGTCCGCCTCGCGCACGGCCAGCAGGTTCACGTAAGGGCTCTTGGCGCTTTCCTGGGCGATGGCA
>JAQUDN010000047.1 GCA_028685665.1 Burkholderiaceae bacterium | reverse complement strand
ATCAACCAGGTCAACAAAAAACCCCTGCTGATCGACCAGTACGAGCTGGAAGCCACCTACGGCAGCGACAACGTGCTGCGCACCACCGCCGACCTGAACAAGCACCTGGGCGAAAACGCCGCCTTGCGCCTGAACCTGATGCGCACCGAAGGGGACAACCACGGCGCAGAAATCCACAAATACGGCATCGCTCCCACCCTCAGCTGGGGCGTGGGCACGCGCGACGAATTCAGCGTGGGGCTGTTCCACCTCGATGTGGACAACGTGCCCCTGTCCAACATCCGCTACCTCCAGGGCTCCGTGCCCGTGGGGCTGAACCCCAGGAACTTCTACGGCTCGGCCAGCGACTACCTGCGCGGCAAGGCCAGCTACGGCACCGCCTCGTGGATCCACCGCTTCGACGGTGCATCCGAACTGCGCACCCAGATGCGCGCCGGCACCTTCGAGCGCTCCACCTGGGGCACCACCGCCAGCTTTGGCACGACCCACGGCCTGCCCACCACCCACGCCAACCTGGACGCCAGCACGCTGCTGACCCGCTCCGGACTGGCCCCCCGCGCCGATACGCATGAAGGCATCTACCTGCAATCGGACTTCAGCACCCAAGCCCACTGGGGCGGCTTCCAGCACGACCTCCTGGTGGGTGTCGATGCCAGCCAGGAAAAAGCCTGGTTCCAGGTCGCCAACGGCCAACCGGGCACCAACTACAACAAGGGCAACACCGCGGTGGGCACCCCCAACGACGGCAGCCGCACGCCGATCGTTCCGTCCTACCGCTACGACCAGAACTACAACGCCTGGTCGCTGGGCGCCTATGCGCAGGACCTGGTCCAGATCGCTCCCCACTGGAAGCTGCTGGGTGGCCTGCGCTGGGACCGCGTGAGCGCCACCCCCGAACGCGACGTGTACACCGCCGGCCTGTTCACC
This sequence comes from Burkholderiaceae bacterium, assembly GCA_028685665.1. GTDB lineage: Bacteria > Pseudomonadota > Gammaproteobacteria > Burkholderiales > Burkholderiaceae_C > JAQUDN01. Next base: position 19,325 of record JAQUDN010000047.1, on the reverse strand, counting down.
CGCCACGAATCGAGCAACATGCGCTACAACGCGCTGTGGAGCCAGCGGGTTGGAGCCCTGTTCCAGCCCAGCGACACAGCCTCCTACCACGTGTCCTACAGCACCTCGTTCAACACCTCGGCCGACACCTACCGCTTCACCACCCAGCAAACGGCGAACACCGACGCCGAGAAAAGCCGCAACCTCGAAATCGGCGCCAAGCTCGACTGGCTGGACGGCAAGCTGTCCACGCGCGGCGCGATCTTCCGCACCGAAAAGTACAACGAGCGCACCACCGATGCCGACTTCGCCGGCAGCGCCTACCTGCTCAACGGCAAGCGCCATGCCTCGGGCGTGGAGCTGGACGTGGTGGGCCGCCTGAACGCCCAGTGGGACCTCTACGCCTCCTACACCTGGATTCCCAACGCCACCATCGACCAGGCCGGCAGCGCCGCGCAAAACACCGTGGGCCAGCGCGTGGGGCTGACGCCCCGGCACACCGGTAGCGTCTGGCTGGGCTACCAGGCCACCCCGCAGTTGCGCGTGGCCGCGGGCGTGCGCGGCGCCTCCACCAACCACCCCTTGAGCGGCACCACCGGCGCCGCCTCGGCCACGGCGCGCGCGCCCGGCTATGCGGTGTCGGACTGGATGGTGGAATACCGCTTCACGGACGCCTGGTACGCCAAGCTCAACGTCAACAATGTGAGCAACCGGGCTTACGGCGACCAGCTCTACCCCGGCTTCGTCACCCTGGGTGAACCCCGCGTGGTGCGCGTCACGGTCGGCACCCGTTTCTAAGAAAGCGTCCCCCATGCTGCTGCATCTTCCTGGCGTCCTGCATCCCTCCGAAGTCGCCCAAGCCCAGGCCTTGCTGGCCCAGGCGCACTGGCAGGACGGCCGGGTGTCGGCGGGCGAACAGGCGGCGCAGGCCAAAAACAACCAGCAGCTCCCCGAAAACGCCGCCCCCGCCCCGGCCCTGCGCCAGATGCTGCTGCAGGCCCTGGAGCGCAGCGCGGTGTTTTTCTCGGCCACCCTGCCCCACTCGATCGCCCCGCCCATGTTCAACCGCTACGGCGGCGCGACCAACGCCTTCGGCAACCATGTGGACAGCGCCGTGCGCTACCTGCCCGGGGGCCAGAAACGGGTGCGCACCGATCTTTCGTGCACCCTCTTCCTGTCCTCGCCCAGCGACTACGACGGCGGCGAGCTGGTGATCGAAGACCCCTTCGCCCCCCAGCGCATCAAGCTCGCCGCGGGCGACATGGTCGTCTACCCGGGCACCTCGGTGCACCGGGTGGAGCCGGTGACCCGCGGCCAGCGCCTGGCCAGCTTTTTCTGGATCCAGAGCATGGTGCGCAGCCAAGAACAGCGCCGCCTGCTCTTCGACATGGACCAGCACCTGATGCAGCTGCGCACGGAGCTCGGCGAGCAGCACCCCGCGGCCATCGGCCTGACCGGCACCTACCACAACCTGCTGCGCCTGTGGGCAGATGTCTGACCCGGCGCCCGGTCACAATACGCAAAAATTCATAGCACAAAGCGCTTATTCCATCAGCTCCAGAGCCCTTTTTGATGCCAACCCTGCCCATCCCCACCCTGCACGCCGTCGCGCCCGAGCTGGTCACGCTGGCCGACCATGCGCAAGCCGCCCACGCGCAGCTGGATGCGCATGCCTGGGCGTATTTCAGCGGTGGCGCGGCCGATGAGATCACCCTGCGCGCCAACCGCAGCGCCTGGGATAAGCTGCTGCTGCACCCCCGGGTGCTGCGCTGCCTGGCCGGCGGCCACACCCGCACCGAGCTGCTGGGGCGCACGCTGGCCCACCCCATCCTGCTGGCCCCCGTGGCCTTCCAGCGCCTGGCCCATCCCGACGGCGAACTGGCCACCGCCTACGCCGCCGCCGCCCAGGGGGCGGGGCTGGTGCTCAGCACCCAGGCCAGCACGCCCCTCGAAGACGTGGCCCAGGCCATCCGCAACAACCCGGGGCGCGGCCCGCTGTGGTTCCAGCTGTACTGGCAGCACGACCGGGGCTTCACCCGCCAGCTGGTCGAACGCGCCGAAGCCGCCGGCTACGAAGCCCTGGTGCTGACGGTCGATGCCCCCAGCAGCGGCGCGCGCGACCGCGAACGCCGGGCGGGTTTCCGCCTGCCCGCGGGAATCAGCGCCGTCAACCTGGCCGGCCTGCCCCCGCCGCCACCGCTGGCGCCCGGCCAGAGCCCGCTGTGGGACGGCCTGCTGCGCCACGCCCCCACCTGGGACGACGTGGCCGCCCTCCAGGCCCTGACGCGGCTGCCCGTGCTGCTCAAGGGCGTGCTCCACCCCGAGGATGCGCGCCAGGCCGCCGCGCTCGGCGTGGCGGGCGTGATCGTCTCCAACCACGGTGGCCGCACCCTGGACACCAGCCCCAGCACGGCCAGCGTGCTGCCGCGCATCGCCGACGCCGTGGGCAGCAGCCTGCCCTTGCTCGTCGATGGCGGCATCCGGCGCGGCACCGATGTGCTCAAGGCCCTGGGCCTGGGGGCCCGGGCCGTGCTGATCGGCCGCCCGGTGGTCTACGGCCTGGCCAACGCCGGGGCCGCAGGCGTGGCCCATGTGCTGCGCCTGCTGCGCGACGAACTGGAGATCGCCATGGCCCTCACCGGCTGCGCCACCCTGGCCGACGCCCCCGGGGCGCTGGGGGCGGCCCCCGCCCCCGGAGGGTTGCCATGAAGGCACGCACCGGGCCCGGCCGGCATGCGGTAGATTCCTGGAGCTCCACTCCGGGGCCCGGCGCAGCGCGCGCACGGAGCCAGCCCAGGGCCTCCAGGCCGCTCGACAGCCGCGTGCCGCCCCCGGGAAAGCCCGGCAACCTCGGTTCAAAGTTTGGAGCCATTTCGGGCGCTGGAGCCCGCCCAACCTCCGCTTATTGCTCACTTTTTTATGTCTCAACCTGATCGTTTTGGCCCGGCGTCGAGCGGACGCCGCAATGCACTGATCGCTGGCAGCGTGGTGCTGCTGCATGTGGCCGGCCTGTGGGCGCTGCAATCGGGCCTGGTGCAGCGCACCGTGGAAGTGGTGGTGCCCGCCGAGCTGCTGAGCGAATTCATCAGCCCCCCCACGCCCCGGCCGCCCGCACCACCGCAACCCCCGGCCCCCGCCCCCAAAACCGTGGCCCCTCCCCAGCGCCCGGCGCCCGCGCCCCCCGCCCCGGCAAAGGCCGCCGCCCCGATGCCCCAGGCCATCGCCAACGCCCCCCCAAGCCCGCAGGCGCCCACCGGCGTGACCACGCCCTCGGCGCCCGCTGCCGCCCCGGAAGCCCCTGCGGCCCCTGCCGCGCCCTCTCCTGCACCGCCTGCGCCCCCGGCGCCCCCGGCGCCGCCGCGCATTGAATTGCCCTCGAGCAACGCCGCCTACCTCAACAACCCCAAGCCCAGCTACCCCGCCTTGAGCAAGCGCATGGGCGAGCAAGGCAAAGTGGTGCTGCGCGTGCTGATCGACACCGAGGGCGTGCCGCAAAAAGTCGAACTCAGCCAATCAAGCGGCTTTGACCGCCTGGACCGCCAGGCCCAGGAAGCCGTGATGCGCTGGCGCTTCGTGCCCGGCAAACGCAATGGCACGCCCGAGGCCATGTGGAACCTCGTGCCCATCAATTTTGTTCTCGAATAATCTTCAGGAGTTTTCATGGAATCGCAATTCGGTATCGCCAACGTCTGGATTCAGGGCGACTTCGTCACACGCGCCGTCGCGGTGCTGCTGCTGGCCATGTCGCTGGCCTCGTGGATCGTCATCCTCATCAAGGCGCTGGACATCGTGCGCTACAAGAAACAGGTGCGCAGCGCCGAAGGCTTCTGGCACAGCGAAGACTTCGCGGCCGGCATCGCCCGCCTGGGGGAAGAAGCCGGCAACCCCTTCCGCCAGCTGGCCCTGGAAGGCCGGGAGGCCACCGCCCACCACCGCAACACCAAAGCCCACCTGCACGACAGCCTGGACGTGAGCGACTGGGTCACGCGCTGCCTGCGCAACACCATGGACGCCTTCACCGCCCGGCTGCAGGCGGGCCTGGCCATCCTGGCCTCGGTGGGCTCCACCGCCCCCTTCATCGGCCTGTTCGGCACCGTCTGGGGCATCTACCACGCGCTGCTGGCCATCGGCACCTCGGGCCAGTCGACCATCGACAAGGTGGCCGGCCCCATCGGCGAGGCGCTGATCATGACCGCGCTGGGCCTGGCCGTGGCCATTCCCGCCGTGCTGGGCTACAACGCGCTGGTCCGGGGCAATAAATCGATTTTGAACAGCCTCAACAGCTTCGCGCACGACCTGCACGCCTACTTTGTCACCGGCGCCCGCGTGGGCAACGCCGAAACCGGCAAGGTGCTGCCCCTGAAGAAAGGCCTCTGACCATGTCTTTCGGAACCCAGGATGACTCCGACGAGGTGATGAACGAAATCAACATGACGCCGCTGGTCGACGTCATGCTGGTGCTGCTGATCATCTTCATCATCACCGTGCCGGTGATGAAGCACTCGGTCAACGTGGACCTGCCCCGGGCCACCAACCAGCCCGAGAAAATCCAGCCCGAAACCCTGCGCCTGAGCGTAGCGGCCGACGGCCAGTATTTCTGGAACGGCACGCCCATCGGCGACGAAGAACTGCTGCCCCGTCTGCAGGCCGAGGCCGGCAAAGACCCCCAGCCCGACCTGCACATCCGGGGCGACAAGGCCGTGCGCTACGAACGCGTGGCCCAGGCCATGGCCGCTGCGCAGCGCGCCGGGGTGCGCAAGATCGGCTTCGTCACCGAACCCCAGCCCTGAGTCCGCCGGACGGAAGCCGGCCCGGGCCGCTCAGGCGCCCGGGTCCTCGACCGGCGCCACCAGCACCTCGACCCCCCGCGACTCCAGTTCACGGCGCACACCGTCGTCCAGGCCCTCGTCGGTGATGATGCGGTGGACCTTGTCCAGATGGGCAATCCGAAACATCGCCTGGGCCTGGAATTTGGACGAATCGACCAGCACGTTGACCACCTGCGCCGCATCGATGAACGCCCGGTTCATGGCGGCATCTTCGGCGTTCAGCATGCCGATGCCCGCCGTGGGCGACACCCCATGGACGCCCAGGAACGCGGCCCGGACCGTGATGTCGTCCAGGGCCCCGGCCTCCGGGCGGCGCACGGTGGTCATCTTTTTGAAATCGACCGTCCCCGGCAGCAAATACACCGAGGCATCGCCGCTGTGGGCAAACTCCATGGCGACGCTCAGGCCATTGGTCACCACATGCAGGTTGTGGTGCCCGCGCAGGGCCTCCGCAAAATTGCGGGAGGTGGTGCCCCCATTGACCAGGATGCAGTCGCCATCCGACACCAATTGCGCCGCCAGCTCGGCAATCGCCCGCTTGGGCCGGGCGTTTTCACGCTCCCGCTCGGCGTAGCTGATGCTTTCGTAGCGCGCCCAGCCCTCGGCCAGCACCTCGGCGCTCGACACCGCGCCCCCCCGGGTCCTCTCCAGCAAGCCCCGCTCCTGCAACTCAATCAGATCCCGCCGAATGGTGATCGGAGACGTCAGGAAGCGCTCCGCCAGGACATTCACTTCGACCGAGCCCCCCCCTTTAACCAAGGCCACGATTTCTTTATGACGGGTCGCTTTCAGCATGCCATCTCCCCCAACTTTGCTTTGATGAATGTTTGCGAATGAACATACCATGAAATAACAGCCTGAAAACCGGCGGATTTGCGTCATAAAAACGCCATGAAGTGTTCGTAACATGCCAAAAATGAACATTAACGAACATTTTCAAGCGATTGTTTTTGATTTCGACGGCACGCTGATTGACACCCTGCCCTCGCTGGCCGCCGCCGCCAACGCCGTGCTGGAGCAGCACGGCCTGGCGCCGGTCCAGGCATCGCAGCTGCGCCCGGCCCTGAACGAAGGGCTGCGCCCTTTGTTCCGCAAGGCACTGGCCTTGCAAGCCTTGGCAGCGCCTGGCACCCCGGCCCCCGATGCAGACCGCTTCGAGGCAGCCTGCATGGCGCACTACACCGACGCCTGGATGGTCAGCGCACCGCTGTTCGATGGCGCGGCAGACTGCTTGCAGGCCCTGCGGTCCCGGGGCCTGCAACTGGCCATCTGCACCAACCGCGACCCGGCCTCGACCGCGGTGCTGCTGAACGCCACCGGCATCGCCGGCCACTTTGACGTGGTGGTGGGCCTGGGCGATGCCCCCCGGCCCAAACCGGCGCCCGATCCGCTGCTGCAGGCCATGGAGCGCCTGGGCACGGCCCCCGCACACACCCTGCTCGTCGGGGACTCCGCCATGGATGCCCGCTGCGCTGCATCGGCCCAGGTGCGCTTTGCCGCCCACCTCGGCGGGTACGCCCACCACCCCGACGACCTGCTGCCGCGGGTTTTCCATTTTTCCGCTTACCGCGAGTGCACGCCATGGCTGCTGCACGCCGCCCCCCTGCGCTCCGAGGTGACCCATGCCTGATATCCAGATCCAAGCGCTGTCCAAAGAATTCGGCTCGACCCAGGTGCTGAAAAACCTGGATCTGACGATCCGGGACGGGGAATTCCTGACCTTGCTCGGCTCCTCGGGGTGCGGCAAATCCACGCTCTTGAAACTGATCGCCGGACTGGAAGAACCCACGAGCGGCGCGATTCGGAGGGGAGAGCAGGATCTGCTGGCCCTGTCCCCGAGCCAGCGCAACTGCGCCATGGTGTTCCAGTCGTATGCGCTGTATCCGCACATGACGGTCCTGGAGAACATCTGCACGCCATTGCTGATGCGGGGGCTGAGTTTCTGGGGCCGGCTGCCGGGGGCCCGCTTTTTCTCCGCCGCGGTTCGGCGCCAGCAGGCCGAGGCGCAGGACCATGCCCGGCGCGTGGCCCAGAGCCTGGGCATCGATGCCCTGCTCCAGCGCAAGCCCGCCCAACTCTCCGGGGGACAGCGCCAGCGGGTGGCCCTGGCGCGGGCCATGGTGCGGCACCCCTCGGTGTTTCTTTTTGACGAGCCGCTGTCCAACCTGGATGCCAATCTGCGCCAGGCCCTGCGCGCCGAAATCCGCCAGCTCCACGACCTGCTGGGCGTGACTTTCGTCTATGTCACGCACGACCAGCACGAAGCCATGTCGATGTCCGATCGCGTCGCGGTCATGCGCGAGGGCCGCATCCTGCAGCTGGCTTCGCCCGAAGAAATCTACCGGCGCCCCGCCAACCTGGAGGTGGCGCGCTTCGTGGGCGCGCCCCGCATCAATGTGCTTAAAGCCGACATCCGGGCCCAGGGAACGGTCTGGGCCCAGGGGCGGCATATCGGCCATGCCGAAACGGCCATGGGCCCCTGCCACATGGCATTTCGACCCCAATCCGCCACGCTGGACGACGAGGGCGGTCTGGAAATCCGCGGCCTGGTGGACGGCATCGAGTACACCGGCGCCGAATGGGTGCTGACGCTGCGGATCGACGGGGCTGACGAGGCCTGCATTGTCTGCCTCCCGGCCCACAGCGCGAACGTCCACACCGGAAAACCGCTCAGCGTGTTTGTGCCACTGGGCGACATCCACCTGTTCGATGCCGCGGGGCAACGTTGCGCGCTCACCGACACCGCACCGTCCGTGCCTGCACTTGCCTGAGGAGCCTGGTTTGAAAGTCCACCCCCTCCACACCGCCGTGCTGCTCACCCCCGCGGCCGTCCTGCTCGTCACCCTGCTGTTCGTGCCGGTGCTGATGGTGGCGCTGTTCTCTTTGACCGACTGGCAATTTGGCGCGGCCAGCCTGCAATGGGTCGGCCTGGCCAATTACGCCGAACTGGGGTCGGACCCGGTGTTTCGCAAATCCATCGCCAACACGCTGGTCTATCTCGTGGTGGTGACCACCGGCTCCATCGCGGTGGGCCTGGGCATGGCGCTGCTCATCGAGTCGGACACCGCACTGCGGGGGTTTTACCGCACGGCGTTTTTCATGCCCGTGGCGTCGACCTTGATCGCCATGGCCGTGGTCTGGCAATTTCTGCTGCACCCGAACATCGGTCTGGTGAACCAGGCCCTGGGGCTGGTGGGCATCGCACCGCAAAACTGGCTCCATGACCGGGGTCTGGCGCTGTATGCGCTGGCCGCCATCGGCATCTGGCAAATGTCGGGCCTGGCGCTGGTCTTGTTTCTGGCGGGCCTCAAGAGCATCCCCAAAGACCTGCTGGACGCTGGCGCGCTCGATGGCATCGAACACCCCCTTGACCGTTTCCGGCAAATCACCTGGCCGCTGCTGGGGCCCACCACCTTGTTTGTCGTCACGGTGTGCGCGATCCGGGCCTTGCAGGTCTTCGACACGGTGCATGTGCTGACCAAAGGCGGCCCGAACAAGGCCACCGAAGTGCTGTTGCACACGATCTACGCGGAAGGCTTCAGCTTTTTTCGCATGGGGTACGCCAGCGCCATGACGGTGGTGTTCATCGCGGGCATCTTCTGCTTGACCCAGATCCAGCACAGCGCCATGGAACGAAAGACGCACTACGCATGAAACGCCCCAGCCCTCTTTTTCGTGCCTTCCGGCACAGCGTCCTGATGGGGGGGGCGCTGATTTTTCTGGCGCCCTTTCTCTGGATGGTCTTGACCTCGTTCAAGCCGGCCGATGAAATCTTCAGCCGGGAGTTGACGCTGCTGCCCACGCACTGGGCGGCGCTCGAGAACTACACCGCCGCGCTGACCAAGGTGCCCCTGCTGCGCTACCTGGGCAACGGCATCCTGGTGTGTGCCGGCATTTTGTTGCTGCAAATCCTCATCGCGCTGCCTGCGGCCTATGCGTTTGCCAAGATCGATTTCCGCGGCAAAACGGTCGCCTGGCGCCTGGTGCTGCTGGCCTTGATGATTCCGCACCAGGCCACGGCGATTCCCATGTACGTGATGCTGCACCACCTGGACCTGCTCAACACCCTGGCGGCGCTGATCGTGCCCTTCACGATCTCGGCGTTTGGCATCTTCTTGATGCGCCAGTTCTTCCGCACGGTGCCAGACGATCTGGTCCATGCCGCGCGCATGGATGGCATGGGCGAGCTGGAACTGGTCTGGCGGGTGATGCTGCCCACCGCTGTTCCGGCCCTGTTTGCCTTTTCGATTTTCTCGGTGGTCTGGCACTGGAACGACTACTTCTGGCCCTTGCTGGTGATCGCTTCCCCCGACCTGGCCACCCCGCCGCTGGGCACGATTCTGTTCCGCAACGAGGAGGCCGGCACGAACTACGGCCCCTTGATGGCCGGCACGGTGCTGATCACCGCCCCCCTGGTCCTGATGTTTGTTTTCGCGCAGAAGCGCTTTGTTGAAGGTGTGACGCTCACCAGCGTCAAAGGTTAATCCATCCCGGAGGTCATGATGAAACGAATGTTCCTGAAAGCGGTTTCGGCCGCAGCCCTGTTTGCCTGCACGGCAGTTGCCTGCGCACAGCCCACCGTCGAGATCGCGGTGGACTACACCTATGCCGACATTTTCAAAGAGGTGCATGAAAAAATCGCCAAGGACTTCATGGCGAAATTTCCGCAGTACAAGATCACGTTCCGCGCCCCCACGCCGGGCTACGAAGAAGCAGCCCAGCAGTCGCTGCGCCAAGCCGTCACCAACCAATTGGCGGATGTCTCTTTCCAGGGCCTGAACCGCCAGCGTGTTTTCGTCGACCGCGGCATTGCCGTCGACATGGCGCCCTTCATCAAGGCCGAAAAAGAATGGTCCAAGCTCGGCTACGACCAGGCCCTGCTGTCCCTGGGCCAAGTCAACGGACGCCAGTCGGGCATCGGGTTTTCGCTGTCCACCCCGATCATTTACTTCAACGCCGACCTGCTGCGCAAGGCCGGCATCGCCCCGGAGCAGTTCCCCAGCACCTGGGATGGCGTGATCGAGGCAGCCCAGAAATCCAAGGCCAGCACTCCAGGCAGCTACTCGATGCACCTGGACTGGGAAATCACGGGCAACTGGATGTGGCAGGCGCTGGTGTTCGCCAACGGCGGCACCATGCTCACGCCGGACGAAAAGAAGGTGGCGTTCGATGGTCCGGCGGGCAAGGCCGCCATCCAGACTTTTGCCAAGATCGCCAAGGACGGTGAAATGCGCAATGTGGGTCTGAACACGGCGGTGCAGGACTTTGCCTCGGGCCATCTGGCGATTCTGTCGACCTCCACGTCCCGCCTGGCCCAGCTGACCAAGCAGGTCGGCAACAAGTTCACCCTGCGCACCGCCCGCATGCCCCTGGGCAAGGACGGCCGCCTGCCCGCTGGCGGCAACGTGGCCATGATGTTCACGAAAGACCCCGCCAAGCAAAAAGCCGCCTGGGAATACATCAAGTTCGCCACCGGCCCGCTGGGCGCCACCACCATGGTGAAGGGCACGGGCTACTTTCCGGCCAACACGATTCCCGCCAACGACCCGCAGCTGCTCAAGACCTTTTATGACGAGCACCCCAACCACCTGACGGCCATCAAGCAGCTGCCGGTGCTGACGGGCTGGTACGCCTTTCCGGGCGAGCACGGTCTGAAGATCACCGACGTCATCAAAGACCAGCTCCAGACCGTCATCGCCAAGGAAGCCCCGCCCGACGCGGCCCTGGCCGACATGGGCCGGGCCGTGCAATCCCTGCTGCCCCGCTGAGGAAGGCCCTGTTGTGCTGAAGTTCATTCACCTCACCGACACCCACCTGGTCGAACAGGGCCATGCCCTGTACGGACTGGACCCGCGCCATCGGCTGCGCCGCTGCATCGACAGCATCCTCGAAGAACACGCCGACGCCCGTGCGTGTGTCGTGACCGGCGACCTGGCCCATGTGGGCCATCCCGACGCCTATCGCCAGCTCAGCGAACAGCTGGCGCGCTTGCCGATGCCAGTGTTCCCGATCCTGGGCAACCACGACCACCGGGGAAATTTCCGCCAGTACTTTCCGGAGGTCCCAGTGGACAGCCAGGGCTTCGTTCAGTACGAAAAGGCCTTGGGCGCCTACCGCGGCCTGTTCCTCGACACCAACGAGCCCGGCGTGAGCCATGGGGTTTTCTGCGCCCAGCGGGCGCACTGGCTCGCCGAGCGCCTGGCGGAAGATGAGCAGCCCATCTTGCTGTTCATGCACCACCCGGCTTTCGACCTGGGCATTCCCACGATGGACCGGATCCGGCTGCTACAGCCCGAAGCCTTTATCTCCGCGGTCAAAGGCCACGAACACCGCATCCAGCACCTGTTTTTTGGGCACATTCACCGGCCGATTTTTGGCACCTGGCAAGACATCCCCTTCTCGACCCTGCGCGGCACCAACCACCAGGTGGCCTTGCGCCTGGACGACACCGGCCAGATTGCGGGCAGCCATGAGCCGCCGCAGTACGGTGTCGTGCTGCTGAATGAGACGGGCCTCACCGTCCACATCCACGATTTTCTGGACACTAGCGAGCGGTTCTCGCTGGGCGAATAAGCCCTTTCAGCTGGCCGGACGGGTCTCTCCAGCGCCCCACCCATGGCCATTCCGCCGGGGTGGGGCGCTCTTTTTTCTGGGGCGGCACGGCGCCACGCCTTCGGCCTGTTTCTGCACCAGCTCCTGCAAGGGGGGCTGGTGGGTTTGACGCTCGGCATGGTGCGCACCATGGTGCCGGCCCTGGCCGAATCCGACTTCGGGGTGCCCCGGAATGCCTGCGTGCTGCGGAGCGCCTTTGTGGTGGCCTTGGGCCTGGTCAAGGGCTGCATGCACTTCATCGCCGGGCGCTGGTCCGAGCGCATCGGCCGCCATCCGCTCAACGTCGCCGGCATGGGGGTCTGCGGCGCCGGGGTGGTCGCCATGGTGCTGGGCGAGGGCGGGGCCCTGCCTGGGCGAAGAAACCCGGGTGCGCAAGGCCCCTGCGCGCTGCATGCGCTGAAGCCACCACGGGGACCGTCCGGCAGCGCCTGCGCCCCCGGGCGCAGATACCCGACAATGTCGGGCTTTCCAAGCCCCCCATTTCCCCACAGATTTCCCCTGCCCCTGGGGCCCACCGCCCGGCGGGGGAAGGCCCTTCCAGGGCGCCCCGGGGCACAGCACGCCGCAATCGATTGATGTCCAAAGAACCTTCCCCGCCCCTTTCCGCCACGGCCGCCCCTGCGGCTTCTGCCGCCCTGGCTGGCCACACGCCCATGATGGCGCAGTACCTGGCCCTCAAGGCGGCCCATCCCGACACGCTGCTGCTCTACCGCATGGGCGATTTCTACGAGCTGTTCTGGGCCGATGCCGAAAAGGCGGCGCGGCTGCTGGACATCACCCTGACGCAGCGGGGCCAGTCGGCGGGGCAGCCGGTGGTGATGGCGGGGGTGCCTTTCCATGCGCTGGAGAACTACCTGGCGCGGCTGATTAAGCTGGGCGAATCGGTGGCGATTTGCGAGCAGGTCGGCGAAGTCGGCGCGGGCAAGGGGCCGGTGGAGCGCAAGGTGGTGCGCGTGGTCACGCCCGGCACGCTGACCGACACGGAACTGCTGTCCGACAAGACCGAATCCCTGCTGCTGGCCCTGCACCCGGGGGGGCGCGGGCGCTGTGGGCTGGCCTGGATGAGCGTGACACAGGGCCGGGTGCTGCTGGCCGAATGCGCACTTGACGAGATCGGGGCCTGGCTGGCCCGGCTGGCGCCCAGCGAAGTCATCTACAGCGCCGGCGTGACCGAGCGCTTCGAGCAACAACTGCAGCAGCTGCGCCAGCAAGGCGCGTTCAGCGGCCCGCTGGGCCCGCGCCCGGACTGGCAGTTCGACGGCCCCCTGGGCGAGCGCAAGCTGCGCGAACACCTGGGCGCGGCCAGCCTGCATGCCTGGGGGGCCCAAGACCTGCCCCTGGCCCACGCGGCGGCAGCGGGCCTGCTCGCCTACGCGGAGCACACCCAGGGCCGGGCGCTGACCCATGTGCACAGCGTGCAGGTGCAGCGCGGCGACGACCTGATCGCCCTGCCCGCCACCACGCGGCGCAACCTGGAACTGGTCAAGACCCTGCGCGGCGACGACGGCCCCACGCTGTTCTCGCTGCTCGACACCTGCATGACCGGCATGGGCAGCCGCTTGCTCAGGACCTGGCTGCTGGAGCCGCAGCGCGACCGCGGCGCGGCCCGCCAGCGCCTGGCGGCCACCACGGCCCTGCGCGGCGCGGGCGGCGCCGGTGGGGGCAGCGGGCCCTGGCACACGCTGCGCCAGGAACTCAAGGGCACCAGCGATGTGGAGCGCATCACGGCGCGCACTGCACTGCGCCAGGTGCGGCCGCGCGAACTGCTGGCGCTGGGCAAGTCGCTACAAAAAACAGAGCTGCTGGCGCAGATGGGTCAAGCGCCAGAGCCCTATCTGGCTGAAATCTTCAGCCACCTGCAGCCCCCTGCGGGGTGCACGGCCTTGCTGCAGCGCGCCATCGCCGAGGAACCCGCGGCCCTGGTGCGCGACGGCGGCGTGATCGGTGCGGGCTTTGATGCCGAGCTCGACGGGCTGCGCGCCATCCAGACCAACTGCGATGGCTTTTTGCTCGACCTGGAAACCCGGGAACGCGCGCGCACCGGCATCGCCAACCTGCGCGTGCAGTTCAACAAGGTGCACGGCTTCTATATTGAAGTCACCAGCAGCGGCCTGGACCGCGTGCCCGACGACTACCGCCGCCGCCAGACCCTGAAAAACGCCGAGCGCTTCATCACGCCCGAGCTGAAGGCCTTCGAGGACAAGGCCCTGTCGGCGCAGGAGCGGGCCCTGGCGCGCGAGAAATGGCTGTACGAGCAGGTGCTGGACCAGCTGCAGCCGCATATACCGGCCCTGACCCGGCTGGCCCACGCCCTGGCCGCGCTGGATGTGCTGTGCTGCCTGGCCGAACGCTCGCTCACGCTGCAGTGGTGCGCGCCGCAGTTCGTGGCCGAACCCTGCATCGAGATCGACAGCGGCCGCCACCCGGTGGTCGAGGCCCGGCTGGCCGAAACGTCGAGCGGCAGTTTCATCGCCAACCACACGCGGCTGAACACCCAGACGCGGCTGCAGGTGATCACCGGGCCGAACATGGGCGGTAAATCGACCTATATGCGCCAGGTGGCGCTGATCGTGCTGCTGGCCAGCATCGGCAGCCATGTGCCGGCCAGCGCCTGCCGGCTGGGCCCCATCGACGCCATCCACACCCGCATCGGCGCGGCCGACGACCTGGCCAATGCGCAATCGACCTTCATGCTGGAGATGACCGAGGCCGCGCAGATCCTGCACGCCGCCACGCCGCACAGCCTGGTGCTGATGGACGAAATCGGCCGCGGCACCAGCACCTTCGATGGCCTGGCGCTGGCCAGCGGCATCGCCACCCAGCTGCACGACAAGACCCGGGCCTTCACGCTGTTTGCCACGCATTACTTTGAGCTGACCGAGCTGCCCGCCAAGGCGCGCCATGCGGTGAACATGCACGTGAGCGCCACCGAATCCGGGCACGACATCGTCTTCCTGCACGAAATCCAGCCGGGCCCGGCCAGCCGCAGCTACGGCATCCAGGTCGCCAAGCTGGCCGGCATGCCCGCCGCCGTGCTGCACCACGCGCGCCACACGCTGGCGGCGCTGGAAGCCCGGGCCGGCGAAGGCACGCTGCAGGTCGACCTGTTCGCCCCGCCGCCCGAGCCCGAAGCCACCGGCCCCAGCGCGCTGGAGGCCGCCCTGGCCGCCCTGCAGCCCGATGCCCTGAGCCCGCGCGAGGCGCTGGAAGCGCTCTACCAGCTCAAGCGCCTGGGCCGGCGCTGAAGCGCCGCGCTCAAAAAGGGATTAAAAAGCCTTCAAAGGCTTATAGAGCATGCCCTGATAGCTCCTCTTTCGGGAGCACATCAGCCAGGCAGAGCCCCGACAGGCCGGCACGCTGCCACAGCGGCTGCAGGCTCTCGGACGGCTCCAGCAGCAGGCGCTGCAGCAGCGGCTCCAAGGGGGTGTCCTGCGGATCGACGAGCAGCAGGTAGCGGGCCTCGGCTTCGGCCGCCTCGGTTGCCGGGGGGCTGACGGCGCCGATCCAGTCCAGCGCGGTCAGGGTTTCGAGCACGGGCGCAAGCTGCTGCACCTCCACGCACAGGGCCTGCGCCAATGGGCCGGCCGCCAGGCCTTTGCCGGGTTGGCGGCGCACCCGGTGCAAGGCCTGCAGCACCTCCACCGCCAGCTGAAACGACCAGCCCGGCAGCGCGCCGCGCCGCGCCACGCCCTGCAGCAGGCTGGGCAGGTAGGCCGTGACCACCGCCCCCGCCAGCACCAGAACCCAAGCCATGTAGATCCAGACCAGCAGGATGGGCAGTGTGGCGAAGGTGCCATACACCATCGAATAGGTGGGCACCTTGAGCAAGTACATGCCCAGCAGCTTCTTGGCCAGCTCCATGCACAGCGCCACCAACAGCCCCCCGACCCCGGCGTGTTTCCAGCGCACCACGGTGTGGGGCACATAGCGGTACATCGCCGCCACGCCCAGGGCCAGCACCACGAACTCGATCGAATCGAACAACAGGCGCAGGCTGCGCGGCAAGGCCTGCACCAGCCCGCCCGAAGCCGAGGCGACATACGAAGTCAGCACCAGGCTGGCACTGAGCAAGAGCGGGCCCAGAGTCAGGGCGGCCCAGTAAATCAGCACCCGCTGGCCCAGCGGGCGCAGGCGGCGCACGCGCCAGATCTTGTTCAGTGTGCGGTCGATGGTCAGGATCAACGCCAGCGCCGTCACCACCAGAAAACTGAAGCCCACCCCCCCCAGGCGGCTGGCCTTGGCGGAAAACTGGGTGATGTAGCCCAGCACCTGGCGCGCGATGCTGTCGGGCACCAGGCTCTCGATCAGCCAGCTCTGCAAGACCTCCTGCAGCTTGCCGAAGATGGGAAAGGCCGTGAACACCGCCAGCGCCACGGTCACGAAAGGCACCAGCGCCAGGATGGTGGTGAAGGTCAGGCTGCTGGCGGTCATGCCCAGCTGGTCCTCGCGGAAACGCAGGCGCAGGGTGTGGACGGTGGTGCGCCAGGGAAGATGCAAGAGGGTGGACCACAGCGCCTGAAAGCGCCGCACCCCAGGGAGGGACAAGGACATGGCCGATATGATGCCACCCCGATGAATGCACAAACCCCCGCCCCCGGCAACGCTGTTGCCGCCACCCGCTGGCTGGCCACGGCCAGCCTGCTCGCCCTGATTCTGTTGTGCCTGGCCTGGGAACTGGTCCTGGCCCCGGTGCGCCCCGGGGGCTCCTGGCTGGCGCTCAAGGCCCTGCCGCTGTGCATCCCGCTGGCCGGCCTGCTGAAAAACCGCATGTACACCTACCGCTGGGTCAGCCTGATGGTGTGGCTGTATTTCACCGAGGGCGTGGTGCGCGCCTGGAGCGACAAAGCCCCCAGCGCCTGGCTGGCGCTGGGCGAAGTCGCCCTGTGCACCAGCCTGTTCGTGGCCTGCACGCTGCATGTGCGGCTGCGCCAGCGCAACGCCAAGGCCGCAGCCGCCGCGGTGGCCGCCGCCTGAGCCCCTTTCTCCCTTCTGTGTGGAAGCGCCCCGCCATGTCCTCTTTGCTTGACACCCTGCGCCAGATCGTGGGCGCCCCCCATGTGCTCACCGAGGGCGACCTCAGCGCCTGGGAACAGGACTGGCGCCGCCGCCGCCAGGGCAAGGCGCTGGCCGTGGTGCGCCCCGGCTCGACCCAGGAGGTGGCGGCCGTGGTGCGCGCCTGCGCCACCACGGGCACCCCCATCGTGCCGCAGGGCGGCAACACCAGCCTGTCGGTGGGCTCCACCCCCGACGCCTCGGGCCGGGAGCTGGTGCTGAGCCTCACCCGCATGAACGCCGTGCGCGCCCTGGACACCGCCAACCTCACCCTGACCGCCGAGGCCGGCTGCCTCCTGCACCAGGTGCAAGAGGCCGCGCAACAGGCGGGCCTGCTGTTTCCCCTGTCGCTGGCGGCCGAAGGCAGTTGCACCCTGGGCGGCAATCTGGGCACGAACGCCGGCGGCACACAGGTGCTGCGCTACGGCAACGCGCGCGAGCTGTGCCTGGGCCTGGAAGTCGTCACCGCGCAGGGCGAGGTCTGGGACGGCCTGCGCGGCCTGCGCAAGGACAACACCGGCTACGACCTGCGCGACCTGTTCATCGGCAGCGAGGGCACGCTGGGCATCATCACCGCGGCCACCGTCAAGCTCTACCCCGAGCCCGCCGCCCGCCTGACGGCCTGGGCCGCCGTTCCGTCCATGGAACAGGCCGTGGCCCTGCTCGGCCTGGCCCACCAGTTCCTGGGCGCGGGCCTGACGGGCTTCGAGGTGATGGGCCAATTCGCCTTGAGCCTGGTCGGCAAGCACCTGCAGCAGTTGCGCGTGCCCTTTCTGGGCGAGGCCTCGGCCCCCTGGTGCGTGCTGCTGGAGAACGCCGACAGCGAATCCGAAGCGCATGCGCGGACCCGCTTCGAAGCCCTGCTCGAAGCCGCCCTGGACGCCGGCTGCGTGGTGGACGCGGTGGTCGCCGAAAACCTGGCCCAGGCGCAGCAGCTCTGGCAGGTGCGCGAGAGCATTCCGCTGGCCCAGTCCGAGGAAGGCCTGAACATCAAGCACGACATCTCGGTGCCGATCTCGCGCATTCCGGCCTTCGTGGCGCACACCGACGCACTGCTGCAGCGCAGCCTCCCTGGCGTGCGCCTGGTCAACTTCGGCCACCTGGGCGACGGCAACCTGCACTACAACGTACAGGCCCCGGCCGACGGAGACGCCAAAGCCTTCCTGCACACCCAGGAAGCGCACGTGAACGCGCTGGTGTACGAGGCCGTGGCGCAGTTTGGCGGCTCGTTCTCGGCCGAACATGGCGTGGGCGCCCTGAAAGTGGCGGAGCTGCAGCGCTACCAGTCCCCCGTGGCGCTGGGGCTGATGCGGGCCATCAAGCAGGCCCTGGACCCGCAGCAGCTGCTCAACCCAGGGCGGGTGCTGGGGGCCTGAACGCTCCGACCCTCCCGATCACCCAGAAAAAAGCATAGCAAGCAGCGCTTACCCCATAAGCCCTGGGGGCCTTTTTGAGGCCCATTCCACGCCCCGAGAGCAACCGAGGCGGGCTGCCGATAAAATCAGGGCCCGCGCGCGCAACCCTGCCGCAGCCCGCGTTCCCGAGCGACGCTTTCTTTGACCGCCTTGCGCGCCCCCCACCATGACCCCGCGCCCCATTCGCACCCCGTACGAAGACCTCATGCGCCATGTCTATGAACATGGGGTGACCAAGAGCGACCGCACCGGCACCGGCACCCGCAGCGTGTTTGGCCACCAGATGCGCTTTGACCTGCGCGAAGGCTTTCCGCTGGTCACCACCAAGAAAGTGCACCTCAAGTCCATCATCGTGGAGCTGCTCTGGTTCCTGACCGGGTCGCGCAACAACCAATGGCTCAAGGAGCGCGGTGTGAGCATCTGGGACGAATGGGCCGGCCCCGACGGCGACCTGGGCCCGGTCTATGGCGTGCAGTGGCGCAGCTGGCCCACCCCCGACGGTGGCCATATCGACCAGATCAGCGAGGTGCTGCAGACGCTGCGCAACAACCCCGACTCGCGGCGCATCCTCGTCAGCGCCTGGAACGTGGCCGAGCTGTCGCAGATGGCCCTCATGCCCTGCCATGCCTTTTTCCAGTTCTACGTGGCGCCCTCGCCCACCCCGGGCGGGCGCGGCATCCTGAGCTGCCAGCTCTACCAGCGCAGCGCCGATATTTTTCTGGGTGTGCCCTTCAACATCGCCAGCTATGCGCTGCTGACCCACATGGTGGCCCAGCAATGCGAGCTGGACGTGGGCGATTTCATCTGGACGGGGGGGGATTGCCATATCTACAGCAACCACTTCGAGCAGGTGCAGACCCAGCTGGCGCGCGCGCCCTACGCGGCCCCGACGCTGCAGATCCTGCGCCGCCCGGACAGCCTCTTCGACTACCAGTACGAAGATTTCGCCGTGACGGACTACCAATGCCACCCCGCCATCAAGGCGCCTGTGGCAGTATGAGCCCCGCGCGCTGAGCCCTGGCGGCCGGGCGCGCCCCCTTTTTCACCACCCCACGCACACACACCATGTCTTCTGGCGGATTTCACGTACACGGACCCCACGACCATGCGGTCGAACACGCGGCGCAAGGCCACCACGACGGCGGCCACAACGACAAGATGACCAACCAGATCGCCATGTTCACGGCCATCGTGGCGACGGTGGGGGCGATCTTTTCCTACATGGGCGGCGCGACCCAGGCCAATGCCGGCCTGCTGAAGAACGATGCGGCCATCAAGAAGACCGAGGCCTCGAACCAGTGGAATTACTTCCAGTCCAAGAGCACCAAGCAGTCCCTGGCCGAAATGGCCCGCGACCTGGCGCCCGAGGACAAGAAAGGGATCTACCAGGCCAAGATCGACCGCTACGAAAAAGAGAAAAACGAGATCAAGGCCGCGG
>JAQUDN010000046.1 GCA_028685665.1 Burkholderiaceae bacterium | reverse complement strand
TGCAGAGCCACACCGCATTCCGTGGCTTTGGCGGGCCCCAGGGCATGCTGCTGATGGAGACCCTGGTCGGCGACATCGCCCGCACGCTGGGCCAGGATGCGCTCACGGTGCGGCAGCGCAACCTCTCCGGCCCCGCCCCGCGCAACGCCACGCCCTACGGCATGCAGGTCTTCGACAACATCCTGCCGCAGATGCTCCTGCAATTGGAGCAGTCCGCGCAATACCAGCAACGCCAGGCAGCCATTTCGGCCTGGAATGCGCAGAGCCCGGTGCTGCGGCGCGGGCTGGCGCTCACGCCGGTGAAGTTCGGCATCAGCTTCACCAGCACGCAGCTGAACCAGGCCGGCGCGCTGGTGCTGGTCTATACCGATGGCAGCGTGCAGATCAACCACGGCGGCACCGAGATGGGCCAGGGCCTGCACACCAAGGTGGCGCAGATCGTGGCCGACACGCTGGGGGTGCCGCTGGCGCAGGTGCGCGCCACGGCCAGCGACACCAGCAAGGTGCCCAATGCCAGCGCCACCGCCGCCTCCAGCGGCACCGACCTGAACGGCGGGGCCGCCCAGAACGCCGCGCGCACGGTGCGCCAGCGCCTGGCCGCGCTGGTGGCCGAGACCGATGGCTGCGATGCCGAACAGGTGCGCTTTGCCCAGGGCACCGTGGTTTCGCCCCGGGCCGTGCGGCGCTTCGAGGAGGTCGTGGCCCAGGCCTATGCCCGGCGCATCCAGCTCTGGAGCGACGGCTTCTACTGCACGCCGG
The DNA here is from genome assembly GCA_028685665.1 of Burkholderiaceae bacterium. Taxonomy (GTDB): domain Bacteria; phylum Pseudomonadota; class Gammaproteobacteria; order Burkholderiales; family Burkholderiaceae_C; genus JAQUDN01. The sequence goes on along the minus strand of JAQUDN010000046.1, from coordinate 19,495 downwards.
ACATCCACTACGACCGCCAGACCCTGACCGGCCAGCCCTTCTATTACTTTGCCTATGGCGCCGCCTGCACCGAGGTGGTGCTGGACACGCTCACGGGCGAAAGCCGCGTGCTGCGCGTGGACATCCTGCACGACGTGGGCCGCAGCATCAACCCAGCGATCGACCTCGGGCAGATCGAAGGCGGCTTCGTGCAGGGCATGGGCTGGCTGACGAACGAAGAGCTGGTCTGGGACGCCCAGGGGCGGCTGAGCACGCTGGGCCCCAGCCAGTACAAGATCCCGGCGGCGGGCGATATTCCCGCGGATTTCCGGGTCGCGCTGTGGCCCGAAGCCAACCGGGTGGGCAATGTGGGCGGCAGCAAGGCGGTGGGCGAGCCCCCGCTGATGCTGGCGATCAGCGTGTACGAGGCGCTGCGCAACGCGGTGGCCGCCGGGCGCGGGGGCGATCCCCGGGCCCCGGTGGCGCTGACCGCCCCGGCCACCGCCGAAAACCTGCTGCGCGCGCTGGGCCGGCTGGACGGGGCCGACGCCCCGCTGCCTTGCGCCCGGTGAAGACGGTGCCCCCTGGCCAGAAGGTTTTGGCGTTTTCAGCCCCGAAGGCCGATGGAAGCTGCGCTAGCCGCTCTCTTTTTTGACATTCACCGCCCGGTCCGCACCGGGGCCGGGCGCACCGGGTGGGTCTGGACCCGGTTGCCCCCGGCCCGCCGGGCGTCGTAGCAGGCCATGTCGGCGGCGTGCAGCACGGCGGCCACCTGGGGCAGGCTGTCATCGAGCAGCACCAGGCCAATGCTCAGGCTCAGGGTGAAGCTGTGGCCCTGGTAGGACGGCTCCCAGGCCTGCACGGCCACCCGCAGCTGCTCGGCCACCGCCTGGCCCCGGGCCAGGGTGCAGGCGGGCAGCAGCACGGCGAACTTGTCCCCGCCCAGGCGGGCCGCCCAGCCGATCTGGCGCACGCGCGACTCCAGCAGGCGCGCCACATGGCGCAGCACGTCGTCGCCGGCATCGTGGCCGGCCACGCCATTGACCAGGGCGAAATGGTCGAGGTCCAGAAACAGCAGCACCCCGTCGCCGGGCAGATCGGCGTGCAGGGCGGCGGCCTCGGGGCCGCGCTGCGCGCGCGCGGCCAGCCTGCGGCCCAGGGCCTGCACGAAGGCCTCGCGGTGGGGCAATTGCGTGAGGGGGTCCAGGTCCAGGGCCACGCCCCAGGCCGGCGGGTACGGGGCCAGGCGGGCCGCCGTGAGGTCTTCCAGAATCCAGACCGTGCCGCCCTCCCGGTCCGCCGGGTGCACGCCCCGCCCCTGCACCCGCACCCACACCGGGCTGCCGTCCTTGTGCCGAAAGCACAGGTCGCCGTCGAAAGCCCCGTGCGCCGCGAACTCGGCCTGGACCCGCTGGCCGGTCTGGGCATAGTCGGCGTCCGAGGCATACAGCACCCGCGCCGGCTGGCCCTGCAGCTCACGCAGCGCATAGCCCAGCATGCGGCAGGTCTGCAGGCCCACCACATCCAGCCGGCCCTGGCGCGTGATGACAATGCCCACACTGGCGTGCGCCAGGATCGCCTCCAGCTGGTCGGACAAGGCCGCCTGGCGCGCCTGGCCCTGGGCCTCCTGGCGGTCCAGGAACTGCAGCACATGGTCGATGTCGCCCACCTCGCCGCGGACCAGCGGCCACGCCTGGCCCTCGCCCGCATGGCGCCGCAGGCGCTGGCCGGCCGCCTGGTGCAGCCGCGCCAGGGGCCGGGCCAGGGCGACCATGGCCGCCGTGAGCAGGACCAGCGCCAGCACCACGGTGCTGGCGACCAGGGCCCCGGCATCGCGCTGGGCCTCTTCCAGGGGGGCCAGCAGGGCTGGCGCATCGCTGACGCGCGCCACCATCCACTGCGGCAGCGGCATGCCGGCCAGGCTCACGATGTGCCCGGGCAGCACCTGGGTGCGGGCGCCCTCCACCACGGGCTGGGCCTGCTCGCGCCACTCGGCATAGACCGGCCCCAGGCCGGGCTCGTCGCGCACATGGCCCAGGATGCGCGCGGGGTCGGAGTGCGCCAGGATCGTGCCGTCCTGGGCAAAGACCACCAGGCGCGCATCGGTGCGCCCGGACAGCACCATCGCGGCGGGCAGCAGGCCCTGCGACTGCAGCTTCACCGTGCCCGCCAGCACCCCCTGCAGGGGGCCGTGGTCGGGGTGCAGAGGCAGGGTGAACATGACCCGGGCCTCGCTGCCCTCCTCGGCGGGCAGCTCGGTCACCAGGGGTTTGCCATCGGCCAGGGTGTGGCGCAGCAGGTCGCGCTCGACCGGCACCAGCTCGCCCGGCGGCTGGGTCCGGCCCGCGCGCAGGCTCAGCCGCAGCTCCCCATCGCGGCGCACCACCTGCAGCGCCTCGAACCAGGAGACCGTGGAGCCGCCGTGCCGCAGCGCCGCCTCCAGGGTGGCCGGGGACTCCAGCATGCCCGCGGTGATGCCCTGGGCCAGGCCGCGCAACAGGCGCTGGTGCTGCTCGATCTTGCTCGCCAGCAGACGGGCCAGCACCTCGACCTCGGAGGTCTGCTGGGCCACGCGCGAACGCAGCACCTCCTGCTCCATCGCGCGGGACACCAGCCAGCCCGCAGCGCAGGCCGACAGCACCACCGCCAGAGCCGCCAGCAAGACCAGGCGCCAGACCAGCGGCAGGGGCGTTTTTCCGGGGGGAGGCACCGCGGCATCCGGGGCCGGGACCGGGCTCGGCGCACTCATGGGCATCGGGCCCGGGCAGCACGGCCTTCAGGGGCCGTGCGGACAGACAGGACAGCGTTCATGGGTCGGTGAAGGAGCGGCATCGCCCTTGACTGTATGCAGCCCCTGGGCGGCGCGACTTGGGTGGAACCCTCGAACCCCCCTCAGGAAAAACCCGGGGCACGGACCGCCTCCCGGCGCGCCGCGCCAAGCCCCCTCTGGCAGCGGAAGTCCGCCCCGGCTTGCTCAGAGCCCGTTCATGGTCTTTTCAGGGCGTCCGCAAGGTGGCAAAACGCCGCCATCGAGGCGCCCGCCGCAGGCCAGGGGGGCAACGCGGAGTGCGGTGTTTTGCCGCCTTGCCCCCCCCCCCCGCGGGCATGGAGCAACGGACACCATGCAAAGACCATGAACAGGCCCTCAGCCGCCCGCCACCGCCTGCAGGGCCCGGGGCTGCAGCAGGCTGAGCACCTTGCCGGTGCCGGCGATCAGCCCGTGCTCGCGCAAATGGCGCAGCACGCGCGAGAAGGTCTCGGGCGCAATGCCCAGCTGCGCGGCGATCAGGCGCTTGCGCTGGTGCAGGGTCACGCGCATGGCGCCACTGGGGTCGGGCTGCGCGTGCTGGAGCAGCCACTGGGCGCAGCGGGCCTCGGCATCCTGCACCAGGCGGCTCACCGACAGTTCGGTCTGCTGGCGCGAGGTCCGGGCCATGTCCTTGAGCAGGGCCTGGGCCGAGGCCGGCAGGGCCGCGCAGCCGCGCAGGAATTCGTCCACCGCCAGGCGGCGCACCCGCACGGGGGTCTCGGCCACCATGTCCACCGCGGCGGACAGGCCCAGCAGCGCATCGGCCGCATCGAGCCAGAACGGCCCCTGCACGGTGCCCAGCAGGTGGCGCATCAGGCCGTTGTCGCACACCCCCAGCTGCACGCGCCCGCTGTCCAGGTACAGCACCGACGCCAGGCGCTGGTGGCGCTGGCGCAGCAGGGTTCCCGGGGCAAGGTCTTCGGTGGACGAGGGCGGCAAGAACGCAGGGGAGGACAGCATGGGGCCGACTGTGCCGTGCCTGCCCCGGTCGGAATTTGAGCAAGATCAATAAGAACGCGTTCACGGTGCCGCAAGCCGGGCTGGAGCGCTCCCGAGGGGAGGGAGTGGCCTCGGATGCGCCGCCTGGGCCCCTTGCCACGCCAGCCGCCCGGGCGCCCTGCCCCGGGCCGGGCCTCCCCCCCGGGCGGATTCGGACCTCCGGCACTGGCCGAGCACCCCCGGCGCCCCCCGGCGGGCACCGCCTGCGCCGCATCGGCTTCAGCCAACTTCAAAAAGAGGAGCAAGCAGCGCTCACCCCACAAGGGCTGGAGGCCTTTTGGGCTTCAAGAGGCAGCAGGGGCCGCAGGGGCTGCGGGGATCGCAGGAGAGCTCGACGCCGATGCAGCATCGGCAGGGGTCCAGCCGCCGCCCAGGGCCTTGAACAGCAGCACCCGGTTCTGCTGCTGCGCCAGCTGGGTCTGGGCCAGCGCCTGTTGCACGGCGAACAGCGCGCGCTGCGCATCGAGCACCTCCAGCGAGCTGGCCACCCCGTTGCGCAAGCGCAGCTCGGCCAGGCGCACGCGCTGCGCCTCGGCGCCGGTCTGGGCCTGCAGGGCCTGGACCTGGGCGGCCAGCGTGGCCCGGCCCGCCAGGGCGTCGGCGACCTCGCGGAAGGCGGTCTGGATGGCTTTTTCGTACTGGGCCACGGCGATGGCCCGGCCGGCCTGCGCCGAGTCCAGCCCGGCCTGGTTGCGCCCGGCATCAAAAATCGGCAGCACCGCCTGGGGCGCCAGCGTCCAGCCCCAGGAGCCGCTCTCGAACAGGCCCGACAGCGAGCTGCTCGCGGTGCCGGCACTGGCCGTGAGCGCAATGCGCGGGAAGAAAGCCGCGCGGGCCGCGCCGATGTTGGCGTTGGCCGCAATCAGCTGCTGCTCGGCCTGGCGGATGTCGGGGCGGGCGGTGAGCAGGTCCGAGGGCAGGCCGGCCGGCAGCTCGGGCAAGGCCAGGGCCGAGCCGCCAGCGGCCGCCGCCAGCAAGGCCGCAGGCAGGGGCTGGCCGACCAGCAGCGTGAGCGCATTGGCGTCCAGGGCGCGCTGGCGCTGCTGCTGGGCCACGCTGGCCCGGGCCGCCGCCGCAAGAGACTCGGCCTGGCTCAGCTCCAGGGCCGAGGCCACGCCCTGGTCCAGGCGCAGCCGCGCCAGGCGCAGCGAATCCTCGCGCGTCGCCAGGGTGCGCTGGGCCAGGGCCAGCAGTTCTTCCGAGGTCTGCAGGCTCAGCCAGGTGCTGGCCACGGCGGCCACCAGGCTGGTCTGCACCGCCTTGCGCGCCTCTTCGGTCGCCAGGTACTGGGCCAGGGCGGCTTCTTTCAGGCTGGCGATGCGGCCAAAGAAGTCGATCTCCCAGGCGGCTAGCGCCAGGCCCACCGTGTAGGCGCTGGTGATGGCGCCACTGCCGTCGGTCTTGGGTTGGCGGTTGCCAGTGGCCGCGGCGTTCACCGTGGGCAGCTGGTCGGCGGCGCGGATCTGGTACTGGGCGCGCGCCTGCTCGATGGCCAGCGCGGCCAGGCGCAGGTCGCGGTTGCCCTGCAGCGCCAGGCCCAGCACCTCTTGCAGCGGCCCCGGGCCGACAAAGGCCTGCCAGGGGAGCGCCGCCGCCGGCGCGGTGCCGGCCCCCGCGTCCTGCGCCGGGCCCAGGGTGGGCCAGGCGGTGGCCACGGGCGCGGCGGGGCGCTCGTACAAAGGCACCAGGGAACAGCCCGAAAGCAGCGCGGCCGCAGCCAGGGCGATCAGGGCCGGCCGGGGGCCCGCAAAGGTCAAAGGCGTCTTACGCATGGTCGTTCTCCGTGCCCATGGGCATGGCGTGCTGTCGGTCAAATTGCTGCTGGCGCGCGCTGCCCTTGAACAGGCTGCGCACCAGCACAAAGAAGATGGGCACCAGCAACACCGCCAGCACCGTGCCGGTGAGCATGCCGCCGATCACGCCCGTGCCGATGGCGCGCTGGCTGGCCGAGCCCGCGCCCGTGGAAATCGCCAGGGGCACCACGCCCAGCATGAAGGCCAGCGAGGTCATGATGATCGGGCGAAAGCGCAGGTGCGCGGCCTCCAGCGCGGACTCGATCACGCCCTTGCCCTGGGCCTGCAGGTCCTTGGCAAATTCGATGATCAGGATGGCGTTCTTGGCCGACAGGCCGATGATGGTCACCAGGCCCACCTGGAAGTACACATCGTTGGCATAGCCGCGCAAGAGCGTGGCCAGCAGCACGCCGATCACGCCCAGGGGCACGACCAGGATCACCGCCAGCGGGATCGACCAGCTTTCGTACAGCGCCGCCAGGCACAAGAACACCGCCAGGATGGCAAAGCCGTACAGCACCATGGCCTGCGAGCCGGCGAGCTTTTCCTCGCGCGACTGGCCGGTCCACTCGTAGCCAAAGCCCGGGGGCAGCTGGGCGGCCAGGCGCTCCATTTCGGCAATCGCATCGCCCGTGCTCTGGCCCGGGGCCGCGCCGCCGCTGATGCGCATGGCCGGGTAGCCGTTGTAGCGCACCGTCTGCATCGCCCCCGTCACCCAGCGCGTGCTGGCAAAGGCCGACAGCGGCAGGGACTTGCCCTGGGCATTGAGCACGTTCAGCCGCAGCAGATCGTCGGGCTGCATGCGGGCTGGCGCATCGGCCTGCACCACCACGCGCTGCAAACGGCCGCCGTTGGGGAAGTCGTTGATGTAGCTCGAACCCAGCGCGGTCGAGATCGCGCTGTTGATGGCATCAAAACCCACGCCCAGGGCGCTGGCCTTGTCGCGGTCGATGTCGATCTGCAGCTGCGGCGCGTCTTCCAGGCCGTCGGGACGGACCTGGGCCAGCACCTTGCTTTGCGCCGCCATGCCCAGCAACTGGTTGCGGGCCGCCAGCAGGGCGTCGTGGCCCTGGCCGGCGCGGTCCTGCAGGCGGAAGCTGAAGCCCGAGGCCGTGCCCAGCTCGGGAATCGGCGGGGGGCTGAGCGGGAAGATGAAGGCATCGCGGATGCCCGACAGCGCGCCAAAGGCACGCCCGGCCAGGGCCTCGGCCGAACTGCCCGGGCCCTTGCGCTCCGACCAGTCCTTCAGGGTCACGAAGGCCAGCGCGGCGTTCTGCCCCTGCCCCGAGAAGCTGAAGCCCAGCACGCCGACCATGCTCTGCACTTCGGGCTGCTGGAGCATGAAGCCTTCGACCTGCTCCATCACCGCGCGGGTGCGCTCCTGGGTGGCGCCCGGGGGCAGTTGCACATTCACCAGCAAAGTGCCCTGGTCTTCGTTGGGCAAGAAGGAGGCGGGCAGGCGCAGGTACACCACGGCGGCGGCGCCCAGGATGGCGGCATAAATCACCAGGGTGCGCGGCGCGCGGCGGATCAGGCGCGCGACCAGGCCTTCATAGCCCTTGGCCGAGCGCGTGAAACCGCGGTTGAACCAGCCAAAAAAGCCGGTCTTGGCATGGTGGTGCCCGGCCTGCACCGGCTTGAGCAAGGTGGCGCACAGGGCCGGCGTGAGCGAAAGCGCCAGAAAGGCCGAGAAACCGATCGAGGCCACCATCACCGCCGAGAACTGGCGGTAGATATTGCCCACCGAGCCGGCAAAAAAGGCCAGCGGCACGAACACCGAGATCAGCACCACCGTCACGCCGATGATGGCGCCCGAAATCTGGCCCATGGCCTTGCGCGTGGCCTCCAGGGGCGGCAGGCCCTCTTCGCTCATGATGCGCTCGACGTTTTCCACCACCACGATGGCATCGTCCACCACGATGCCGATCACCAGCACCATGCCGAACATGGTCAGCACGTTGATCGAAAAGCCCAGCGCCAGCAGCGTGGCAAAAGTGCCCAGAAGCGCCACCGGCACCACGATGGTCGGAATGATGGTGTAGCGGAAGTTCTGCAGGAACAGGAACATCACCAGGAACACCAGCAGCACGGCCTCGACCAGGGTCTGTGCGACCTGGCGGATCGAGATATCGACGAAGCGCGAGCTGTCATAGGGCACGGCCCATTGCACGCCCTGCGGGAAAAAGCGCTCCAGCTCGGCCATGCGCACGCGTGCGGCCTGGGCCACGGCCAGCGCATTGCCGCCCGGGGCCAGTTGCAGGCCGATGCCGGTGGAAGGCTGGCCGTTCAGGCGGGCCGAGGTGGCGTAGGCCTGGCCGCCCAGCTCGATGCGCGCCACGTCTTTCAGGCGCACCGCCGAGCCGTCGGCATTGGCGCGCAGAACGATGCGGCCAAACTGCTCGATGCTGCTGAGCTGGCCCTTGACGATCACGGTGGCGGCAATGCCCTGGCCGGCCACATTGGGCAGGCTGCCGATTTCGCCGGCCGAGACCTGCGCGTTCTGGGCCCGGATGGCCGCCGTCACGTCGGCGGCGCTGAGGTTCAGGCCCTGCAGCTTGGCGGGGTCGATCCAGATGCGCATGGCGCGTTCGGTGCCGAAGAGCTGGGCCTGGCCCACGCCGGGCAGGCGCTGCAGTTCGGGCAGCACGTTGCGCACGGCATAGTCGCCCAGCGCCACCGGGTCCAGGGCCGGGTCCTTGGACGACAGGGTCACGAACATCAGGAAGTTGCTGCGCGACTTGTCCACGCGCACGCCCTGCTGCGTCACGGCCACCGGCAGGCGGGGCGTGGCGCGGGACAGGCGGTTCTGCACGTCCACCTGGGCCAGGTCGGGGTTGGTGCCGGGCTGGAAACTCAGGGTGATGGTCCCCGAGCCATCGGCCTGGGCCACCGACTCCATATAGATCAGGCCGGGCGAGCCGTTCATCTCGCGCTCGATCACCGACAGCACGCTGTCTTCGAGCGTCTGGGCCGAGGCCCCGGGGTAGGCGGCCGAGACCACGATGGACGGCGGCGCCACGGGCGGGTACTGGGCAATCGGCAGCTGCGTGATCGCCACGCCGCCGAGCACCATGATGAACAGCGCGATCACCCACGCAAAGATGGGGCGCTCAATGAAGAATTTGGCCATGCTGGGCTCTCCTTAGCGCTTGTCGGCGGGGGCCGGCGCCTTGTCCGCGGCCGGCGCGGTCGCAGGGGCGGCGGGCTTCTGGCCGGCCGGCTGCCAGGGCACGGGCTTGACCACGGGGTTGCCGCGCAGTTTCTGGAAGCCATCGGCCACCACCTGCTCGCCCTCTTTCAGGCCCTCCAGCACCACCCACTGGCCGGCCTGCTGGCCGCCAATGCGGATCGGGCGCGGCGCGGCCTTGCCATCGGCGCCCACCACCAGCACGGTGTCGCCCTGGGCCGAGCGGGTCACGGCCTGCTGCGGCAGCAAGAGGGCGTCGCGCGCCTGGACCTGCTCCAGCTGCACGCGCACATACAGGCCGGGCAGCAGCTTGCCGCCGGGGTTGGGCACTTCGGCCCGCAGCGTGATCTGGCCGGTGCCGGCATCGACCGTGAGGTCCGAAAACAGCAGCTTGCCAGGCTGGGCATGCAGGGAGCCGTCTTCAAGCAGCACCCGGACACGGGCGGCCTCGGCCCCTTCAGCGCGCTTGAACTGGCCGGCTTCCAGGGCCTTGCGCAGCTGCATGACGTCGCCCGCCGACTGGGTGAAATTGACATACATCGGGTCGATCTGCTGCACCACGGCCAGGGGGGTGGCCTCGCCCTGGCCGACCAGCGCGCCCTCGGTGACCAGCGCCCGGCCAATGCGCCCGGAAATCGGGGCGCTGACGCTGGCGTAGTCGAGGTTGATACGGGCCGTCTGCACGGCGGCCTTGCCGCCCGCGACATCGGCTTCGGCCTGCTTCTGGGCCGCCACCGCGCTGGCGTACTCCTGCTGGCTCACGGCATTGACCGCCACCAGGGGCTGGTAGCGCGCGGCCAGCGCCGCCGCCTGGGTCAGGTTGGCCTGGCTGCGCGCCAGACCGGCCTCGGCGCTTTGCAGGGCCGCGGCATAGGGCGCGGCATCGATGCGGAACAGGGCCTGGCCGGCCTTGACATCGCTGCCCTCCCGGAACAAGCGCTGCTGCAGGATGCCGGCCACACGGGCCCGCACCTGCGCCACGCGCGAGGCTTCCAGGCGGCCGGGCAGCTCGGTGAGCAAGCCCACATCGCCCTTGGTCACCGTCACCACGCCCACTTCGGGCGGGGGCATGCCGCCACCGGGCGGACCGGCGGGTGCATCCGGCTTGCCGCAGGCGGCCAGGAGCAAGGCCGCAGACAAACCACCCAGGACGAAGGCCTGGCGCAAAGGGCGACGCAGCGGGGGGACCCCAGGGGTGTCGGAAGGAGAGGCATGGCGCAGGACGGGCATGGGGTTCCTTTGGAAATAAAAAGAGCGCTGCCGGACAGCGCCACCGTGCACAGAAGGAGGGAACACCGGCCTGCAGCCCAGGGACACAGGCGGGGGGTATGCCAGTATATATACAAACAAGAATGTATGTATAGTAGCGAAATTGCACCCATTTCACGGAGGTTTTTCATGGCCCGCCGCACCAAGGCCGACGCCCAGGTCACGCGCAACAGCTTGCTCGATGCTGCGGAAAAATTGTTTCAGGCGCGTGGCGTTTCGCAGACTTCCTTGAACGACATCGCCCTCGCGGCGGGCACGACACGGGGCGCGATCTACTGGCATTTCAAGGACAAGGCCGACCTGTTCCACGCCATGATGGAGCGCGTCACCCTGCCCCTGGAGCAAACCCTGGCCGCTCCGGAAGACCCGCAGGCCGGCGACCCGGTCGCGCAACTGCGGGCCGCCCACCAGGAAACCCTGCGGCTGATTGCCACCGACGCGCAGACCCAGCGGGTGCTGGCCATTGCCATGCACAAGATGGAATACACCGACGAGTTCAACGGCCTGCAGTCGCACCACCTGGGCGTGCACCGCCAGTGCGTACAACGCAACCAAGAGGCCCTGGCACGGGCTTTTGCCGCACGCCAGCAGCGCCCGCCGGTGCCGCTGGACAGCGCCGCGCTGGGCTTGCAGGTGCTGCTGGAGGGCCTGGTCAACCAGTGGCTGCTCGACACCGCCGCCTTCGATCTGGTGGCCACCGGCACCACCCTGCTGCAGCTCTACCTGGGCGGGCTGGGCCTGGCCGCACCGGCCAGCGCCTGAGGCTGGGCCGCACACAGCGGGGCTGCCCTGCCCTGCCCTTGCGCCCGCTCTGCCCGCTGCGCACGCCCACCCACGCTTCCCGCGCGCCGCTGCGGCAGGCTCAGCCGGCTTCTTCGTCGCGCTTTTTCAGAAAAGCCATTTTTTCCGCCAGCTTGATCTCCAGCCCCCGGGCCACGGGCTGGTACCAATGGGGGTCGGCCATGCCTTCGGGCAAATACCGTTCGCCTGCGGCGTAGGCATGGGGTTCGTCGTGGGCGTAGCGGTAGGCCTGCCCGTGGCCCAGCTCTTTCATGAGCTGGGTGGGCGCGTTCCGGAGGTGCACGGGCACCTCGCGGCTGGCGTCCTGCTGCACGAAGGCCTTGGCCTGGTTGTAGGCCTGGTAGCCCGCATTGCTCTTGGGGGCCAGGGCCAGGTAGAGCACGGCCTGCGCGAGGGCCAGCTCGCCCTCGGGCGAGCCCAGGCGATCGTAGGTGGCCGCGGCCTCGTTGGCCATCTGCAGGGCGCGGGGGTCGGCCAGCCCGATGTCTTCCCAGGCCATGCGCACGATGCGGCGCAACAGGTATTTGGCGTCGGCCCCGCCGTCGAGCATGCGGCAGAGCCAGTACAGCGCGGCATCGGGACTCGATCCGCGCACCGACTTGTGCAGGGCGGAGATCTGGTCGTAGAAATGGTCGCCGCCCTTGTCGAAACGCCGCCATTGCGGGCCCAGCACCTGCAGCAGCCAGGCATCGGTGATGCGGGGCATCTGCGCCTGGGCCGCCGCCACGGCCAGGGTTTCCAGGGTGTTGAGCAGGCGGCGGGCATCGCCATCGGCCGAGGCCACCAGGCGGTCTATTGCTATGCTTTCAATAGCTGGAAGCGCTTGATTCTGCTGGGCCAGGGCGACAATTTGCGTCAAATCCTCGGGCGTGAGGGCTTGCAGCACATACACCGCCGCGCGCGACAGCAGCGCCGAATTCACCTCGAACGAGGGGTTTTCGGTGGTGGCGCCAATGAAGGTGAACAGGCCGCTTTCGACATGCGGCAAAAACGCATCCTGCTGGCTTTTGTTGAAACGGTGCACCTCGTCCACAAACACCAGCGTGCGCTGCGCGAGCAAGCCCGAGCGGGCCGCCTGGGCCTTTTCAACGGCCTCGCGGATGTCCTTGACCCCGCCCAGCACCGCGCTGATGGCGATGAACTGCGCATCGAAGGCATGGGCCATGAGCCGGGCAATCGTCGTCTTGCCCACCCCCGGCGGGCCCCAGAGGATGCAGCTGTGCGGGCGCCCGGACTCAAACGCCAGGCGCAGCGGCATGCCCGGCCCCAGCAGGTGCTGCTGGCCAATGACCTCGGCCAGGCGGCGCGGGCGCAGGCGCTCGGCGAGGGGACTGTGGGAAACATCGTTCATGCAAAAACAAAGGCAAGGGCGGGCACAAGGGCCTCCCGCCGGGAGGCCTCACACCCCCCGCAACAGCGGGGAAAAGCCAGGCCCGCAGAGGGCCAAAAACCAGGCGGAAGCTCCGCAAACGCAGAGGAAAGGCATCCTACCAGCGCCCCGGCGGGCTCCCCCGCCTGGGGTGGACGCACAGGGCAGGGCAGAGCCTGCCCGCCCCCCGTGGTGCAGGCATTTGCCAGGGGCGAAGGACGCGCTGCGTGCAGGGCCACGGCCTTCTTTGGGGATACGATAGAAGGGCTTTGTCCTCCATCGCCCCATGCCTGACAGCATCCCCTTCAACACCCAGCACATCACCCGCGCCGTCACGGACTTCGGGGAAAGTCGCACGCTGACGCTGACCCAGGCCCTCTACACCTCGCAGGGGGTGAAACTGCTGGACGCTGGCGCCCCCATCAACCGCAGCGTCTACGACCGGCTGATGCAGTACCCGCTTTCCGCCCCCATCGAGGACCTTCTGTCCGGGGCCGACCCCGCCACCGGCAAGAGCATGCGCCGCCTGGCCACCCAGCTGCTGGACCACGTCCCGTTTCTGGGCCGCATGGCACCCGACATGCCTGCGCGCAACACCCTGCTGGACGCGGTGGAGCACCTGCCCTTGCCCGCACCGCTGGCCTTTTTGCTGACGCTGGCGCAAGAGACCCGCCCCGGCCTGTACCGGCATGCGGTGATCACGGCCCTGGTCGCCGCCTGGCTGGTGCAAGGGCCCGGCGTGACGCGCTACGACATCGGCCTGGCGGCCGCAGGCGGCCTGTTTCATGACATGGGCATGCTCTACCTCGCCCCCGAGCTCCATGATGACGCGATGGACTTCAGTGCAGAGCAACGGCGCCAGCTGTACGCGCACCCGCTGATTTCCAAGCTGCTCCTGGAGCGCCAGCACCCGTTTCCACCACAGCTTGCGCAGGCCGTGGCCGAGCACCATGAATACCTGGACGGCTCGGGCTACCCTGGCCACCTGCCTGCCGGGCACATCAGCCCGCTGGGGCAGACCCTGGCGATCGCGGAGGTCGTGTCCTCCGTCCTGAAAGAGGGCCTCCCGCACGACGAACTGCACCTGTCGGTGCTGCTGCGCATGAACCAGCACCGCTTCCACCTCCCCCAGGTCCAGAAGGTGATGCAGCTGCTCCGCCCCGGAATCGCCCCGCATCTGACCCAGGTTGCCGTGCTCAAGGACCCGTGCGCGCGCCTGCTGGAGCTCAATGGCCTGCTCGGCCGGTGGCCCGGCATCGAGCGGGTCGGCGATGGCATGGACCGCCAGCGTCCGGTGGAATGGGCCCCGCTTGCCAGCCAGGTGGAGCGGCTGCGGCGCACCTTTCCCCAGGTGGGCATTGCGCCTGACCAGCTCACGCTGCTGTCCACCGAGCCGCTGGACAGCTTCCTCATCGCGGAACTGAGTCTGGTCGCCCGGGATGCCGCCTGGCAGCTGCGCAGTCTGGCACGCCAAAGCCAGCGGCGCTGGCGCCACCAGGCCCCGTCCACCGTCCCGCCCGCCCTGCAGCAGTGGCTGGATGAGGTGGACCAGGTCATCCGCCACGACAGCATCGACCCGCCCTCCTCCTCTCAGCCCGCCTGCTGAGTGCGCATTGGCTCACTGGCGCACGACGTCGGCCCCCGCGGGCGGTTTGAACTGGAAGGTCTGCGCCGGCAGCACCGGGTTGGCCTGAAAGCCGGCGAAGCTCAGCACCGAGCGCTGGCCAAAGCTGTCCAGAATGTCGAGCGTGGCCAGCTGCTCGCCCCGAAAACCGATGCGCACGCTCTGGATCTGGCCATCGCGCGCCCGGGGCTGGGCCAGCACCCATTGCTGGCCGTCCTGGTCCGGGGCATTGGCCAGGGTGAAATCCTGCTGCAAGGCCCTGAGATCGGCCGCCGACGCCAGCAGGGCGGCGGGCGTCGAGCCCAGCGCCTGGCCCTGGGGGCGGGAGCTGACCTGGTTCAGGTCCACGTCGTACAGCCACACCGTCTGCCCGTCGGCGACCAGGGTCTGCTCGAAGGGCTTGCGGTAGACAAAGCGAAACCGCGCGGGCCGCTGGAATTCGAAGGTGCCCAGCGAGGTCTTGCTGCGCACCGCCTGCCCTTCGCGCGGTGGCGAGGTGACGACCTGGGTGAAGTCGGCCCGCCCGGTCTGCGCGGTCTTCAAAAAGGATTCCAGGCTTTTGAGGCCGTCAGCCCATGCCACACCGGCCCAAGCAGCTATCAAAAAAATAGCAATTTTCTTTTTCAAGGTCGTTCTCCAAAGGACACACCAGGGCCCCGGGGGCCGCCACGCGGCGGCCCGGGGGATGTTCACCCTTCGCGCACGGGCACCAGCACCTCGCGCTGGCCGCTGGTGGTCAGGGCGCTGACGAGGCCGGCTTTTTCCATGTCTTCGAGCAGGCGGGCCGAGCGGTTGTAGCCGATGCGCAGCTTGCGCTGCACATAGGAGATGCTGGCCTTGCGGTCCTTGAGCACGACTTCGACCGCCTGGTCGTACATCGGGTCTTTTTCGCCGCCCTCGCCGTCGCCATCGCCCGACAGCTCGCCGTCGCCATCGGCCGTGCCGCCTTCGAGCACGCCCTCGATGTAGTCGGGCTCGCCCTGGCTCTTGAGGTAGCTGACCACGCGGTGCACCTCTTCGTCGCTGACGAAGGCGCCGTGCACGCGGATCGGCAGGCCGGTGCCGCTGGCCATGTAGAGCATGTCGCCCATGCCCAGCAGGGCTTCGGCGCCCATCTGGTCGAGGATGGTGCGGCTGTCGATCTTGGAGCCCACCGAAAAGGCGATCCGCGTGGGAATGTTGGCCTTGATCAGGCCGGTGATCACATCCACGCTGGGGCGCTGCGTGGCCAGGATCAGGTGGATGCCGGCCGCGCGCGCCTTTTGCGCCAGGCGGGCAATGAGTTCTTCGATCTTCTTGCCCACCACCATCATCAGGTCGGCCAGCTCGTCGATGATGACCACGATGTGCGGCAGGCGCTGCAGCGGCTCGGGGGATTCCGGGGTCAGGCTGAAGGGGTTGTAGATGAAGGCCTCGCGGGCCTGGGCTTCGTCGATCTTGGTGTTGTAGCCGGCCAGGTTGCGCACGCCCAGCTTGCTCATGAGTTTGTAGCGCCGCTCCATTTCGGCCACACACCAGTTCAGGCCATGGGCGGCCTGCTTCATGTCGGTGACCACGGGGGCCAGCAGGTGCGGAATGCCTTCGTAGACCGACATTTCAAGCATCTTGGGGTCGATCATGAGCAGGCGCACATCACGGGCCTCGGCCTTGTAGAGCAGCGAGAGGATCATGGCGTTGATCCCCACCGATTTGCCCGAGCCCGTGGTGCCGGCCACCAGCACGTGCGGCATCTTGGCCAGATCGGCCACCACGGGATGGCCGACGATGTCCTTGCCCAGGCCCATGGTGAGCAGGCTCTTGGCCTCGTGGTAGACCTGCGAGCCCAGGATTTCCGAGAGCCGGATCGACTGGCGCTTGGCATTGGGCAGCTCCAGCGCCATGTAGTTCTTGCCCGGAATGGTTTCGACCACGCGGATCGAGGTCAGGCTCAGCGAGCGGGCCAGGTCCTTGGCCAGGCCCACGATCTGCGAGCCCTTCACGCCCGTGGCGGGCTCGATCTCGTAGCGCGTGATCACCGGCCCGGGCATGGCGGCCACCACGCGCACCTCGACGCCGAAATCCTTGAGCTTTTTCTCGATCAGGCGGCTGGTCATCTCCAGCGTCTCGGGGGCCACGGTCTCCTGGCGTTGCAGCGGGCCATCGAGCAGATCGACCTGCGGCAGCTTGGCATTGGCGGTCTCGGTGAACAAGGGCGGCTGGCGCTCCTTGGCCACCCGGGCGCTGGGCGGCGGCTCGGCAAAACGGGGCTCGACCAGGGTCGGCTCGCTCCGGGGAGGGTCGGTCAAGGTGGGCTCGATGTCTTCGGCACGGGGGCGCAGGATCGGCACCGGCGTCGGATGGTGGGCCTCGCTTTCCAGGCGCTCTTCCTGGACCACCACGGCACGTTCACGGGCCGAACGCCGGCCCACGGCCACATCGGCGGCCGCTTCGCGCTGGGCCTGCAAGGAGCGCACCAGGGCGTCCATGCGGGAGCCCAGCGCTTCGGCCAGGCGGCCCCAGGAAAAACGGAACACCAGGGCGGCCCCGGCCACGGTCAGCACAATCTCCAGCAGGCCGGCGCCCGTGAACCCCAGCCATTGCATGCTGGCCGGCCCGACGGTGTAGCCCAGCACCCCCCCGGCGTGCCCCGGCAGCAGGGCTTCGAGCCGGTACAGGCGCGACCATTCCAGGGCGGCACTCGCGCAGAGCAGCAGCAGCAGCCCGCCCCAGAACGTGGCGCGGCGCACCCAGGGGTGGGCGGCCTCTGCGTCGTCCTCGCCGGCACGCATCCAGCGCGCCAAGGACGCCACCCAGGCGCGCAACCCCGCCGCCAGGCACCACCAGACCGAAAAGCCCAGGGTGAAATAACTGCCATCGGCCAGCCAGGCCCCGAAGCGGCCCGCCCAGTTCGCCACCAGCGGCGAGGCGCCCGATCCCGAGGTGGACCAGGCCGCGTCCTGCGCGGAATAGCTGACCAGGGCCAGCCACCAGAAAACCAGGGCCAGCAGGCCCACGATCAGGCCTATTTCCTGGAAAAAGCGGGCCACCCCCGAGCGGGGCGCCGACTTGCCAAGAGAAGAAACGTTCAGGGTATTGAGGGAATAGGTCATAGGCGAGCCCGCGAAGCTTACCCCATGGACCCCATGGGTTTCAGGGGGCAAGCGACCGGCTGCGGGCATGGGTTCTTACAATCACCGCGATTGAAAAGCTGCCACGCCGGCCGGTCCGACACCACGGATACTTGGCGCCAGGCCCCCTCCCCTTCCGTGCCCGCCGCGTCCGGCACACAACCACAGGTTTGCACCATGTCCACCACCTCCCACGCCAAAGTACTGATTCTCGGCTCCGGCCCTGCGGGCTACACCGCCGCGGTGTACGCCGCCCGCGCCAACCTCAACCCCGTGCTCATCACCGGCATGGCCCAGGGCGGCCAGCTCATGACCACGACCGAAGTCGACAACTGGCCCGCCGATGTGCATGGCGTGCAGGGCCCCGACCTGATGCAGCGCTTTCTGGAGCACGCCGAGCGCTTCAAGACGCAAATCATCTTTGACCATATCCACACCGTGGATTTCTCCAAGCGCCCCTTCACCCTCACCGGCGACAGCGGCACCTACACCTGCGATGCCCTGATCCTGGCCACGGGCGCCTCGGCCAAGTACCTGGGCCTGCCCTCCGAAGAGGCCTTCATGGGCCGGGGCGTGTCGGGTTGCGCCACCTGCGACGGTTTCTTCTACCGCGACCAGGACGTGTGCGTGGTCGGGGGCGGCAACACCGCCGTCGAGGAAGCGCTCTACCTGTCCAACATTGCCCGCAAGGTCACGCTGGTGCACCGCCGCGACAAGTTCAAGGCCGAACCCATCCTGGTGGACAAACTCATGGAGAAAGTCGCCGCCGGCAAGATCGAACTCAAGGTGTTCCAGACCCTCCATGAAGTGCTGGGCGACGCCAGCGGCGTGACCGGCATCCGCCTCCAGAGCACGCAGGACGGCAGCACCCAGGACATCGCGCTGCAGGGCTGCTTCATCGCGATTGGCCACGCGCCCAACACCGACATCTTCCAGGGCCAGCTGGCCATGGAAAACGGCTACATCGTCACCCAGGGCGGCCTCAAGGGCTTTGCCACGCAGACCAGCGTGCCCGGGATTTTTGCGGCGGGCGACGTGCAGGACCATGTCTACCGCCAGGCCATCACCAGCGCCGGTACCGGCTGCATGGCCGCGCTCGATGCGCAGCGCTTCCTCGAACAGCAGGATTGACCCCCGCAAAGGCCAGCCGCTATAATCGGCGGCTTTGCTGAATTCGGGCCCGCCTCCACGGGCGGCTCCAGAGCAGGAAAATCGGGTTACCGCCACCCTTTCTGGCGAGGTGAGGCCGCTAGCAGGCCCTGCAATCGGGTCGCAGGGCGTTCGCGAATGGCCGTTCAAAAGTATCGGAGTGTCCTTATGGCACGCGTCTGCGAAGTCACGGGCAAGAAGCCCATGGTCGGGAACAACGTTTCCCACGCCAACAACAAAACCAAGCGCCGGTTCCTGCCGAACCTGCAATACCGCCGTTTCTGGGTCGAGACCGAAAACCGCTGGGTGCGCCTGCGCATCTCCAACGCCGGTCTGCGTCTGATCGACAAAAACGGTATTGATTCTGTGCTCGCAGACCTGCGCGCACGTGGCCAGGCTTAAGGAGAAACACCATGGCAAGCAAAGGCGGACGCGACAAGATCAAGCTGGAATCCACTGCGGGAACCGGTCACTTCTACACCACGACCAAGAACAAGAAAACCATGCCCGAGAAAATGCTGATCATGAAATTTGATCCCAAGGCTCGCAAGCATGTGGAATACAAGGAAATCAAGCTGAAGTAATTCAGCCTGTTTTCAAAAAACCGCCCCGCGCAAGCCGGGCGGTTTTTTTATGCCCGGCCCTCCTCCTGCTGTGCGCGGACCTCCGGCGGTGCACCGACCGTGGGCGGTGACGCCACCCGGTTTCTGCCGCCTTGCTTCGCCTTGTAGAGCAAGGCATCCGCCTGGTGGACAGCCACGTCGACGTCCTCCTGGTCCACCGAGGCCATGGCCACCCCCAGGCTGAGGGTCACGCGGCCCACGGGCTCGATCGGATGGCTTTCCACGGCGGCCCGAATCTTTTCGGCGATCACCATCGCCAACGCCAGGTCCGTGCGCGGCAGGAGGACCATGAACTCCTCGCCCCCCACACGCCCCACGAAATCGGTCTCGCGCAGAGACGCCAGCAACAGCCTGGCGACATGGCACAGGACCTCGTCGCCCGCAGGGTGTCCATGGGTGTCGTTGACCTGCTTGAAGAAATCGATGTCCATCATCATGAGGGCGTAGGGGACCGCGCTCCGCTTCATCTGCTGGAACTCCAGGCGCAGACGCTCGTTGGCGGCCAATCGGTTGGGCAGGCCGGTCAAGGCATCCTTGCGGGCCAGCGATGCCAGCTCCTGGTTGGCCGCCTCCAAGGCGGCCGTGCGCTGCGCCACCATGGATTCCAGATGGCGGTTGATGGCTTCCAGGGCGTTCTTGCGCTCGAGCAAGGTGGACGCCATCTGCCCCACGGATGCAGACAGCTGCTGAATTTCGATGCTCCGCGTGGCGGGCTCGAAAGTGGCGGCCTCATCGCCTTGCGCGATCCGTTGGGCGGCCTGCGCCAGGCGCGCAATCGGGCGACTG
>JAQUDN010000045.1 GCA_028685665.1 Burkholderiaceae bacterium | reverse complement strand
AAGGCGTTTCCCATTCTCGACAAAGTCAACAAGATTGGTGGGGTGCAATGGATCGGGATGGAGCCTGCGCTGCGCGAGACCATGCTGGTCCGCGGCGACATTGATGCGATCACGGGCTTTTCCTTCACCTCTTTGCTGAATCTGGAAGCGCGTGGCATCAAGACCGAAGACATCGTGGTTTTGCCGTATGCCGATTACGGCGTCAAGCTGTATGGCAATGCGATCATTGCCAGCCCCAGGCTGATCCAGTCGAATCCTGCAGCATTGAAGAGCTTCCTGTCGGCTTTTGCCAAGGGGGCCAAGGACGTGATGGCCCATCCCGCAGCGGCCATTGACAGCGTCAAAGCGCGGGACGGCATCATCAATGCCCCACTCGAAACCCGGCGGTTGCAGTTGGCCATTGACTCGGTGATTGCCAGCCCGGATGCCCGCCGCGAGGGCTTTGGCCGCATCGACCCCGCGCGCCTGACACTGATGGCCAGCCAGGTGTCCGATGCGTATGCGACCAAGACCCGGGTCGATGCCGGCGCGGTCTGGAATGGCAGTTTTCTGCCACCCGCGGCCGAGCTGAATGTCCTGCCTCCGGCGAAGAAGTGAAGGAGGTGATGCATGACCACCGATCCGAACGCTCCCTTTGTCGATTTTCAGAATGTCTGGCTCGCCTACAACGAGACCCTGTGGGCTGAAGGCAAGTTCGCCGTCGAAGACATTCAGTTGCAGGTGCGACGCGGCGAGTTCATTGCCATCGTGGGCCCCTCAGGCTGCGGAAAATCGACCTTCATGAAGCTGACGACAGGCTTGAAAAAGCCCAGCCGCGGCAGCATCAAGGTCGATGGACAGCCTGTCACGGGCCCGCTCAAGATCTCCGGAATGGCATTTCAGGCCCCTTCGCTCCTGCCCTGGCGCACGACGCTCGACAATGTCTTGCTGCCCTTGGAGATTGTGGAGCCCTACCGCGCGACCTTTCCACAGAAACGCGAGGAATACGCCGAGCGTGCGCGCAAGCTGCTGGCCACGGTGGGCCTGGCCGGTTACGAGTCCAAATACCCCTGGGAACTTTCAGGGGGCATGCAGCAGCGCGCCAGCATTTGTCGCGCCCTGATCCATGAACCCAAAATGCTGTTGCTGGACGAGCCCTTTGGGGCGCTGGACGCCTTCACGCGCGAAGAACTCTGGTGCATCCTGCGCGACCTGCACGCGGCGCAGCAATTCAACGTGATCCTGGTCACGCACGATTTGCGTGAGAGCGTTTTTCTGGCCGACAGCGTGTATGTGATGAGCAAGAGTCCGGGCCGTTTTGTCGTGAAGCGCGATATCGAGTTGCCACGCCCGCGTGAACTCGAACTCACCTACACCCCTGCTTTCTCCGACATCGTGCACGAGTTGCGCGGCCACATCGGGGCGCTGCGCAAAGCGGGCACGGTCATCCACCAATGAACGGGAAATTTCCATGAAAAACCACAAATTCCTGATGCGCTGGTCCCCCTGGCTGCTGCTGTTGGCCATCGTGCTGTTGTGGCAGACCCTTACGAGCGCTTTCCAGGTGTCCGAGTTCATTTTTCCCAGTCCGGCCCGGATTCTGGAGCAAACGCTGGAGCATTACCCGGTGATTGCGGGCCATGCGTGGCGCACGTTCTGGGTGACGATGGCGGGTTTTGGTTTGGCGATTGTGGTCGGCGTCTTGTTGGGCTTTCTCATTGGGAGTTCTCGCGTGGCCTATGCCGCGGCCTACCCTTTGATGACCGCTTTCAATGCCTTGCCCAAGGCAGCCTTTGTGCCGATTCTGGTGGTCTGGTTCGGGGTGGGGGTGGGGCCGGCCATCCTGACGGCGTTTCTCATCAGCTTCTTTCCGATCACGGTGAATATCGCGACCGGCCTGGCGACGCTCGAACCCGAGCTGGAGGATGTGCTGCGCGTGCTCGGCGCCAAACGCTGGGATGTGCTGGTCAAGGTGGGTTTGCCACGCTCCTTGCCGCATTTCTATGGGTCTCTCAAGGTGGCGATCACCTTGGCGTTTGTGGGCACCACGGTCTCCGAGATGACGGCGGCCAATGAGGGCATTGGCTATTTGCTGATTTCTGCGGGCTCGTCCATGCAGATGGGCCTGGCTTTTTCCGGCCTGTTGTCGGTCGGTGCGATGGCCATGGTGATGTATGAGTTGTTCAGCTGGGTTGAAAAGCACACGACGGCCTGGGCGCATCGCGGGTCCCAGACGCATTGATGCTAAGGTCCTGTTTTTATTTTTTGAGGGGTGTTCCTGCCGAAGGACGCCACCATTTTCATGCAGACTAAATTGGTACTTGGACTGAGCGATGTCAAAACCATCGCTGCGGCCGCTGAAGCCGAGGCCCTGAAAAACCAGTGGGCGGTGACGATTGCCATCGTCGACGAAGGGGGGCACCTGCTCTGGTTGCAGCGACTCGATGGTGCGCCGGCGATCTCGGCCCATATTGCGCCCGCCAAGGCACACACGTCGGCCCTGGGGCGCCGGGAATCCAAAGCCTATGAAGATGTGATCAATGGTGGGCGCTGGGCCTTCATGACCGTCCCGACCATGCATGGCATGCTGGAAGGCGGTGTGCCCATCCTGAAAGAAGGCCAATGCCTGGGCGCTGTGGGGGTCAGTGGGGTCAAGTCTGAACAGGATGTCCAGATCGCCCGCGCCGGCATCGCTGCGCTGCTGGGGGGCTGATCCTGCTGACAGGCCATGGTGCCTGTCCTGCAGGGTCACATGCTCCAGATGCGCGGTGGTTCGGCGCGCAGGCCCCACAAGGTCTGTCGCCAGCTTGCCCGGATCTCTTGGAGTAGCTGCATCACCGGCTCCACCTGGGGTGCCAGTACCCGCGCCATCACCACATGCTCGCTGGGGCAGGTGATGCCGGTCCAGTGGGCCAGGGGGCTGGCTTGCGCGGTATGGCGTGCGCCTTCGAGGGCCTGTTCCCGCCGCTCGCGTGTCAAGGGGGTGCCTGTGGCAAAGAACAAGGCGCCCAGGCAGCGCTGTCCTGCCAAGCCCAGGGGGCTGCTCAATAAACGGTGGTCATGGGCTGCGATGTGCCCCCGCTCCAGCCATCGGCCAGGCCATTCAATGTGTTGCGTGAAGGTGCCTGACTCGAAGGGCTGCTGGGCATGGGGCAAACCCAGGGCCGTCACATCCCAGCCCAGCAGTTCTGCGCCGGGGGCCAGGTCCAGGGTCAGGCGGTTCTCGGCAAGGCAGCCGCTGTAGGCGATGGCTTCAAGAGGTAACCATTCGAGGCGCGCACCCTGGGCCAGGTGCAGGTGGGCAGTTTGCCTTGCGGGCTCCCCTGTGGACCGGTAAAACCGCGTGGCACCAGGGGTCGTGACCAGGCCGTGCGCACCAGGATCGACATGCACTTGCATCGCCAGGGTGTCGCCGCCGACCAGGCCTCCGGGCGGGTGTACGAGCACGTTGTGGCAGATGGCCGGACCTTCGGGGTAGAGGCTTTGCAAAATCCGCAAAGGTCCGTCGTGGCGGTGCATGGCCACGCTGCGCGGGGGCTGGTGGCGGTAATGCAGATCAAGTTGGGCGTGCCAGGGCATGGGTGTGCGGAAAAGCCGGGGGCGTGAATCCGATGCCCTCCATCACGCCGCAGCGAGGAAGTCCCGGCCCACATCCACCCCGAGGTCATTGATATGGCTCAGGAACTGCTTCAGAAAGGCGTGGAGCCCTGTCGAGAGGATCTCGTCGATGCGCCCGTACTGCAAATCCGCAAACAACCGTCCGGCCTTGCGCTCGGTTTCTCCCGATTGCTCGTTGGCCACCCGCGCCAGGTTGTGGGTGACCTCGCCCATGCAATACAGCAGCGAGCGCGGCATGCCGGGATGCAGGATCAGCAAGGCCGCGACCCGTTCTGGGGTGATCACGTCGCTGTAGACCTTGCGATAGACCTCAAAGGCCGAGAAGCTGCCCAGCACGGCGCTCCAATGGTAGAAGTCGAACTCCTGGTCGCGTTCGCCCGCCGTGCCATGGAACTCGCTGCCGAGTGCATGGAATTTCACATCCAGCAGGCGCGCCGTGTTGTCCGCACGTTCCAGGAAAGTTCCAAGCCGCAGAAAGTGCAGCGCTTCGTCTTGGAGCATGCTGCCCATGATCACGCCGCGCGACATGTGGGAGCGAAAGCGCACCCACTCGAAGAACTGCCCTGGGTCGGTCTCGAACTGGTTGCTGCGCAGCAGGCGGTTGACTTCGAGCCAGGTCTGGTTCTGCATTTCCCAGGCTTCGGTGGTCAACGACCCGCGCACGGCCCGGGCATTTTCGCGGGCATCCCGCAGGCAGGAGAGGATGGAGGAGGGGTTGTTCTCATCGCGCACCATGAAGTCCAGTACGCCCCGCAGCGTCACGTCCCCGTATTTCAGGTGGTAGGCGGGGGTGAGCTGGCTGATCGACAGCAGGCCTTGCAGATTGAGTTGCGCGACCGCGGCAGACTGAGGCAATAGAGAGGTCTCATAGCCTACGTTGAGCATACGGGCGGTGTTTTCGGCGCGCTCCATGTAGCGGGCGGCCCAGAAAAGATGGTCTGCAGTACGGCACAGCATAAAAAATCCCTCACACTTCCATGATCCAGGTGTCCTTGGTGCCACCACCCTGGGACGAATTCACCACCAGCGAGCCTTCTTTCAGCGCAACGCGCGTCAGGCCTCCTGGCACCATCTGTACGCTGTTGCCACTCAGGACGAAGGGGCGCAGATCGATATGGCGCGGCGCAATGCCGCTGTCCACAAAGGTGGGGCAGCTCGACAGGCTCAATGTCGGCTGAGCGATGTAACCCGATGGATTGGCACGCAGGACTTTTTCGAAGTCTGCGATCTCTGCCTTGGTGGCCGCCGGTCCGATCAACATGCCGTAGCCGCCCGCCCCGTGCACTTCCTTGACCACCAGGTCCTTGAGGTTGGCCAGCACGTATTGGAGATCGTCCTGCTTGCGGCACATCCATGTCGGGACGTTGTTCAGAATCGGTTTTTCCCCAAGGTAAAACTCGATCATCTGGGGAACATAGGGGTAGATCGACTTGTCGTCCGCCACCCCGGTGCCGACTGCATTGCAGATGGCCACGTGGCCAGCGCGGTAGGCATCCATGAGGCCGGCGCAGCCCAGCGTGGAGTCCGATCGGAACACCCGTGGGTCGAGAAAATCGTCATCGACCCGCCGATAGATCACATCCACTTTTTCTGCCCCGCCGGTGGTGCGCTTGTACACAAAGCCGTCGCGTACGAACAGGTCACGCCCTTCGACCAGCTCCACGCCCATCTGCTGTGCGAGGAAGGCGTGTTCGAAATACGCACTGTTGTACATGCCGGGGGTGAGCACCACCACATTGGGTTCTGCTGCGCCTGCGGGGGCGCTGGCGCGCAAGGTTTCCAGCAGCAGATCGGGGTAATGCGCAACGGGTGCAATCCGGTTCTGTGTGAAGAGTTCCGGGAACAGCCGCATCATCATCTTGCGGTTTTCCAGCATATAGCTCACCCCGCTGGGGACGCGCAGATTGTCTTCGAGCACGTAGTACTGGCCGTTGCCCTGGGCATCGGGGGCGCGCACGATGTCAATGCCACTGATGTGGGAGTACACCCCATTCGGTACATGCACCCCCATCATCTCGGGGCGGAACTGGGCATTGTTCAGAACCTGGTCCCGCGGGACCACGCCCGCTTTCAGGATTTCCTGGTCGTGGTAGACGTCGTGGATGAACCGGTTCAAGGCGGTGACCCGCTGGATCAGGCCTTTCTCCATCTGGCTCCATTCGTGTGCGGGAATGACCCGGGGAATCAGATCGAACGGGATCAGGCGTTCCGTCCCCGTACCGTCTTCGTCCTTGGCTCCATACACCGCAAAGGTGATGCCCACGCGGCGAAAGATCATTTCGGCTTCTTCTCGCCGCGCCCGCATCATGGACTCGGTCTGGCGATCCAGCCATTCGGCATAGGCCGCATACCCGGGCCGGACATCCCGGCCGCAACGCATCATTCCGGAGGCCCCTGCTAACTCGGAGGAGGAATGCAGGGTGCCGTACATTTCGTCAAACTTGAGCATGGTTTTTTCTCCTGCGATGGGAAAAGCAAAGATCGGGCCAGCTTGCCCTGCGCACCACAGGCCGAGGCTTTGTTTGCCCCAGGGCGTGATTGGCGCGGGTCTTGCTTGCAATGGGGTGAAGTCGCTTTCGGTTTCTCTCACCCACACCTGAGTCGCCATGTCTATTCACGCAGCCCTCCATCACGTCACCCATTACCACTACGACCGCTTGGTTGGACTGGAGCCTCAGCTGATTCGCCTGCGTCCTGCGCCCCATTGCCGCAGCAAGGTGGTGTCGTACTCGCTGCGCGTTGAGCCCGCCGAGCACTTCCTGAATTGGCAGCAGGACCCGTTCTCCAACTACCAGGCCCGTTTTGTTTTCCCGGAGAAGACCACCGAGTTCAAGGTCACGGTGGACCTGGTCGTCGAAATGGCGGTCTACAACCCTTTCGATTTCTTCCTCGAGCCCACCGCTGAAAAATTCCCGTTCACCTACAGCGAGGCCATGGAGCAGGAGCTGGCGCCCTATCTGGCGACAGACCCTGTCACCCCGCTGTTGCAGGCGTATCTGGGCAGTGTGGACCGCAGCGAGCGCCGCACCATCGATTTTCTGGTGGACGTCAATACCCAGCTGCAGCGGGACATTGATTACCTTGTCCGGATGGAGCCCGGGGTGCAGACGCCCGAGGAAACCTTGGAGAAGCGCTCGGGTTCGTGCCGTGATTCGGCCTGGCTGATGGTCCAGTTGCTGCGCCATTTGGGCTTGGCCGCCCGCTTTGCTTCGGGTTATTTGATCCAGCTGACCCCCGATGTGAAGTCTCTGGACGGTCCCAGCGGCACCGAGGTGGATTTCACCGACCTGCATGCCTGGTGTGAGGTCTATTTGCCCGGCGCCGGCTGGATTGGCCTGGACCCGACTTCGGGTCTGCTGGCCGGCGAAGGCCACATTCCGCTGGCTTGCACGCCCCGCCCTTCAGGCGCTGCCCCGATTGAGGGCGCACTGGGGGAGTGCGAGGTCGAGTTCAGCCACAAGATGGAGCTGACGCGCATTTACGAGTCGCCCCGCGTCACCTTGCCCTATAGCGAAGACCAATGGAAAGACGTCTTGGTGCTCGGTCAGCAGGTCGATGCGCAGCTGGAAGCGGGCGATGTGCGCCTGACCATGGGCGGTGAGCCCACCTTTGTGTCGATCCGCGATCGGGACGCACCAGAATGGAACACCGATGCGCTCGGGCCTACCAAGCGCGGTTATGCCACCGAATTGGTGCACCGTCTGCGCACCGAATATGGGCAGGGCGGGTTTCTGCACTTTGGCCAGGGCAAGTGGTACCCCGGCGAGCAATTGCCACGTTGGGCGCTGTCGATCGCCTGGCGTGCCGACGGGGAGCCGATCTGGCACAACCCCGATTTGTTCGCCGACGAACGCCAAACGCACCGCTACACCAGCCAGGACGCTGAGCGCTTCACCCACACCCTGGCACAAAAACTGGGCCTGAGCACCGAGTTCATCACGCCCGGCTACGAGGACACCTATTACTACCTGTGGCGTGAGCGCCGTTTGCCGGTGAACGTCGATCCCTTCGACTCCAAGCTCGACGACGAGATGGAGCGTGTGCGCTTGCGCCGCGTCTTTGAGCAAAAGCTCGACAGCGTGATTGGTTACGTGCTGCCCCTGGAGGCCGGTGCGGACGCCGAGTCCGATGCGGTCCCCGGGGAAACGACCTGGTCCACCGGCCCCTGGTTCTTCCGCGACGAGCGGATGTACTTGATTCCCGGGGATTCCCCGATGGGCTATCGCCTGCCGCTCGATGCCCTGCCGTGGGTGCGCAAGGAAGACTATCCCTACCTGATTGAGCAGGACCCGTTTGCCCCCCGGGCCGATTTGCCGCCCACCGCACAGCTGCGTGCCCAATACGCCCCGCATACCGTGGGCGGAGGCTTTGCCGAAGGCGGCATGGTGGCGGTGCAGGGCCAGGGACATGGTGCGGTGGGGGGCGCTTCGGTGGCGCAGAGCGCGGCCGCCGTGCGGGGCGAGGGGGCGTCTGCCCAAGCCGCCGATACATCGGCGACGCGCCAGCCCGGACCTCTGGAGTCCGCGCACGAGGTGTTGCGTTCGGCCCTGTGTGTCGAGGCCCGCGATCCGATGCGCGCCAATGGGCCCAAGGCCGAGCGTGAACATGGCTGCAATTTCGTGGCCGATGGCGGAGCGCTGTATGTCTTCATGCCGCCCCTGCAGCGTCTGGAGGATTACCTGGGCCTGCTCTCCGCCGTGGAAGCCACCGCCGAAGCGCTGGGCGTACAGATCGTGCTCGAAGGCTACCCCCCACCACGGGACCCCCGCCTGAAGCTGTTGCAGGTGACACCGGACCCGGGGGTGATCGAAGTCAATATCCATCCGGCCCACCATTGGGGCGAGCTGGTGCAGCACACCGAGTTTTTGTACCAGGCGGCTTACGAGTCGCGGCTGTGCGCTGAAAAGTTCATGACCGATGGCCGCCACACCGGTACGGGCGGCGGCAACCATTTCGTGCTGGGCGGTGCCACGCCAGCGGACAGTCCCTTTTTGCGCAGGCCCGAATTGCTGGCCAGCCTGATCCTGTACTGGCACAACCATCCCAGCTTGAGCTATTTGTTCAGTGGCATGTTCATCGGCCCCACCAGCCAGGCCCCGCGCGTGGATGAGGCCCGCAACGATCAGCTCTATGAGCTGGAGATCGCCCTGCAGGAAATCCATGCCAACCGGCAGAAGTTTGGCCAGGACATGCCGCCCTGGCAGGTGGACCGCACGCTGCGCAACATCCTGGTGGATGTGACGGGGAACACGCACCGCAGCGAGTTCTGCATCGACAAACTCTATTCCCCCGACAACGCCACGGGCCGCCTGGGCTTGCTGGAGCTGCGCGCCTTCGAGATGCCGCCCCATGCGCGCATGAGCATCGTGCAGCAGTTGCTGCTGCGGGCCCTGGTGGCGCGCTTCTGGGACCAGCCTTATGTGGTGCCAGCCACCCGCTGGGGCACCGAGTTGCACGACCGTTGCCTGCTGCCCACCTTCGTGAAGATGGACTTTGCCGACGTGCTGGAAGAAATGCGCCAGGCGGGCTTTGCTTTTGACGATGCCTGGTTTGCGCCCCATTTCGAATTCCGCTTCCCGCTGGTGGGCGAGGTGCAGAGCATGGGCATCGAACTCACTTTGCGCAATGCCCTGGAGCCATGGCATGTGATGGGCGAAGAAGGCTCGGCCGGGGGGACCGTGCGGTATGTGGATTCGTCGCTGGAGCGGGTCGAAGTCCGGGTGACCGGGCTGAACCAGAGCCGCTACGTGATTACCTGCAATGGCCGCGCCTTGCCGCTGCAGTCCACCGGGGTCGCGGGAGAGTATCTGGCGGGCGTGCGCTACAAGGCCTGGAATCCTCCCTCCAGCCTGCACCCCAGCATTGGGGTGCAAGCCCCCCTGACTTTCGACATTGTCGATACCTGGATGAAGCGTTCGGTGGGGGGGTGTCAGTACCATGTCACCCACCCTGGTGGGCGAAGCTACGACGCATTCCCGGTCAACGCCTACGAGGCCGAGAGCCGGCGCCTGTCGCGCTTCTTCCGCATGGGGCATACGCCGGGCGCGCTCCAGGTGCCGCCGGCCACCATCGACCTGCCGGGCAGCCGCGAGTTTCCGTTTACCCTGGATCTGCGGCGCGCGCGGTGAGGCCCTTTTTGTCGCACCCGGTTAACCGACCAGAGTAGTTTTTTGATGACGTTGTCTTCTTCTGCATTCGACCCCCGTGAAATGCCCTTGTCCCCGGCCGATCTGGCGCAGTCCGTCACGGTCCCTTCGCCGGCCGGGCACTACGATGAACTGCGTGGTGGCCCCGGTGGCGAGGCCGGGGAGCTGGGCGTTTCGGCCCCGATGACGGCTTCGTGGCGCCTGTTTTTCGAGCACACCGGCGCGCAAGGCCTGTCCGATCTCCGCCGGCGCCAGGCCAGCCTGGAGCGCCAGATTCGGGACAACGGCGTGAGTTACAACGTCTATGCCGACCAGGACAACCCGCAGCGGCCCTGGTCCCTGGACCTGTTTCCCTTGATCATCGAGGCGCGGGAGTGGCAGCAGATCGAGGCGGGGGTCCTCCAGCGCACCCAACTGCTGGACCGCGTTCTGGCCGATGTCTACGGCCCCCAAACCCTGTTGCGCGATGGTTTGCTGCCGGCGGCGCTGGTGCAGGGGCACCCCGGTTATCTGCGCGGTCTCGATGGCGTGCAGCCGGCTGGGGGGACCCATCTGCACATTGCCGCCTTTGACCTCGCGCGGGGGCCCGATGGGGAATGGGTGGTGGTCGCCCAGCGGACCCAGGCCCCCTCCGGGCTGGGGTATGCGCTGGAAAACCGGATGTCGATTTCCCGTCTGTTCCCGGGGGCGTTCGAGTCCTTGCAGGTGCAGCGCCTGGCCGCCAGCTACCGTGCGTGGATCGATGGCCTGCGCAGCATGGCCCCTGCCGGGGCCGATGCCCACATTGCCTTGCTGACGCCCGGGCCCTACAACGAAACCTACTTCGAACACGCTTATCTGGCCCGCTACCTGGGGATCACCCTGGTGCAGGGCAGTGACCTGACGGTCCGGGACGATCGGCTGTTCTTGCGCACGCTGCGCGGGCTGCAGCCTGTGCATGCCCTGATCAAGCGGGTGGACGACGCCTGGTGCGATCCCCTGGAGCTGCGCCCTGAATCCTCCCTGGGCGTGCCAGGGCTGTTGCAGACTTTGCGCAGCGGCAACCTCCTCATGGCGAATATGCCGGGATCGGCGTTCCTGGAGTCGCCCGCCATCCTGGGCTTTCTGCCCCAGCTGGCGCAGCGTTTGCTGGGCCAGTCCCTGCAACTGCCTTCGCTGCCGACGTGGTGGTGCGGTGAGCGCGCAGCCCTGGCGCAGGCGAGTGCGCATTTTTCCCGCTGTGTCCTGATGCCGACCTACAGCGGATCGGCCTTGCACAAGCCTTTCGCGGGCCTGCACTGCAACAGCCTCAGCCCGGCGGAAAGCGCGGCCTGGCGCGAGCAACTGGAAGAACGCGGCGACGAGTTCACGCTCCAGCTGGACTGGCCCCAGTCGCTGATGCCGACCTGGGATGGGCAAGCCACGCCCCCGCGCATCGTGCCGCGCGAGGCCATGCTCCGTGTGTTCGCCTTGTCGGATGGACCCCGGTCCTGGCGCGTGCTGCCTGGGGGGTTGACGCGGATCGTCAGTATCAAGGATGGTTACGCCAGCATGCAGCGTGGCGGCAGCAGTGCCGACACCTGGGTGCGCGTGGATGCCGAACGGGGCGCGACGGTGGACCGCACCACCTTGTTGCAGGCCCAGGTGACCCCTGCGTCCGTCACCCAGCACCGGCGCGTCATCACCAGCCGTGCGGCGGAAAACCTGTTCTGGCTGGGCCGTTACACCGAGCGCAGCGAAAACAGCCTGCGCCTGGCCCGCTTGACGCTGTCGACCTTGGTCAGCGCAGACCAGTCCTGCCTGCCGCTGGTGAAGTGGCTGGGGGGGCTGGCACAGACCTGTTCCTTGGTGGATTCCTCCGTTCCTTCGCCGGTGTTGGCACGCCGCGTGTTTACCCGGGCCTTGATTGCCGGACTGGGCCAGCCCGACGCCACCCCCAGTGTCGGCTTCAATTTGCGGTCCTTGCGGCAAGTGGCCTCGTCGATCCGCGAGCGCCTGTCGCAAGAGCACTGGAATCTGATCGTGGGCACAGAGCAGGACTTTCTCAAGCGCTGCACCGAAGTGATGCGGGATGAGAACGTCGCCACGATCGATGTGCTGCGCATCCTCGAAACCGCCAGTCCGCAACTGGCGGCCATGACCGGAGAGCAGACGGACCGCATGACGCGCGACGATGGCTGGCGCCTGCTGTCGGTGGGGCGTCAGATCGAACGCCTGGATTTTCTCGCCACCGCCATGTCCCGGGCGCTGGAGGTGGGTTCCCTGGCCGAGCCGGCAGGCTTCGAAGCCCTGCTGGCGCTTTTTGACAGCACCATCACCTTCCATGCGCAGTACCAGCACAGCCGCGACATTGCGGCCCTGCTGGACCTGTTGGTGATCAACCGGGACAATCCCCGCGCGCTGGGCTGGGTCGTCCAGACCCTGCGTGGCCGCTTGGTGAAATTGGCGGGTTCGGCCGAAGACACCTTGTACGCGCAAGTGCCCGATCCGGATCAATGGTCGCTGGCACTTTTGTGCCATGAGAACAAGCCCCTGCCCGCCTTGACCCAGTTGCTCGAGCGCTGCACGAATGCGGCCTGGCGGGCGTCCGATGGCATCAGCCTGCGGTACTTCACCCACACCCAGGATGCGACCCGCAGCCTGGGTGCCTGACGCTTTCTCTCCAGAACCACCGCCTTCCCTGCGCAGCATGTTGCTTCACATCACCCACGAAACGCGTTACGACTACCGCCCGGCGGTCGAAACGGCCCACCATGTGCTGTGCCTGCAGCCGATATCCACGGCCCTGCAGGACACGCTGGAGCGCACCATCGAGATCCAGCCGGCGCCTTTGCAGCCCTCGGAGCGCCAGGATGTCTTTGGCAATCACCTGTGCCAGTTCTCCTTGCAGCCCCCGCACGAAACCTTGCAAGTCATCTCCCGCAGCCGGGTGCGCACCCGGGCGCCTTTGGCGGCGGTGAGCACCCTGTCCTGGGAGGCGGTGCGTGATCGCCTGCGGTACTGCCAAGGCATGGTGTACGACCCGGCGGTGGAGTTCAGCCTGCCCTCGCCGCATGTGCCCTTGCATGCCGACTTTGCCCGCTACGCCCATGAAAGCTTCGCGGCGGGGCGGACCCTGCTGGAGGCCGCACGCCACCTCATGCAGCGGATCTACCAGGACTTCACTTACGCCAGCCAGAGCACCGAGGTCAACACCCCCGTGCTCACCGCCCTGGCCCAGCGCAAAGGGGTTTGCCAGGATTTTGCGCACATCCTGATCGCCTGTCTGCGCAGCCTGGGCTTGCCCGGCCGCTATGTCAGCGGCTATTTGCTGACCCAGCCGCCGCCAGGACAGCCGCGCTTGATCGGTGCGGACGCATCGCATGCCTGGGCGCAGGTCTATCTGCCGGACCTGGATGCCAACCACCCGGGCCAGGGCTGGTATGACCTGGACCCCACCAACAACCGCGATGGCTGGGGCACGCCCGGCGAGGACTACGTGACGGTGGCCCGCGGCCGCGACTACAGCGATGTGGCACCGATGCGGGGCGTGATCCATGGGGGGGCGAAACACACCCTGCATGTGGGGGTCACGGTCGCCCCCGTGGACGAAGAAGTCCCGCCGGAGGCCAGCGCCGCGGCCGGGGCCTGACCTGTTGCGCTGCCTGGGACCGGGCGTGCCGACGGTTCTGCGGGGGTGTGGCGCCGCTACACTGGCTTGAACCCGTCCACAAGGAACACCATGCTCAAGATTCTCATTGCCACCGATGGCTCCGGTCTCGCTCTGGACGCCGTGCACCATGCCCTGCGGCTGGTCAGCGCAGGCCTGCGCGCCCAGTTTGTGCTGGCCCATGTGCAGGAGCCTGCCTCCCTTTATGAACTGGTGGTCTCGCGCGATCCCGACCTGATCGCTGCTGCCGCGATCGAGGCCGGCGAGCACCTCATGGCGCCGGCCCGCGCACTGCTCGAAGCGGCGGGGCTGGCCTGTGAAACCGAGGTGGGCCTGGGGGATCCTGCGCATGTGCTGGTGGACATCATCGAGGACCATGGCTGCGACCTGGTGCTGGTGGGCGCCCGTGGTCAGGGGGCCTTGCGCAGCGCTTTGCTGGGCTCTGTCTCGCAGGAACTGGTGCATGCCAGCCCGGTGCCCGTGACCATCGTCCAGCATCCCGAGCGGATTGAGGTCCCCGAAGACGACGCGGCCTGAGCGGTGCGGGGCCTTGCGGTGGCCCTGCCGTCAGGCCTCCGCCAACGCGGCAGGGACTCAGGCTGCGCGGCGAAAGGGTTCGTCCTTGCGGTGCAGCTTGCCGTGCGGCAGGGTGGCCAGGCGCCGGAACATGCGCGCCACATAGCCTTGGACCCACAGGCATTTGTTCAATTCATCCACGGGCAGCGGGCCCGAGACGACGACGATGTCGTTGGCCACCTCCAGCGCCCCTGCTGCGCGCAGGCGCCGCCGGGTATTGGAGGCCCAGGAATGGATGCGGGTGGGACTGCCGTGCTGGTGCAGCTCGCCGGTGTACTGGTCAAAGGCAATGGCCACGGTGTCTGTCTTCAGCTTGAAGCGACGCTCACCCGTCACCGCACTGGGCGGTTCACGCATGTCGTACAGGTAGTAGCTGCCAGCTTTGAGCTGGTATTGCAGGTCCATGGGGGCAAATTCCTTGTATGGCGCCATTTTCAGGGCAAGAGCGCCGCCCAATGGCAGGGATAACGCGGGGAAGGCGGCGCTTTTCAGGAGCGCCGGTTGATTGTCCCCCGTCTGTGCCCAGGCCCTGGGGGCCGGGCGGCTTTGCGGGACATGGGCATGGCGCTCGCGGGCATGGTGGCGGTCTGCAAAAATGGTGTTTTGTCCGGCCCAGGTGTACCCATGTCTCCCCAGTCTCCTTCTTCTGCCCCTGCTGTCTTGATCAGTGAAGTGGGCCCGCGCGACGGACTGCAGTCCGTCAAGGCGACGATGCCCACGGCCGACAAGCGGCGCTGGATCGATGCCCTGGTGGCTGCCGGGCTGCGCGAAATCGAGGTGTGCTCCTTCGTCCCGGCGGCCTTGCTGCCCCAGATGGCCGATGCCGCCGAGGTGGTTCGCCATGCCCTGACCCATCCTGGCATCACGGTCATGGCCCTGGTGCCCAACCTGCGTGGTGCCCAGGCCGCTCTGGCTGCGGGCGTACACAAGATCACCTTGCCGGTGTCGGCCAGCCTGGCGCATTCGCGGGCCAATGTGCGCAAGACGCCGGACGAGATGGTCGAGGAGGTGCGGGCAATTGCCGGCTTGCGCGATGCCCTTGCCCCCCACGTGAAGGTCGAGGCGGGTATTTCGACCGCGTTTGGCTGCACCCTGCAGGGGGCGGTCGATGAAGGCGAGGTCCTGCGGATCGCCGCGGCCTGTGCCGCTGCCGGGGCCGACGACGTAGGGCTGTCCGACACCACCGGCATGGCCCACCCGGCCCAGGTGCGCCGCTTGTTCCGGCGCCTGGCTGCCGAGATCGGCGACAAGGCCGGGGCCGCGCACCTGCACAACACGCGCGGGCTGGGTCTGGCCAATTGCCTGGCGGCCTGGGATGTGGGGGTGCGGACCTTCGACAGCTCGCTTGGGGGCCTGGGCGGCTGCCCTTATGCCCCCGGGGCTTCGGGCAATGTGGTCACCGAAGATCTGGTGTTCATGTTCGAGGCCATGGGCGTGCACACCGGCGTGGACCTCGACCGGCTTTTCGCCGCGCGCCAACCCCTGCAGGCCGGCCTGCCGGGCGAGCCGCTCTATGGCATGACCCCGGAAGCCGGCCTGCCCAAAGGCTGGTCTCCGACCCCTCTCCCCTGAAGCGCACCAGGCTCAGAAATCGACCAGGCTCAAGCCCACGCTGAACACCGTGCGCTGGCGGTTGTAGTCGATCATGCTGTCGCCATAGCCGCTGAACAGCTGGGTGTGCAGGCGCAGATTGCTCTTGCCGCCCCCCAGGCCCGTGCCCAGGGTTTGCAGCCATTCCAGCCGCACCGAGCCCTGCCCACTGCGGTGCAGGTTGTGGCGCACGGTCGCCCCCAGGGTGTGGTCGGGGTTGACGTTCCAGAAGGTCTGGACTTCAGCCCGGCCCACGTAGTCGCTGATGCCGGGGTTGTCGTCGTTGCTGCGGCTTTCCGGGATGCGTTGCCACACGCGGGCATTCACGATCCAGCGCTGGCCCAGCTCCATCCCGCCCATCAGGTAGGTCCGGTTCCAGCTGCGGGACAGGGGCAGGCTCTGGCCGTTCGACTGGTGCACCAGCCCGATGCCGCTGTAACGCAGGCGCCAGCCCCAGGGCAGGTCGGCGGTGGTGGGGTAGACATAAACCACCTCCGGTTCGTGGTCGGTGGTGCGGAAGGGCCGCGAAATTTGGGGGCTGAACAGCTGCCAGTACGACTGCTGCGTGTAGCCGAACCACAGCGAATCCCGCAGCGTGGCGTGGTCGTGCGTGAGCAGGCCCTGGGCCAGCTTGGTGCGCACCGAGAGCTGGATGCGGTTCTCGGTGCGGCGGTAGTCCGTGGCGGTGGTGGCGCTGTGCTCTGCCGCGTCTGAATGGGGTTGGCGGTTCACGTTGCTGCCCGTTGCCACCGAGACCGTGAGCGGCCGGTAGCCGCGAAAGCTGAAGGTGCCGCAGTCGCTGCCCGATTCCAGCTCCCAGAAGCGCGACAGATCGCTGTACTGGGGGTTGCGGCAGCCCTCGTTGCGCACCACCACTTCGATCCGGCGCGGGGGGAGGGGGGGCGAAGGAACTTCCGCGGGAAGGGCCTGGGGGAGCGGCTCCGTGGCCGCCGCAGAGGCCGCCGCCGCTGGCGCTTGCCAGGCCTGCTGGCCCGCCCATTGGTCAAAGCACGCCAGGCGGGCCGAGGGGTCGTCGCTCAGGACCGCGCAGCGGCGCCAGGCCCCGGAGGCCTCGGCGGGCGGGGGCGCCACCGGGCTGGGCCCTGCCACGCTCTGGGCCAGGGCGGCGCCCACCGGGGCCAGGCAGGCCAGGGCCATCAGAGCGGGGGGCAGCGCGCGTCGGGGTAAGTGCATGGCAAGGTTCAATAGAGCGTTTTTGGCTTCCAGAGCTTATGGGGTAAGCGCTTTTTGCTATCAATAAAGAAGCGCGATGGCCTCAAGGCCGTTCCCCGTGGGGAAGCGAGGGGGCCGCAGCGGCGGCTTTGGCCGCGAATTCGGCGCGCAGGGCCTTGAGTTTTTCGCGCGGGTCTTCGCGGGTGGTGGTCTTGTCCAGCCCCATTTCGGCGATGAAGCGGCTGGGCTGGGCCGACACCATCTCGCGGCCTTTCTTGCGTTTCTTGGTCCAGCTCACGGCCAGGGTGCGCTGGGCGCGGGTGATGCCCACATACATCAGGCGGCGCTCTTCCTGCAGGCGCTGCAGCGTGTCGTCGGTGACCTTCTGCTGGCGGCCCTCGTCATCGTCGAGCTTGAAGGGCAGCATGCCCTCGGTCACGCCCACCAGCACCACATGCGGCCATTCCAGCCCCTTCGAGGCGTGCAGGGTCGAGAGCGTCACCATGTCCTGCTCCTGCTCGCGTTCCGAAATCGTCGACAGCAGCGCGATGGTCTGAGAGACCTCCAGCAGGCTCTTGGTTTCCCTGGCCACCACGGCGCCTGCCGTGTCGTCGATCTGGCCCCCGGCACGCTGGGCCATCCAGTCGCAGAACTCCAGCACATTGCTCCAGCGGGCGGCGGCCACTTTCTCGCTGTCTTCGCCGTCGTACAGGTGCTGTTCGTAGCCGATTTCCTGGAGCCATTCGGTCAGGAAGGCGCGTGCGTCTTCGGCGCCATGGGTGCGGCGGGCGCGGTACTCCAGGTCATTGATGTAGCGGCCAAACTCGTGCAGGCCATCCAGGGCGCGTTTGGGTACGGCGGCGGGCAGCATGCCGTTGAACAGCGCTGCAAACATGCTTTGCTTGTGCTGGGTCGCAAAGGCGCCCAGCGATGCCAGGGTGGTGTGGCCAATGCCGCGTTTGGGGCTGGTGATGGCGCGCAGGAACGCCGGATCGTCGTCGTTGTTGATCCACAGCCGGAACCAGGCGCACAGGTCCTTGATTTCGGCCCGGTCGAAAAAGCTGGTCCCGCCCGACACCTTGTAGGGAATGTTGGCGCGGCGCAGTGCCTTTTCGAAGGGCTTGGCCTGGTGGTTGGCCCGGTACAGGAGGGCAAAGCCCTTCCAGTCCGGCGGCGGGTTGCTGGCGGCGCGCAGGCTCTGGATGCGGGCCACGGCGCGGTCGGCCTCGTGCTCCTCGTTGTCGGCATCGACCACGCGCACGGGCTCGCCTTCGCCGAGTTCGGAGAACAGGGTTTTGGGGAAGAGCTTGGGGTTGGGGCCGATGACGTTGTTCGCAGCCCGCAAAATCGCCGAGGTTGAGCGGTAGTTCTGTTCCAGCTTGACCACCCGCAGTGCCGGAAAATCCAGCGGCAGCTTTTTCAGGTTGTCCAGCGTGGCGCCGCGCCAGCCGTAAATGCTCTGGTCGTCGTCGCCGACGGCCGTGAAGTGGCCCCGTTCGCCCACCAGCAGCTTGAGCAGTTCGTACTGGGTGGCGTTGGTGTCCTGGTATTCATCGACCAGCACATGGCCCAGTGCGGCCTGCCATTTCGCCCGCACTTCGGGAAAATCGCGCAGCAGGGTCAGCGGCATGCCAATCAGGTCGTCGAAGTCCACGCTCTGGTAGGCGGCCAGGCGCTCCTGGTAGCGCGCCATGATCAGGGCGATGGTGCGTTCGTTGTCGTCTGCCGCCTGGGCCAGGGCGGCTTCGGCGTTCAGGCCCATGTTCTTCCACTTGCTGATGGTCCATTGCCACTGCCGTGCCGTGGCCATGTCGGTGGTGCCGCCGGCCGCGTCCTTGAGGATGCTGGTGACATCGTCGGCATCCATGATGCTGAACTGGGGTTTGAGGCCGAGCACTGCGCCGTCTTCGCGCACCATGCGCACCCCCAGGGCGTGGAAGGTGCAGACCAGCACGTCCTTGGCCGCCCGGCCAATCAGGCCCTTGGCGCGTTCGCGCATTTCGGCGGCCGCCTTGTTGGTGAAGGTGATGGCCGCGATGCGTTTGGGGGCCAGCCCTTGCTCGATCATGTGGGCGATCTTGTGCGTGATCACCCGGGTTTTGCCTGAGCCCGCACCGGCCAGCACCAGGCAGGGGCCCTGGGTGTAATGGACAGCCTGGAGCTGGGCGAGGTTGAGACCGGCAGACATGGGGGAGGAAAGGGGTGGCTGGGGGAAGCGCGCCATCATACAGACCGGGTCGCAGGCCCGGGGGGGGGGGCCGTCGGCGCGGCCTGGGCACCCCGCCCGGGCGCCTTGTGCGCCTGCCGGGCTTGCATTTCCTTGCAAATGGGGCGCCGCGGCCGGGGCGTGCAAAGAACCGGTAAAGCCGAGGTAAATCCCGGGGAAGTTCCTGTTTTTCGGCGGGTGAAGGGAGAAGAATGGCCGCTGGCCCGGGACGGATGGGTGCGATGCTGTCGTTCCCCTGGAGGTTCCCGGCCCGTTTCTGACATTTCACCCTGACGAGATTTCG
The DNA here is from genome assembly GCA_028685665.1 of Burkholderiaceae bacterium. Classification (GTDB taxonomy): domain Bacteria; phylum Pseudomonadota; class Gammaproteobacteria; order Burkholderiales; family Burkholderiaceae_C; genus JAQUDN01. Next base: position 1,132 of record JAQUDN010000045.1, on the reverse strand, counting down.
CATGACACACGCCCCTCTTTGGTCTTTTGCCGCTCTGGCGCTGGCCCTGCCCGCCTGGGCCCAGGCGCAGACGCAAGAACAGGTCCCGGTCCTGTCCAGCACCCCGGTGGTCCAGCAGGTCACCGAGCCCCAGACGGTCTGCAGCCAGACCCTGGTGGCTGTGCCCCAGCCGCCCTCGGGCGCAGGGGCCTTGCTGGGGGCGGTGGCCGGCGGTGCCCTCGGCAATGCGCTGGGGGGCGGTGGCGGGCGTGCCGCGGCCACGGCCCTCGGGGTGGTGGGCGGGGCCCTGGTCGGCGATCGGGTCGAGGGCGACACGGCTGCTGCGCAGTACGTCCAGAACTGCGCCGTCCAGAGCGTGACCCGGAGCGTCACGCTCTACAACGTGGTGTATGAATGGGGGGGCAAGCAGTACACCGCCCAGATGCAGAACGATCCCGGGCCCACGCTCTGGGTCCAGGTGGCTCCCGTGAATGCGGCCCCGGCCTACGCGCCGCCCCTCTCGGCGGCCCCGGTGTATGTGCCGCCACCGGCCTACCCCCCGGGCTATTCGGCTGCATATGGGACACCGTATGCGGCGCCTTACCCGGCTCCCTATCCGGTCTATGCCTACCCTTACGCCGCCCCCTATGGCTACTGGCCCGCGCCCATCGGGATCCGTTTCGGGGTGGGGGTGGGCGGTGGCGGGCATTTTCGGCGCCACCGCTGACCGGGCCTGACACCGCGGCGGGCTGCATGCCCTACGCGGGGGGCGGGAGGCTTTCAGCGGGCTGCCGGCCGCCTCGACGGCGGCCAGGCGGGGCCAGCGCTCAAGGCCGGGCGGGCAGCAAGGTGCCCCAGCATTCGCCAAAGCCCACGCGGGCGGCGCCGGGTTTTTCGCACCAGCCGCGCAGCACCACGGCATCGCCGTCTTCCAGGTAGGTGCGGGTTTCGCCCCCAGGCAACTGCACGGGGTTCTTCCCCCCCTGCGTCAGCTCGATCAGCGCCCCCGCCTGGTCCAGCGTCGGCCCCGACAAGGTCCCGCTGCCCAGCAAGTCCCCCGGCTGCAGATTGCACCCGTTGACCGTGTGGTGCGCCACCATCTGCGCCACCGTCCAGTACGCATGCCGGTAGCTGGTGCGGCAGATCTGGGCGT
>JAQUDN010000206.1 GCA_028685665.1 Burkholderiaceae bacterium | reverse complement strand
CGCGCACAAGATCAACCACTGCCTGGGCGAGGCCCTGCTGGCCAAGTTCATGGGCAAGAAGAAGGTGATCGCCGAGACGGGCGCCGGCCAGCACGGCGTGGCGCTGGCCACGGCCTGCGCGCTGGTGGGCATTCCCTGCGAGATCCACATGGGCCAGGTGGACATCGAAAAAGAGCACCCCAACGTCACCAAGATGCGCATCCTGGGCTGCAAGCTGGTGCCAGTGACGCGCGGCGCGGCCACGCTGAAAGAGGCCGTGGACAGCGCTTTTGACGAGTACCTGACCAACCCCACCGATTACCTCTACGCCATCGGCTCGGTGGTGGGCCCCCACCCCTTCCCGATGATGGTGCGCGACTTCCAGAGCATCATCGGCCGCGAAGCCCACGCGCAATTCCAGGACAAGCACGGCCAATTGCCCGACTACGTGGCGGCCTGCGTGGGCGGCGGCAGCAATGCCATGGGCATGTTCACGGCCTTCCTGGACGAAGCCGGTGTGCAGCTGGTGGGCGTGGAGCCCTCGGGCGAAGGCACCGACAAGCCCGGCCGCCATGCCGCGACGCTGAGCATGGGCAAGCCCGGCGAGATCCACGGCATGAAGTGCTACGTGCTGGAAAACGCCGACGGCACGCCCGCCGCCGTGCACAGCATTGCCTCGGGCCTGGACTACCCCGGCGTGGGCCCGCAGCACAGCTACCTGAAGGACCTGGGCCGCGTGCAGTACGAATCGGCCACCGACCAGGAATGCCTGGATGCCTTCATGCAGCTCTCGCGCGTGGAAGGGATCATCCCCGCGCTGGAAAGCGCCCACGCCGTGGCCTGGGCCGTGCGCACAGCCCCCACGCTGCGCCCGGACCAGCACATCCTGGTCAACCTCTCGGGCCGGGGCGACAAGGACGCGGATTACGTGGCCAAATTGCTGGGTCTCTGACACAGACCGGGTGGCCTGGAAAGCGCCTCCAGGCCGGCCCGAGGGCACGCCTTCGGGGCGTGCCCTTCCCCCTTACAGCTGGTCGATCAGCACCTGCCCAAAGCCCGAGCAGCTCACCTGCGTGGCGCCGTCCATCAGGCGGGCAAAGTCGTAGGTCACCTTCTTGGTCTGGATGGCTTTCTTCATGGCGCGGATGAGGGCATCGGCCGCTTCGGTCCAGCCCATGTGGCGCAGCATCATTTCGGCCGAGAGGATTTCCGAGCCCGGGTTCACATAGTCCTTGCCGGCGTAGCGCGGCGCCGTGCCGTGCGTGGCCTCGAACATGGCCACGGTGTCCGACAGGTTGGCCCCGGGGGCAATGCCGATGCCGCCGACCTGGGCCGCCAGGGCGTCCGAAAGGTAGTCGCCATTCAGGTTGAGGGTGGCAATGACCGAATATTCGGCGGGACGCAGCAGGATCTGCTGCAGGAAGGCGTCGGCAATGCTGTCCTTGAGGGTGATTTCCTTGCCGGTCCTGGGGTTCTGCAGGCGCATCCAGGGGCCGCCGTCGATCAGCTCGGCCCCGAACTCCCGGGCCGCCAGGGCATAGGCCCAGTCACGGAAACTGCCTTCGGTGAACTTCATGATGTTGCCCTTGTGCACGATGGTCACGCTGGGCTTGTCGTTGTCGATAGCGTACTGGATGGCTTTGCGCACCAGGCGCTCGGTGCCTTCGCGGGAAACCGGCTTGATGCCCAGGCCCGAGGTCTCCGGAAAACGGATCTTCTGGATGCCGAATTCTTCGCGCAAAAACCGGATCAGGCGCTTCGCCTTGTCCGAGCCCGCCTCGAACTCAATGCCGGCATAGATGTCTTCCGAGTTCTCACGGAAGATCACCATATGGGTCTTGGAAGGGTCTTTCAGGGGCGAGGGCACGCCGTCGAAATACTGGATGGGGCGCAGGCACACATACAGATCGAGTTCCTGGCGCAGGGTGACGTTCAGCGAGCGGATGCCACCGCCCACGGGCGTGGTCAGCGGCCCCTTGATGGAAACCAGGTATGCGCGCACGGCATCCAGCGTTTCTTCGGGCAGCCACACATCGGGGCCGTAGACGCGGGTGGCTTTTTCGCCGGCATAAATCTCCATCCAGTGGATCTTGCGCTGGCCGCCATAGGTCTTGGACACGGCAGCATCCACCACCTTAATCATCACCGCGGTGATGTCTGCCCCCGTACCGTCGCCTTCGATGAAGGGAATGATGGGCTGGTCTGGCACATCAAGGGTCCCGTCGGGACGGACGGTGATTTTCTGGCCTTCGGCAGGCACCTGGATGTGCTGGTAAGGGGTCATGTGCAAGAAGCTCCGGTGGAAAGCGGGAAAAGCCCCGACGGGTCGGGCGAAAAAGGGGTTTGCTTCCTGAGTTTAGCGACAAAAAAACCCCCTATCGGGGGGGCTCGGAGGCACTGAGCGGTGGTAATGTTCCGGCCGGACTTTGCGGCGTTTCGTGAAGTCCCTGATCCTTCTTTTCCAGGAAACGGCAACCCCATGAAAAAACTCTTCGCTGCCCTGATCCCCGGTCTGTTCGTTGCCGGAGCCTTTGCACAAACCCCTGCCGCCCCCGCCGCCAGCAACAAGCTGGCCATGCCGGCTTACTCGGCGGCCCCCCCCGCCATGCCCGCAGCCCCGGCCGCAGCGCCCGTGCCCGCAGCAGCGCCCACGTACGCACCGGCCAGCGCCTACACCGCCCCCCCCGCCCAAGCCAAGCCACCGGCGCTCCTCCCCAGCAGCCCGCAGGCCCCAGCCCAGGCCCAGGCCGGCCTGACAGCCAAAGACAAAACCCAGGCCCATTCCAAGGCCAGTGCCAAGGCAAAGGCCAAAGCCAAAGCCAAGGCAAGGGCCAAAGCGAAAGCAAAAGCCAAGGCCAAGGACAAAACCCAGGCCAAGGCAGCCGCCAAGCCCGCCGGCCAGAAGGTCGCCCGCCACAAACCCCAGCGCACGCACAAGAAGCTGGCCTGAGCCTCCTCCCGCGCCAGGCCCGGCCCCTGTGCCCCGCGCGGCCATCGGCCGCAGGCACCCGCGAGGCCTGCTGGCGCGCCTTGTGTCTCCCTGACTGCCCCCGAGAGCCTGCACGATGACGTTCTTGTCCCCCCTGCCCCGCCGTCGCCCGTGGGCCCGCGCCCTGCTCTGCGGCCTGCTCACCCCCCTGGCCATGCTGGCCCCCCCGGCCGCCCAGGCCCAGGAAGGCCCGCAAATGCAATTGCGCCGGGTCGAGCTGAGCGCGGGCATGCACCGCATTGATGCCCAGGTGGCGCTGACGCCCCAGGAACGCCAGATCGGCTTGATGCACCGCAAGGACATGCCCGCGCAGGAAGGCATGCTGTTTGTCTTTGAGCAGCCCGCCACCCAGTGCTTCTGGATGAAAAACACCCTGCTGCCGCTGACCGCCGCCTTTGTGGCCGATGACGGCACCATCGTCAACCTGGCCGACATGAAGCCCCAGTCGCTCGACTCGCATTGCTCCAGCAAACCCGTGCGCTATGTGCTGGAAATGAACCAGGGTTGGTTTGGCAAAAAAGGCCTCAAGGCCGGCACCAAGCTGGTGGGGGCCCCGTTTTCCGGGCGCTGAGCCAGCGCTACCGAACCTGGGTCCTGTGCGGCGCGGGAGCGCATAGGCCTGAAACGGGCTTGAAACGGGCTTCAAAAGCTATTAAATAAATAGCACACTCTGTTTACCCAGAAAGCCCTGGAGGCCTGAAAGACCATGAAAAAACGGCCCGAAGGCCGTTTTTTCAGGAGGGTGCCCGCAGGCACTCAGCGTCTCAGGCCTGCACCGAAGCCAAGGCGGCATTCAGCGTCTGGCTGGGGCGCATGATGCTGTCCAGCTTCTGCACGTCGGGCAGGTAGTAGCCCCCGATGTCGGCGGGATGGCCCTGCACAGCGGCGAGTTCGGCCACGATGGTCTGCTCGTTCGCCGCCAGTTGCTGGGCCAGGGGCGCGAACTTCGCGGCCAGGGCGGCATCGTCGGTCTGTGCGGCCAGTTCCTGGGCCCAGTACAGCGCCAGATAGAACTGGCTGCCGCGGTTGTCGAGCTGGCCGGTCTTGGGCGAAGGGTTCTTGTTGGTGTCGAGCAGCTTGCCGGTGGCGGCGTCGAGGGTCTTGGCCAGGATCTTGGCCTGGGCATTGCCCGTCTTCAGGCCCAGGTCTTCCAGCGACACGGCCAGGGCCAGGAATTCACCCAGCGAATCCCAGCGCAGGTGGTTTTCTTCCACCAGCTGCTGCACATGCTTGGGGGCCGAGCCACCCGCACCGGTTTCGTACATGCCGCCGCCGGCCATCAAAGGCACGATGGACAGCATCTTGGCCGAAGTGCCCAGTTCCATGATGGGGAACAGGTCGGTGAGGTAGTCGCGCAGGATGTTGCCAGTGGCGCTGATGGTGTCCTGGCCGCGGATCACGCGCTCCAGGGTGTAACGCATGGCGCGCACCTGGCTCATGATCTGGATGTCCAGGCCCGTGGTGTCGTGCTCGTGCAGGTACATCTTGACCTTGGTGATCAGCTGGGCTTCGTGCGGACGGTAGGCATCGAGCCAGAACACCACAGGCATGCCGGAGTTGCGGGCCCGGTTGACGGCCAGCTTCACCCAGTCGCGGATCGGAGCGTCCTTGACCTGGCACATGCGCCAGATATCGCCTTCTTCAACGTTCTGGCTCAGCAGCACTTCGCCGGTGGCCAGGTCAACGATGTTGGCCACGCCGTCTTCGGCGATCTCGAAAGTCTTGTCGTGCGAGCCATATTCCTCGGCCTGCTGCGCCATCAAGCCCACATTGGGCACGGTGCCCATGGTCTTGGGGTCGAAGTTGCCGTGCCACTTGCAGAAGTTGATCATCTCCTGGTAGATGCGGGCAAAGGTGGACTCGGGCATCACGGCCTTGA
>JAQUDN010000205.1 GCA_028685665.1 Burkholderiaceae bacterium | reverse complement strand
CTCTGGAATACGGCCAAGCCGTTTCTGGAAAAGTGGATGCTGGAGCAAATGGGGCCCCAGCGGCTGTGGCGTGAGCTCGGTGCCGAGGCGCCGCATTACGCCAAACTCCTGCCGGAATTGCCGCGCCTGCTGGTCGATTTCCTGCGCCAGCGGCCTTCGAGCGAGCCCCGGGTGCTGCGGGAGTTGCTGGAGGTGCAAAAACGCACCAACCGCCTGCTGCAAGGCATTATTTATGGCGGCATGGGGTTTGTGGTGGGGCTGCTGGCCCTGCAGGTCCTGATTCGCGTGCGCCTGTTCTGAGCCGCACGGGTGAGCGCTGTGCCCTGATTTTTCCTGTCCTTTTTGAGAGCCTGCACCGTGTTGCTGACCCTGGTCATTGTTTATCTGTTGGTGACGATCGCGATTGGCCTGGTGGCGGCCCGGCGGGTCAAGAGCACGGCGGATTTCGCGGTGGCTGGGCGCCATCTGCCCCTGGTGATGATTGTCACCACCACCTTTGCCACCTGGTTCGGCTCGGAAACCGTCTTGGGTATCCCCGCCAAGTTCATTGGGGGGGGGCTGGGTTCTGTGGTGGAAGACCCTTTCGGTGCGGGCAGTTGCCTGATTCTGGTCGGCGTCTTTTTTGCGGCCCGCCTGTACCGGATGAATCTGCTGACGATCAGCGACTATTACCGGGAGCGCTATGGCCGTACGGTGGAGGTGGTGGCTTCGCTGATCATCATGGTCAGCTACCTGGGTTGGGTCTCGGCACAAGTGACGGCGCTGGGGCTGGTTTTCCACCTGCTGTCGGACGGTGTCGTGAGCGTGCCGCTGGGCATGGTGATCGGTGTGGTGTCGATCCTCGCCTACACCTTGTTTGGCGGCATGTGGTCCGTCGCGGTGACCGACTTCATGCAGATGATCATCCTGGTCGGGGGCCTGGCCATCCTGGCCGTCTTTGCCAGCGACATGGCCGGTGGAGCGGACAAGGTGATCGCCCTGGCCAGCAGCCGGGATCTCTTCCGTTTCATGCCCGAACCGGATTTCAAGGACATCGTGTTTTTTATCGCGGCCGCCATCACCATGATGCTGGGCTCGATTCCCCAGCAGGATGTGTTCCAGCGCGTGATGTCGGCCAACAATCTGCGCTCTGCCACCCTCGGGCCGGTCATTGGCGGCGTGGCCTACATCCTGTTTGCCTTCGTGCCCATGTTTCTGGTGACCAGCGCGCTGATCATCATGCCCGGACAGGCGGAAGAACTGCTCCAGACCGATCCCCAAAAAGTCTTGCCGACCCTGGTGCTGGAGCACATGCCCTTCGTGATGCAGGTGCTGTTCTTTGGCGCGCTGCTCTCTGCCATCAAATCCTGTGCGTCGGCCACTTTGCTGGCCCCAAGTGTGACGTTCGCAGAGAACATCTGGCGGCAGTTCCGCCCCCACACCAGCGATCGGCAGGAACTTGTCACCATGCGTGTCACCGTGCTGGTCTTCAGTGCCCTGGTGCTGTGCTACGCGATCTGGATGCAAGGCACGTCGATCTACGAAATGGTTTCGGGGGCTTACCAGGTCACCCTGGTCGGGGGCTTTGTGCCCCTGGTGTTTGGCCTGTACTGGAAGCGGGCCAGCACCCAGGGCGCGCTCTTTGCCATCAGCCTGGGCTTGCTGGCCTGGCTGCTGTTTGTGCTGACCCCGGCCGGGATGGAGTTTCCGGCGCAATTGGCGGGGGTGTTGGCGGCCATTGCCGGCATGCTGATCGGCTCTCTCGGTCCCCAGGCCATCCGCAATCGCCACGCCGCGCACCACCCGCGGACCGAAGGCGCCTGAACCGGCGCGGCATGCGGGCCGGGGGTCACAGGGGCCTGCCTATAATTGCGGGCTTCGCATTTCCAACCCAACCCACTCGACATGCCTATTTACGCCTACAAGTGCGGCTCCTGTGGCCATGCCAAGGATGTGCTGCAAAAAATGTCTGATGCCCCTTTGACCACCTGCCCTGCGTGCGGGGCAGAGGCTTTTTCCAAGCAGGTCACGGCCGCCGGTTTTCAGCTCAAAGGTTCTGGCTGGTACGTGACGGACTTCCGGGGGGGCAGCGGTGCGGGTTCCGCACCTGCCACCGAGGCCAAGACAGACGCCAAGACCGAGGCGGCGGCTCCGGCCTCCACTGAGAGCGCTACAAAAACAGAAGCTGTTAGTGCAGCACCTGCGCCCTCTGCGGCCAGTTCTTCTTCTAATAGCTGAGCCTTGTCGATGTCTGCCTTGCGCAAATGGTTGTTTACGGGGCTGCTGGTCATCGTCCCGGGGGTCATCACCGCCTGGGTGCTGAACTGGATTGTGGGGACGCTCGACCAAACCCTCCAGATCCTGCCTCTGGCATGGCATCCGGACCGGCTGCTGGGTTTTCATGTGCCCGGCTTTGGCGTGGTGCTGACCTTGCTGATCTTGCTGGTGGTGGGGGCTGTCGCCAGCAATTTTGCCGGTCGCAAGCTGGTGCAGTGGGGCGATGCCCTGGTGCACCGCATTCCCGTGGTGCGTTCCATCTATTCCAGCGTGAAGCAGGTGTCTGACACCCTGTTTTCCGAGAGCGGCAATGCTTTTCGAACCGCTGTGCTGGTGCAATGGCCCCGCGACGGTGTCTGGACCGTGGCCTTCGTGACCGGTGCCCCCAGTGGCGAAGTGGCGGCGTACCTGCGCGATGAGTTCGTCAGCGTTTTTGTGCCCACCACGCCCAATCCCACGGGCGGGTATTTCGTGATGGTCCGCAAAAGCGACTGTGTCGAGCTCGAGATGAGTGTGGACACAGCGCTCAAATACATCGTTTCGATGGGTGTGGTGGCGCCTCCTGCCCCCGCTCTTGTCTCTCCCAAGTAATCCTCTCTAACGCGCCTTGATGGCGCCGGAAGTCTTGTCATGGCCATGCGTTCCCACTATTGCGGTCTTGTGACCGAAGCCCTGTTGGGCCAAACCGTTACCCTTTCCGGCTGGGTCAACCGCCGCCGCGACCATGGTGGGGTGATCTTCATCGACCTGCGTGATCGCGAAGGCTACGTTCAGGTGGTGTGCGACCCCGATCGCGCCGAGACCTTCAAGACCGCTGAAGGCGTGCGCAATGAGTTTTGCGTCCAGGTCAAGGGCCTGGTGCGTGCGCGCCCCGAAGGCACCGTCAACGACGGCCTGAAAAGCGGCAAGATCGAAGTGCTGTGCCACGAGCTGAACGTGCTCAACCCCTCGGTCACGCCTCCGTTCCAGATCGACGAAGAAAACCTCTCCGAGACCACGCGCCTGACGCACCGTGTGCTGGACCTGCGCCGCCCGTACATGCAGAACAACCTGATGCTGCGCTACAAGGTGTCGATGGAGGTACGCAAGTTCCTCGACGCCAATGGTTTCATCGACATCGAAACGCCCATGCTCACCAAGAGCACGCCCGAAGGCGCGCGGGACTACCTTGTGCCCAGCCGTGTCCACGATGGCCACTTCTTCGCACTGCCCCAGTCGCCTCAGCTGTTCAAGCAACTGCTGATGGTGGCGGGTTTTGACCGCTACTACCAGATCACCAAGTGCTTCCGCGACGAAGACCTGCGCGCAGACCGCCAGCCTGAGTTCACCCAGATCGATATCGAAACCTCGTTCATGGAAGAGCAGGACATCCGCGACATGTTCCAGGGCATGATCAAGACCGTCTTCCAGAACACCCTGGGCGTCGATTTGGGCGTGTTCCCGGTCATGACCTACCAGGATGCGGCTTACCGCTTTGGCTCGGACAAGCCCGACCTGCGCGTCAAGCTCGAATTCACCGAACTGACCGACGTGATGAAGGACGTGGACTTCAAGGTGTTCTCGGGCGCGGCCACCATGAAGAACGGCCGTGTGGTGGCCCTGCGCGTGCCTGGTGGCGCCCGTGAAGCCGGTGGCCTGTCGCGCGGTGAAATCGATGGCTACACCGAGTTCGTCAAGATCTACGGCGCCAAGGGCCTGGCGTACATCAAGGTCAATGAACTGGCCAAGGGCCGTGACGGCCTGCAATCGCCCATCGTCAAGAACATCCACGACGCGGCCATCGCTGAAATCCTGCAACGCACCGGCGCACAAGACGGCGACCTGCTGTTCTTCGGTGCGGACAAGGAAAAGGTCGTCAACGACGCCATTGGCGCGCTGCGCATCAAGATTGGCCACAGCGAATTCGGCAAGAAGAACGGCCTGTTTGAAGACCGCTGGGCTCCTTTGTGGGTCGTGGACTTCCCGATGTTCGAGCACGACGAAGAGAACGACCGCTGGGTGGCTGTGCACCATCCTTTCACGGCACCCAAGGATGGCCACGAAGACTACATGGTCACCGCCCCTGAAAAGTGCATCTCCAAGGGCTATGACATGGTGCTCAATGGTTGGGAAATGGGCGGTGGTTCGGTCCGTATCCACCGTGCCGATGTGCAGCAGAAGGTGTTCGACGCCCTCAAGATCACTCCGGAAGAAGCCCAGCAGAAGTTTGGTTTCCTGCTGGACGCTCTGCAGTACGGTGCGCCCCCCCACGGCGGTCTGGCCTTTGGCCTGGACCGTATCGTCACGCTGATGACCGGCGCTGAATCGATCCGCGACGTGATCGCTTTCCCCAAGACCCAGCGCGCCCAGTGTCTGCTGACCCAGGCGCCTTCGCCCGTGGATGAAAAGCAGTTGCGCGAACTGCACATCCGCTTGCGCAATCTCGATGCGGCCAAGGCCGCGTCCTGACCGCTGCGGGTCTTGGCATGGGGCGGCCCAGGGCGCTCCATGCCTGTCCCGCAGGGCCTAGGGCGTGTCATCAATCAATACCCCTGCAGTTGAAAGTCACAGCCCCAGTGCCATGTAAAGGCCATGAGTAAAAGATATGCCCTCCTTGATGCCCAATGGGAGCGCATCAAGGATCTGCTGCCCGG